>CAYVBP010000029.1:0-19294 GCA_964449155.1 uncultured Rhodospirillaceae bacterium | reverse complement strand
CCATTACGTTAACAATATCAATAAGTTACGGTTCGTTTTATAAAATACCCATCCTAATACCCCACATAAAATTTATGGTCTTTTCCTTCCTTTGGAAACGGGATTTCGGCCTTTAAAACCCCCACAGAACCTCTCGACGTAATTGTTTGCCCGATAAATCGACAAGAAAAGCAGCGCCCCACCCTTGTCTTTTCACCGTAAAATCCCCGGCATGGTTAACGTGCCAAAAAACGTTAATACTCTATAAACCATTGATTTCGTTATTACTTTCGCCTTTTTCGTGTAGAATACGGTCTATTGCTTTTATGCGAATTTCTTGGAGCGCTTTGAATGTCTCAAAATGTTGCCGCCATAAGAAAAGAGCCTCTGGAAATGACGCAGGATCAAAAAGAGCACAAGCTGAGGAAAGAGTTCTCCTCCTTCTATACGGCAATAACGAAGAACATAGAAATCGCCCAACAAGAAGCACAGGGCATTTTATTCGAGCCGCATCAAATAATCGAAGCGAGAAACGTCATCGAAAAACTGAACGTCGCGAGCAAAGACATTTCTCAAAAGATCATAGAAATGGCAAGCGCCTTAGAAAACCCAAATAATTCCCCGGAATTTGAGGGAATTTTGAAAGGCGAAATCGACCGGCTCAAAGAATCGAAAGCGGGTGTTCTTGTTACGCAAAAGGACATGAATAAATCGGAAAAATGCGGATCGAACGAACTGGACAAAGTCACCAAAGAAAAAGATTTCTGGACGAACGTTTTTGTCGCAGGCGTTTTTGCCGCTGTTGGCGTCGCCGGAACTATGGCAACGGCAGAATCCGGACAACTCATTTGCCTATCGGTTTTAACGAGCGTTTCGGGTTTTACGTTGTTGGCGGCAACAAAGGGGACAATAGTTGAAGCGGAATATAAGTTTTTGAATAAAGCCGTCGAATCCGGCGAATATTGGTGTAATGACGGCCCGCAAAGACCAGGCGCAAAACGGGTCGTCAAAACGATGTGCAGCGACGCGAAACAGAGAATACAAAAGCGTCTTCACTTAGGCTAGAAGCTCACTGTAAATCACAACGGCGATACACTGTCGATTGGTTCTGAATATCACCGTGGTCAGTCGGGCCGTCTTCTGTAGCGGTGGTGCCATACAATATTTTTTGAATTTCCTCAGTAGACTTTATAATCGTTTTTCTGTTCTCCTCAAAAGCAGAATTTTGTCGTTTTTGCTCTTCAATATATTCGGGAGACGTTACGCGGGCGCGGTGTTCTTGTTGTGCCCGGTTGGCTTCAGAATTTTTTGAGGAAAACAGCCTATCCTCAACATAAGTATACGCGCGGATTCCTAACACTCCCGGAACCGCACAAACGTTCCTTGCCGAAGCAATAAATTGCGCCATGCGGCTAGGAGCCGGAGAAGTAGTTTTTGTGACAACCATAATAATCCCCAAACGTTCTTTGTTGGCATTTTATGGGATTTTGGGTCAGAAGTACATTTCAGTTAATAGTTTCAGGAGAATGGAAGACGAACAGGAAAACGCCCCATTGTTTCCAAAGGGCAATCAGCAAAAGAGGGTTAATCTTGGGCATGAAAAAGCCCGCCGGGCGCCTCGCAACGGCGGACTTTCCCTTTTTGCCCAGACGCGGGCGGTACGAGGCGGCGGGCCAAGGAGGGACAAAAGCGCCAGCCCCGAATTTCTCAGGTTTCTCCGCGCGGCGGATTGACAAACTGCGCAAACGGATTTTCAGCCCAAGGCGTTCTGGTCTTTCGCAGTTCAACGCCGGTTTGTTGCCTGTCATATCTCGCCGACGGTGCGGCCCGCAAAGCCTTCGATAGGCTTGCCGCGCGACGACTTTCGACATCGCGCAAAGCGAGAAGCCGCTTAAGTTCCTCAGGAGTCGCGTGTGTGCTTTCGATTCTTGAAGCCAAAAAATCCGCCGTTGCTACGGCGCGACAAAGCTCAGTGATAAGGGGAAGATCGCTTGTCCTAAAATAGTCGCTTGGAAACGACGAGACAAAAGCGTTCCAGAGTTCGACCTGTGCCGGAGGGAGCGTTGCCGGAGGCTGTGGGAAGCCCTCAGGAGTGGTTGAAATGGGCATTTTGTTAGTTTTCTTAGTCATTTAAGCCTTCCGTATTTTCTAAAAAAGCGTGCGCCGACAAGAATCAAGGTGGGGGTCGCGTTCTAGAATTGGTTCGGCGGTTTTCCATCAATACCCCCCCCTGTGTCATCGTGCCCTAACCTTGCCCTTCCGGAGCGACTTATTACCTTCAAGGGCGGCAAGGCGAGCTTCAAAGCCATCTGCCCGCAGACGTTGTGCTATCAATTCACGACGCGCGGATATACGGTCGATGTTGATGGAACAGAAACACCCGAACTTCAGCTTTGCAAAGAGGCTTTTGCCATTTGGAAAAAGTTTATGGCACAGCACCCGTAACCACAAAAAAATTAAACGGAACAATGCATTAGCTCGATAGTAATTGTCGTGCCAGTTACCTCCACCCCGCCAGACGAAGCAAAAAAAGGGGGGGCTGCCATCCATAACCTTGGCGAAGGAGGGCTGCGGGTGCCCCCGGACCGCCACTGGGCGATGCGTTGGCAATATCCGCTTGCGTGCATATGCCTGATTGTGCATAAATATCCCATGAATCAGACCATCAAAATCCTTTCCGCTCTTGCTGAGACGACCCGCTTTGAGGCTGTGCGCCTTATGTGGGACGGGCGGGAGCATTGCGTGTGCGAGCTTATGGAGGTGCTGGACAAAGGCCAGTCCACCATGTCGCGCCATATGACCGCTCTCAAGAAAGCTGGCCTCGTCGTGGATCGGCGCGATGCTCAATGGGTGCGGTATCGCCGGAATCCTGAACTCTCCAAGCAGCTCATTGCGTTAATCGAAGCAGCTCTTAGCCTTGAAAAGCCGTCCAAAAGGAAAACAGCATGAAGTGTCAGTGCCAATTCGAGGCTGCTGTCGCGGAAGCCCCGATCAAAAAAGGTTCCTCCGCCGCTTGGATTGTAGCAACGCTTGCCGCCATTGCGCTTTGGTTTGTTCTTTACAGCCAACTCGTCCCCTTTTCGGAATGGATCGTTTCGTTGCTCCCCATAGAAAAGGGAACGCCTTTAACCGAAGCGGTTATTTTTTTCTTTTACGATACTCCCAAAGTTTTGATGCTTTTGACGCTCGTTGTTTTTGTCATGGGAGTTATTCGCAGTTTCTTCTCACCGGAACGCACCCGCGCCATGCTGGCTGGCAAGAATGAGGGTCTTGGCAATATCGCGGCGGCTTGCCTTGGAATCGTTACGCCGTTTTGTTCTTGTTCGGCAGTGCCACTTTTTATCGGTTTTGTTTCGGCGGGTGTTCCCCTTGGCGTGACCCTTTCCTTTTTGATCTCGGCCCCTATGGTCAATGAAGTCGCCCTTGGCCTTTTGTTCGGTCTTCTGGGCTGGAAAGTGGCCGCCGCTTATCTTGCGTTCGGTTTGGGCATCGCCATTGTTGCGGGTTGGGTCATTGGCCGTTTTCACCTTGAAGGCTGGCTGGAAAATTGGGTACGAAACGCCCGCGCCGGAGCCGTTGCGTCGCCTTCTGAAAAGATGACCTCCGTTGACCGCATCAAGGAAGGCCTTGGGGCCGTCCGCGAGATCGTCGGCAAAGTCTGGCCATGGATGATCGCAGGCATTGCGGCGGGGGCCTTTATTCACGGCTATGCGCCAGCCGAGCTTTTAGCCTCCATCATGGGCAAGGATGCTTGGTGGTCGGTTCCGGCGGCAATTGCCGTTGGTGTGCCCATGTATTCCAATGCGGCGGGGATCATTCCGGTTGTTGAGGCCTTGCTCGGCAAAGGCGCCGCGCTTGGTACTGTGCTGGCGTTCATGATGTCTGTCACGGCCCTTTCCCTTCCCGAAGCCATTATTCTTCGAAAGGTTTTAACTCTGCGGCTAATCGCGGTTTATTTCGGCGTTGTCGCTTGCGGCATCCTTGGCGTCGGCTTTCTCTTTAATGCTTTCTTCAGCTAATACAATCAAAAGGAAAAAATCATGAAAATTCAAATCCTCGGCACAGGTTGCCCTAAGTGCAAAGCCTTAAGCGAAGCCGTCGAACACGCGGCCAAAGACCTCGGTGTTGTTTATGAAATCGAGAAGGTCACCGACATTGAAAAGATCATGTCGTTCGGCGTAATGATGACCCCGGCGCTCGTCGTCGATGGCGAAGTAAAGGTCGTCGGCAAAATCCTCGCCGCTGAAGAATTGAAAAAACTTCTTGCCAACGAGGCGAAGTAAAAGAGCAATGACACGACAAGCAAGTGTGGGTGCAACTGCTCGGCACACTGACTCTTATCGCTCGTCTGAAAAGAAGCATTATGCCACAACCATCAGCCAAACGGCGTTCCTTCCTCGACCGTTTTTTGGGCTTTGAATATTTTTGGCAATCGCTGTTTCTATAAATGCCCCTGTATGCACGGCCTTGCGCCTTGCGCTTCGCGCTTCTAGGCTGTCGGATGCAACACGCTATAACCGACAATAAAAAGATCAAGATTGACAGACAAAATTGTGATTCTGCTTTTGGCTAAAATCTCGCTTTTTCTGAAACAGATTGTGTACATTGAAAACACACCCAACGAAAAAAATTTTTTAAATTATCATATTTATTGACTATGACAAGACTTGTATTGATACTCACCTTCTCTGACATGCTCGCAAAAAGGTAGATCAGAAGCATGGTTCCTTTAGCACAGTATGAACTCTCCGCTGCCATAGCGAAGATCGATTCGTTCCGTCTTTTCTCTCTTAAATCAAAGAGAAAAACTCTCGTCCTCTCTGTCTCACTAAAAACCAATGGAGCCCATCATGCGTCTTGCCGATCTTAAAATTTCCACCAAAATTCTCTCTATTATAGTTTTGCTCGGCTGTACGGCTGGTTTGATTGCGTTTCTTGGTTCTTACGGTCTTAAGCAAATTACTTCTTCTGCCGAACAACTTAATGAAAGCGGAAAGCAAATCCGGCTTGGAGCGCAGGCCTATATTTCTATTTTAGCCATAAGTCGCGGAGAATACCGCGCTGCTGCAGCGCCCGGCGAAATCGAAGAAATCGTATCTATTATCCCAAACTACAAAAAACAGTTTTCTGAACGCATTGACGCGTTGAAAGAAAAAAGCACGACGGAACAGAGAAACAAGATTGAAGAGATCGAAAAGCGTATGTTGAGTATGAAAAAATGTTCGACAAGACTTTTTCTCTTGCAGAAAAACATAAGAATATCGCTCAAACCTCAGATCAGCATGAAATCTACGAAGCCGTCGTCGCGGCTCGCAAAAAGGCGACGCATGTCACAGATTTAATCACACAACTAAACGCAGAGCTAAGCGCGCATAGCGATAAGCTTGATGTAGACGCTAAAGAACTTTCAGATATTTTGATGAACGTTGTTATCTTTGGCGCATTGGGCGGAATCCTGTCGGGGCTTGCGCTCGGCCTGTTTATTTCAAAGAAGGGCGTTGTCGAACCTATTCATTCCATTAAGAGTTGCCTTGAAAAGCTAGCAGACGGGCATCTGCAAACCGATATTTTTGGAACAGACCGAAAGGATGAAATCGGCGAGATTGCGCAGACGACCCTTATCTTTAAACAAAACATGATAAAAGCCAAAGAACTCGATGCCGCTCAACGCGCAGACGCAGAAGCGAAAGCTAAGCGCGGCGAACGCATTGCGCAACTTGTCCATGACTTTGAAAGCGTAATCAAGGGCATTATTTCGACCGTCGCGTCTTCGGCTACCGAGTTGCAGTCGAGCGCGTCCACGATGGCCTCAACAGCGCAAGAAACCCAGCAACAAAGCTCGACCGTTGCAGCAGCGACGCAGCAAGCGTCCGCTAATGTTCAGGCGGTTGCAGGAGCCACGGAAGAGATGACCGCCTCGACTAAAGAAATTGGCCAGCAAGTCACCAAAGCTTCGCAAATGGCTTCTGAGGCCGTCGACCAAGCCAGATCAACGAAAGAAACCGTTGGAGATTTATCGCAAGCCTCGGAAAAGATCGGCGAAGTTGTAAAATTGATTCAAGCAATTGCTGGGCAGACAAACCTTTTAGCGCTTAACGCGACGATTGAAGCTGCGCGCGCGGGCGATGCAGGGAAAGGCTTTGCCGTTGTTGCGAATGAAGTAAAAAGCCTTGCCTCTCAAACAGCAAAAGCGACAGAAGAAATCTCCGGTCAAATCAGCGGCATTCAACAAGCAACGGCCTCGACCGTTTCAGCTATTGAGATTATTGACACGTCAATAGGCCATATCAGCCAAGTTGCCGGCGCTGTGGCAGCGGCGGTTCAAGAGCAAGTCGCCGCTACGGGAGAAATCTCAAACAATGTCGGTCAAGCCGCGCAAGGCACAGACGAGATTTCTCGAAACATCTCAGGCGTCGCGCAAGCAGCTGAACAAACAGGTTCTGCAGCTGGGATGGTTTTGACCGCAGCCAGCCAGCTTTCAGAAGAAGCTGAGAAACTGAAAACAACCGTAGATGGTTTCCTGCAAAACCTGAATGCCGCATAAAACATAATCGATCCCCTTGCGGCAAGCAGGTTATGCCTGTCGCAAGGGTAAGGATTAGCGATTATCAAGCTGCGAACGCACAGCGTGCAGCCCTGCCCTGTTGATATGGTAGGGCTGGCCGTCTTTTGACGATATAAGCCGTTTATTTTTCAGCTTTCTGAAGATTTCCATCGTGCAGTCGCAAAGAACATATCCTTCGCGCGTATAGCATTCGACGGCGTCGATACGGCCCACGATGTTCCGATAGTAAACGATGCGGCCGCCTTTGGCGAGGACATGCAGCGTCCTCTGTTCCAGTTTAGAGATATTCATGTTGATGATTCCGATGCAGCAATCGGTTGCACAAAACCGGACAAGCATCCACGATGCTTGCCGACACCTCGTACACGTCGATAACCGAGCCCAAATTATGGAGCCAGATTATCGGGTTACTGCAATCTTCAACATACAACCTCTATTAGGCGATTTTTATCTGCCTTGCGAAAGATGGATCATATTACTTGGAAAATGTCCCAAAATCAATGTTTTCAAGCATTATTGGGGGGGGTTCACGGATGTTTTTGGAACTTAACTTTATCCGGTTCCTTCCCGCGACGCATTAAAACGCCTCAATAACCCTAATTGCATGTCGAACAGAAGAGATGCCGTTGACAGCGTTAATCGTTTTACCGTAATTGTATACGACGAAGTTAGAAGACGGTGTGCTGCGTACCCTTAAAACGCGTGGCACGGTTTTCCGTCCGTAAATGCACAATAGCCAAACGAGCATGTCCGCTGAAATAGTCGTTATCTCCTTTCTTCTCCTCCTCAATGCCTTTTTCGCCCTATCCGAAATGGCGATAGTCTCGGCAAGCAGGCCTTTGTTGCGGCACTATGCCAAGGAGGGTAAAAAATCTGCGGCTATTGCCTTAAACCTTGCAGAAAATTCCGGCCGCTTTTTATCGGCAGTTCAGGTCGGCATTACGCTGGTCGGGACCTTGGCTGGCGCCTATGGCGGCGCGACCGTGGCGGATAACCTTAAGGATCCTTTAAACGAAATTCCCTTTATCGCCCCGCATGGCGAGGCGTTAGCGGTAACGCTGGTCGTTGCCCTCATAACTTATTTTTCGGTCGTGATCGGCGAACTCGTTCCCAAGCAACTGGCGCTGAACAATTCCGAAAAATGGGCCATGGCAGTCGCCAGACCCATGGCCGCGCTGACAAGGATTTGCGCGCCTTTGGTTATCTTGCTGGAAGGCTCTGCAAAAGTTTTACTTGCCTTTTTACGAATTACGCCAAGGGAAGAAGGCGTTACGGAAACGGAAATCAAGGCCGTCATCGCCGAGGGAGTCGAAAGCGGCGCCATCGAAGATGAAGAGCACGACGTCATTCGCCGCGTTATTCGTCTGGGCGACAGGGATGTCAAAACGATCATGACTCACAGAACGGATGTCGAATTTGTCGACGTCAACAGCACCCTCGACGACGTCCGCGAAATCGTCGCAAGGGCGGGACATTCAAGATATCCCGTCATCGACAAGGATACGACGCAGGTTCTCGGCATCGTTAGGACGAAAGAGCTTCTGATGGCGGCCTCGGGTTCGGAAGAAAAGTTTAGCGTCCGCAATTTATTGAGCGAAATGCACTTCGTTAGCGAGACAACGTCGTGCCTTGAAGCGTTAAATCTTTTCAGGACAAAAAGCATCCATATTGCAGGTGTTTTGGATGAATACGGCTCTTTTGACGGCTTGTTCACGACTTCTGATTTGATGGAGGCGATTGTCGGCGTCCTTCCCTCAAACTACGACAAGGACGAGGACCCCATGATCGTCAAACGTGAAGACGGGTCGTGGCTTGTCGATGGGCAGGCCCCGATTGAGGAAATTCACATGACCATCGGGCTTGAAGAAATCGAAGCCCTGCCCGATAGCCAAACCATCGCCGGTTTTATTCTTGGCCAGATGAAGGACTATCCATCGACCGGAGAAAGCATCGAGCATTCGGGATACAAATTCGAGATTGTCGATATGGACAAGCATAGGATCGACAAGATTTTGATCCAGCGCTTACCGACGATCGAGGGCTGAGAGAACGCCTACTTCAGCCTATCGATGTAAAAATCGTATGGATGGTCCGCACCCGTTTCTACCCGATATTGCAAAACCTGATCGATGTCGTTGCCGGACGTAAAAGTCAGGACTTTCGGTTTTCTCTGAAGAATATCTTTGGGATCGATTTGCTCGGTCGCAGAGATAATCACTTCGTCGCCGACTTGGCATGTACGCGCGGCTGCGCCGTTTAATATGCAGCACCGCGACCCGGGCTTGCCAAAAATCACATAGGTTGAAAGCCGCGCGCCCGTGCTTTTGTTCCAGATGTTCACAAATTCCAGCGGGTAAATCCCTGCCAAAGCGCAATGCTCCGGGTCAAGCGTAACCGATCCGTGATAGGCGATATCCGCCCCCGTAACGCGCAGCCCATGCAATTTCGCCCGAATAATTTCAATCATGTTTTGTCCCTATGGCCTCCTTGGCCCAATCTAATTATTTCAAGCCCCTTCCACAAGGACTCCCGATAAAAATTGCATGAATATCCCAAAAACGTTAATGTCCCCCGGTGACTGCACCCGACCGACCTTACCGCTTGCCGTTGGCTATACGCATTAAACGGCTCCTGCCCCGCAGCCTTTTCGGGCGCATGTTGCTGATTTTTGTCATCCCGACGTTTATAATGCTGGCCGTTGCCACCTATGTTTTTTTCGACCGACACTGGTACACCGTTACGAACCGCATGACGCGCGCCCTTGCGGGCGACGCCGCTATCGTCGTTGATCTTTTGCAGGGAAGCAACAGTATCGAAACGACCGACGCCGTCAAGCGCCTCGCTTTCGAGAAAATGTTGCTGGTCGTCTCTTTTTCGCCGGGAGAAACATTGCCCGAGCGCATTCCAATCAGAGGGCCGATTGCCGTCATTTTGAAGCGCTCGCTCAATGAAACGCTTTCTTATCCTTATGTCCTAGATATGACCTATGCGCCCGAGACAATCGGCATTCGCGTAGGCGTGCCCGAGGGCGTTTATACGATCCTTTCTCCGGAACGGCGCGTTTATACGCCAACGACGCAAGTGTTTATTTTATGGATGACGGGAAGCTCCGTCCTGTTGACGTTTATTGCCCTTCTATTCATGCGCAATCAAATCCGGCCCGTTCGGAGATTGGCAGCTGCGGCCGAGGAAATCGGCAAAGGCCGCGAAGTCCCTTGGTTTAAAGTCGAAGGCTCGGCCGAGGTCCGGCAGGCAGGCGCCGCTTTGATGGTTATGCGCGACAGGCTCAAGCGTCAGATCGCCCAACGAACAGCCATGCTGGCGGGCGTTTCGCACGATCTTCGGACGCCTCTGACCCGCATGAGACTTCAAGTCGAATTGATGGGCGCGACGCCGGAAACCGACGAGCTTTTAAGCGATATCGCCGAAATGGAAGACATGCTGAACGCCTATCTTGCTTTCGCGCGCGGCGAAGAAATCGAGGCGACCGTTCCTGTCGATATTGGCAATCTCCTTGAAGAAATCGTGACAGCTGCGCGTAGGCAAAACCCGAATGTCGAGCTTCGCGCACCCGAGGGGATCAGGATCGCCATGCGTCGCAACGCAATGAAACGCTGCCTGACAAACCTTGTCGGCAACGCCTTACGGTACGGATCACGCGCGGTTGTCAGCGCTGAATCCGGCGACCAGACTGTGGCGATCATCATCGACGACGATGGCCCGGGAATTCCCGAGGCGGGACGCGAAGAAATGTTCAGGCCTTTTACGCGCGCCGAAGACTCCCGCAATCAGGCGACGGGAGGCATTGGCCTTGGGTTGACGATTGCTCGCGATATCGCCCGGTCGCACGGCGGCGACGTCGCGCTCGAAGACAGTCCCCTTGGCGGGCTGAGAGCACGCGTTTGGATGCCAATTTGATAAAGACAAAAATCTATAGCCGTTTCAAAAAAATTCGTCATCCACCTATGGCTTTCCCTCACCGGCCCCAAATCTTTTTTTCTTGAGTTTTTCGAGACTTTCCCGAGCCTGCCGGTCGTAGAAATCGGCGCGGTCTTGGTCGTTTTTCATAGCGTAGATAATCGACAAGCCTTTGCTGGCTGCGTATAAGTCCGGGGCGATTTCAAGGGCGCGCTCGAAATGCGCTTTGGCAGCGCGAAGGTCTTCGTCCCCTCCTGTCATTCGAAGAAGGGCAACGCCTGCGTTATAGTGCGGAAACGGCATTGTGTCGTTCGATTTTTTTATCGCAAGATCAAATTGCATGATGGCTTCCGCGTATCTTCCGGCGTTTGAATAAAACGCTCCAAGCATATCGTGCGCACGCGGCAAATATCTTTCGCCTTCAAAAATCGTCAGGCACAGAGTTTCCGTATCCGTCCATGCGGCATTTTGTTTATACGTTCGTCCCCCCAAAGGCACCGCAAGGCACGCTGCCGCGACCATCGCTGCAATCCGGGCTTTTTTCGATTGCAGAAAACGCCAAAGACTTTCGCCAGCGCCCAGAAACAGCCCTGCGGACGGAAGATACATCCAATGCTCCATCAGCAAGCCGTTCGCGGGGATAAGGATTCCTGAATGAAAAAGATCCGCCGCAAAAAACCAAACCAGCCCCCATCCAAGAGGCGAGCCGCGACGGCCCCTGCCCCAAAAAAGCTGCGCGGCGGCAAACGCGACCAAAGCGGCCCCGGCAAGAACTTGAAGACTCCACGGCGTTTCGAATACCGGGAAATCGCGCTGGGGATGCAAAATATCCGGCCATACAAGAAGCTTTACGTACGACGGCAAAGTCGCAAGGAAGGTCCATATGCGGCAAAAAATGCTTTGCGCATAAACGTCTTCCTGCACGCGCAAAGACAGCCCTTCGAAATCGGCAAAAGCAAATCGCGCGAGGACATAAAGCCCGGCGACAGCCCAAAACGGCCATGTGAAGACATACGTTTTAAGATCAAGCCGCCGCTCGTTCGTCGCGTACGCGCACGCCATGACAAGCAAAGGAAAAACAAGCGCCGTTTCCTTGCTCAGCAAGGCAAGAACGAAAAACAACAGCGCAAAGGCAACCTTGCGGCGCGAAAAATCGGGCAGAAGAACGATAACGCCCAAAAAACAGAAAAAGGCGTAAAGCGTATCGGCCGTCGCGCTGATATAAGCGACAGCTTCCACATGAATGGGATGAACCGCCCAAATTAGCGCGGCGAAAAAAGATGCCCAAACGTTAAACCCCATCCTCCGCCCCAGCGTCAGGACGAGGCACGCGTTGGCGCAGTGCAAGGCGACGTTCAAAGCGTGGAACGCAGGCTCCGACAAACCGGCGACCCGATAGACAAACGCATATGTCAACATTTGCAACGGACGATAGAACGCGCCGTCCATGCCGCCGCCTTGCATGATTGGAGAGGTCAAAAGATCGATCATGCGATCCCAATCGAGCAGGTATTTATTTTTAAGAATAAGGACGTTATCGTCCCATAAAAAAGCGTTATAAAAAACGCCAGCATAGGCCGCAAGAACGGCAAGGATAAGGAAAACATATAAGGCAAAAGGGACACAATAAAAATGCCCGAACCAACGGCGTTCGTTTTGTAAAGCCTTTTTCTGCATTTTTATTGTGTCCCCTTCGCTTCGCTGTTTTCCCGCTTCAGCGAACAGGTCGCGAGGCTGATGAAGGCTTAACAACACCCCTTGCAGCCGCCGACTCACAGCCATCCGAAACAGGCATTACCCCTTATCGAGACACTTGCCGGCATGGGAATAGTCGATTGTTTTCATTTCGACAATTTGCACGTGAACCTTCTCAGGCGCGACGTCCAAGCTCTCGGCAACGGCAGAGGTCACCGTCCGATGAAGCTTCTTTTTTTGGTCGTCCGAACGGCCTTCAAGAATGTTAACCGTCACCCAAGGCATCGCATTGCCTCCCTTACGCCTGGCCCGCCTTGTTCGTCATGGCCTGACGACGCAGCGTCGTATTGACCGCATCGGTCAACCCGTCTCCCGTCAGTTCAAGTTGGACAAGGATCTGATGCAGGGACGTCATAAGATCTTCGCCCTGCATCTTAAGCGCCGCGCGCATGCGATCGGCGCGCTGCTGCATGTCATCAATGCTCTTGTTCATCGTCACGACCTGATTATGCGCATCGCCCATGCCTTTGGCCAGCGCCGTCGTTTGATCGTTATAGATCTGACCAATGCCCCGCATGATTCCCGCCGCCGTCTGGGCGTTGGACGTCATCTTGTTCATCTGCGACTGAACGGCATTCACAACCTCGTCAAGGCGATCGATGGCCTGCTTGCTCACGTCGCCCGACATAGAGCGCGCGCCCTCCAGCTTCTCGGAAATCTGGCCAAGATGCCCCAGCATGCGTTGCAGATGCTCGATGGCCGAACCTTCCTGCGAACGAATATCCGTCCCGGCCTTCGCCATATGTTCGAGAATGACGCTAAATTTCTTATCGAACCCGACAAGGATTTCGCCGACAGCATCGGTCGCCTTACGCAACCTGTCAGTTTCGGCCTTAACCTGCATGCTGGCTGCCGCGCCCGTTTGCTCGAAACGCTGACCCACGCGTTCAACGTCCGCGACCGCGCCGACAGCCGTCGACCGCAGATTGTTGCCCGTGCGTTCGAGCTGCGTCGTAATTTGGGCAAGCCCCTTATTGATGTCGTCGATCTGCCCCTGAATGCCCGTACGAATGGTTTCAAGCTGTTCGCGAAGCGTGCCGCCAACGCCGGAAATTTTCTTTTCCGCATTTACTGTCGCTTCGGTGATCGCCTCCACCTGTTTCATAATGCCTTCGCCGGCTTGAGCCAAGCGGCTGCCCGTCGACGTCGCGCGCTGATCGAGCGCATCGAATTCACGGGTCAAGCGCTCCGCCGTTGCCGATGCTTCGGTGCGCAGCGTTGTCAGGCGTTCGGTCGCCTCCGACAGGGTTTCGACCCCACGACTGGCGCGTTCAATCAGATCGCGCTGTTCGCCCGAAAGTAAAGCCGTTCCCTGTTGCATCGCGGCAACCTGCTCGGTCAAAAGCTGATTGAAACCGGTCAAAATCTTCCCAGCGTCTTCGGCGACATTGCTGACGCGCTTGATTTCCTGAGCCATGTTATCGCGCGCGCCCGCCGTGACGGAAATAAACTTGTCCGCCGTTCCAATCAAGATCTGATTGGCCTCTGCCGCCTTGTCCTTCAACTTCTTCGAAGCGGATTCGATATCTTCCACGCTGCGGCCCAACGTCGAGGGAAGCTGATGGGCTTCCTCGCGCACGAACTCGGCCGCTTCGTTCAACGCGGATTCCGACGACGCAAGGCTTGCGCGCAACGCGCCGCTTTCCGTCGCAAGCTTATGAACCGCGCCCGCGACCTGATCGGCCGAGACCTTCGAGGCTTCGGCCAAACGCTTCATTTCGTCTTCGAGCGCCGTCTTAACCTCGTCAATGCGCTTTGCGACCGTCGCCGCCGCATCCGTGCCGTCCTTGTCTATCGTCGCAATCGTGTCGCGCAACGTCGCAAGCCGCGTCGTCGCGAATTCAGCCGAATTGGCCAACTGTTTCGCCTGCGCTTCGGCCTTGTCGCCGAATTCGCGCGTTTCCTCAGCCTGCGTGCGGGACCTTTCGTTGACCTTCGCCAGACGGGACTCGACCTCGTCGATCGTCTGGTTAAGGGCCTGAGTCTGCAACACAAGAACGTCAGCCCCCGATTGCGCGACTGTCGAGAAGCGCGCCGCCGTTTGATCGAGCATGTTCATGGAGTCGCCGCTTTGCGCCTTAAGCCGCCGTCCGGCAGAGTCGAGCTTTTCTATGACGCTCGAAAGAAGCTCGACCACGCGCGACGTTTCGGCCTGAACCGCTTCGCGCAAATGAGCCGCCTTGCCCTGCATGTTGGAAGTCGTCGACATCAGTTCGCGAACCTGTTTTTCGGCTTCTTGACTGTGCAGCTTGATGACAGCGGCTTGTTCGGTAAATCCGCTGACGGATTCCTGAACGTTGCCGAGCGTCGAGCTGGCTTGCGCGCCAATCAAGTCGATGCTGCTCGTGATGTTTTGGGCCTCTTCTTTCAAGCGCGAAGCCGTACGTTCAGCCACAGAAAGCGTTTCCTCCTGCGCCTGATTATAGCGAGCGAGAATTGAGGAAATGGATTCGCGCTGCTTGTCCAACGCCGCAACGAGAGCTTGCTGGCGTCCATCGACTTGCTGCATCGTCGCGTTAAGCTCGTCCGTTTTAACGCCAAGCGCGCGTTGAAGAGACTCAAGCGATTTCTCGGTCGAAACGCCTACATCGCGAAGCTCGCCGCTTCCCGTCGTGATGCGGTTCAAAAGCACATCGAGCGCCTCGGTCGTCTGCCCGCCGTCGCGTTGCATCGCGGCCCGCAAATTCCCGATCTTTTCATGCAATGACGTTGTCGAGACAAGGATAGCCTGAGCCTGTTTCTCGGCTTCCTTGGATTCAGCGTCAACAGCGGTCGCTTCCTTCGCAAAGGCCTCCGTCGCGGCTTGAACGCTAGCGAGGGCGCTTTTTGCGCGAATGTCGATGGCGTCGCTCTGCTGCATAATCTTTTGCGCGCTGTCGGCCAGACGCGAAGCCCCGCGTTCCGCCGTCAGGGCCGCTTCGTCCTGCGCGCTCGACAGACGATTCAGCAACCCGTCAAGCGTATCGCGCTGCGCGTCGAGCGCCGAAGTCAAAACGCGTTGGCGTTCGATAATTTGGCTCATCGTGCCGTTCAGTTCGCCCGTTTGAGCCTCGATGGCGCTTTGCAGCGATGACAGCGTCGCGTTAACGTCCGTCCCCATGGAGCGCACTTCGGAACTTCCGGACGTCAACCGGCCAAGCAAGGAAGTCAAGCTTTCGGTCGCGCGGTCGCTTTCCGCCTGAAGACCGACGCGCAACTGCGCCGCCTGTTCCTGCAAGGCCGAAGTCGCCTGAAGAACGGAACGCGCCTGCTGTTCCGCCGCCTGCGCGTTTTGAAGAAGAAGAACCGATTGCTCGGAGAAACCGACGCTGGCAACCTTGACGTTGCCGACCGCCGTCACCGCCTTGTCGCTGATCTCGCCCGCCTGACGGTCGATTTCCTTAAGAAGCCCCGACAGCGACGAAATCGAACGTTCTGCGATTTCCGACGCGCGCGCATGCGTCGCGTTCAGTTTTTCAAAGGTTTCCAGCATCTGCGTGCGCTGTTTTTCATTTGCCTCCGCAAGAACGCGCTGCTGGGCGCCAATTTGTTCGCCGACAATAGACATCGCCGCCGCCTGCTTTGTAACATTCACCCCTAAAGTCGCGAGGGAATCGTCGGCATGCTTGGCCGCATCGACAACGGAGCCGAAATGCACGGACGCTTGATCCGCATTTTGCGAAACCGAAGCGACAATCTGCTTCATCCGATTGCTCGTCGCGTCCATTTGCAAGACGGAATCGGTAAGCCGCGTCATAAGGCGGTTATTTTCCTGCTCCATATTTGCGCGGATAGCCGATGACTTTTCGGACAGAACGTCTGTCGCTTGAGTCAACTGGGTCAGAGCGCTTGCGATCTGCTGGCTGTTGTCAATGAGCTTGTCCGCACGGGCATCGAACATATCGCCCGTCTTTGCGACGGCATCGGCAGCCTGATGAACCGCATCTGCAATCGCAACCGTACGCGTCTGGATCTTGCCCGCCGTACCCTCGAGCGTTTCCATTGAGCGCGTGCCTTCGGCGACGATATCCTTGTGCGCGCCGACCATCTCATCCTTAAGCGCGGAAAGATTCTCAACCGCGCGGCCGCTGCTGGCGGCAATATCGTTCGCATGCCTTTCGATCGCCACGGTGTCTCCGCCGATGCGTTCTATTTCCTGCGACAGGACGGTATGAAGATTCTCAACGCGACCTTGCGCTGCGGAAAGCGTCTGATCCAGTTTTTTCGCGACGTCGTCGTACCGGGAAGCCGTCGCATCGAGCATCGTGCGGGTGACGACCGCCTTTTCGTTGATAATGTCGCCCAGCGACGAAAAACGGCGTTCAGCCAACGATAAATCGTCGCCGATATGCTCGGTCTGCTCATGCAGCTGAGACTGAATGCGCGCGGATTCGGCTTGCAGGGAAACAGCGACTTCCTTGACGCGTTCGCCCGACTCTTTGGCCTTGTCCATCATTTGGACAGATTGCTCGTTGACCAGCGTCGCGGCCTTCTGCAACAAATCGACCGCACTCGCCGCGCGCGTATCAAGCCCCGACACTTCGCGCTGGAGGCGTTCCGACACATTCGAGAACTGGGTCAAAATCTGACGCGCCGATTCCTCCTGCGCCGCGCTGGCACCCGCGAAACGCTTTGTCAGCGCTTCAAACGCCGACGCGGATTCGGCCGTCGTCTTGCCAACTTGCTGGTTCATGTCGCCGATACGCGTATGGAAATCGCGCAAACGTTCGACCTGTGCCGATAAACCCTCGTTGAAGGCGCCAAGCGAACGCAAGCCCTGATCGGCGCTTGAGTCGATCTGCTGAACCGCTTGTTGCACTGGCGCCACGGCTTGCGTCGCAAATGTTTGAAGTTTTTCGTCCGTCGTCGACAAATGACTTTGAACTTCTCCAAGAAGGCTCATCAAGTTCGCCGTCTGGTCGCGCAAAGTCTTGCTTGCGCCCTCGGCTTGTTCTTGAAGCTTTTCGACGGATTCGTTGAAAACAGATTCGCTCGCGCGGGCCTTGTCGAACATTTCGGCTTCCTGACGCGTCAGGTTCTCGGTCACAGCCGAAATCGACCGCGCGCTCAGCTGGGCCGTTTCGTTCAGGCGTTGAATCATCGCCTCGTTTTGCGCCACGGCCTCGGCGATATCCTTTACTAGCGTTTGGCCGACTGTTTGGGCCGAATCGCGCGCCGACAGAACGCGCTCAAGCACCTGCTGCAAGTTCTGCAACGCGGCGTTTGCACGCACCTGAACGTCCTCGCCCGCCTTGGCGGAAGCGGCGTTCAGCTTTTCGAACTGCGCAAGGCGGGTCGAAAATTCTTCGGTCATCGCCTTCATTTCGGCGCTGCTTTCGCCGGACAGATTGCGCATGCGCAAGACGACGTCTTCGTACTTTGAGGTCGTTTCGTTCAGATGTCCGGTGACAATTTCAGCATTGCGCCGCGTTTCGTCGTTCACAACCGTAAACTTCAACAGCGAATTGCCCATGCGATCGTTCAAGCCATCGACGGTCTTTTCCCATCCCTCGAAGAAATTCGCGGCGGAGGTGCGGATGTTTTCGATCAGCGCGTTCAGTTCGTTCCGGCGGACGGTCAACCCGGACCCGGCTTCGGTGACGCTACCGTTAAAGCGATCAAGAACGCCCTGCATGCCGTCGACCTGCTCAGCGAGCTTTTCGGTCAAATTCGTCGCCTGCTCGCGCGCCATCTGTTCACACGCATAAAGCCGGTCGGCAACTCCACGCAACGCGGATTCCGCATCGCTAACGCGGATCGGCATCGTGGTGCTGAAATCGTCCATCGCGCGGGTTTGCGCGTCGAAGGATTGCGCAAGGCGCTCGGCCTCCTCGCGCGCGCTGGAGGCGCGCTCGAGAAACTTCGCGACGCTAAGATCGATCTTGCCCGATAGGCTGTTCAGAGTATCGGACGCCGCTTGGGTCGCATTGACAAGGCTCGACTGCTGCAAGCTCGCCGTATCGGCGAGTTTCTGACTATCGTGCTGGGCGCGATCAAGCGCGGAAGCGATTTGCCCGGCCGATTGTTCGACGCTGGAAAGAACGGTCGCGACCTGCCCGCCGATGCCTTCGATCTTGTTCGCAAGCGCGTCGCCGTTCTGCTGAAGCTTTCCGTCGAGAACGCGAAGCATGGTGAACTTGTCGTCCATCAGCTGTTCGATCTGGAACATACTTTGGCGAATGACGTCCTGAATGTTCTTGATGTGCTGGGAGCTGGTGTTTTCGAACTGTTCAAGATCGGCGCGATGATGCTGCATGCGTTCGACGATGGCTTCGAGATCTTCCTGACTTAAATTCTGGACGTCGCGCAACAGATCGACTTGTTCGCGAATAGCCTCGTTAAATCGGCGGATGCGCGCGTCGGCAGCGCCGGATTCCCCGGTAATAAGAGTCAGCTGGCGACGCAAAGGATCGGTGATCGTATGAATGTCGGTCGCACGTTGTAAATAGGCGGTAATCATCCAAACCATCGCGACGGGAGAAATCGCCGTCGTAACGCCCAAAGCCCAATCCGACATTGGCAAACCGCCAAAGGTTGTTCCCGCGCCGCCTTTCGAAATGGCGAAGAAGACCGTGCATATCCACGCGAACGAGATTCCAAGGCCAACCCAGAAAGGCGCCGAAGCCCCACCGACCGTCTTTGCTTTGGCCGGTTTTTTGCCCGGAGGAACCTTAGCTGCCGTGGGCATTATGACGTGGGCCGGAGAAGAAGTAAGCGGTAGCTTTTGAAGAGCCATTTGATTCCTCGAATTCCCGTAATTATCAGACAGATGAGCGAACCTCACCCTAGTCATTACGACAGAACAACAAACCTAAAACACGCGTCCGTTTTTCAGGCTGCGCATCATAACAGTTTTTGGCAGACAAAGGAAAGCGTTAACAATCGTAAAAGACAAAAATTTTGTGGGCAAATTTATGGGGTTGCCCCAACAATCGGTTCGAGTCCGGAACAAATTTTACTATGCCGATTCTTACGTCTACGAGGTAGATTCTTACAGAAATTTTGAAGGCGAACTACCCGTTAAGACGAGAAATATAATTTCCCATACCAATCCCGGATCAAAATGAAGCAAAGGGGACACAATAAAAATGCCCGAAC
>CAYVBP010000028.1:0-19691 GCA_964449155.1 uncultured Rhodospirillaceae bacterium | reverse complement strand
CCGATTTTGAAAAAATTACGGCTCTTTCCAATTTGTGGCGGTGTTGGTTAAAAACAAGGAAGGGGAAGTTCGGCAAGAACCGAGTTCAGCGTTTCGATGCCGATGCCATGAAGTATCTGGTCGCCATTCAAGAGCGTTTGCGCGACGATACGTTTCGGTTCGGCCCTTACCGCTATTTCGAAGTGTTGGACAAGAAACGTCGGGACGTCGTTGACTCGCCGATGAAGGACAGGGTCGTTCATCGCATGATTTATGACCATCTGGCTCCTCAATGGAACAAGCGGTTTATCCCTGATTCATACGGAAACATCAAAGGTAAGGGCACACTGAAGGCCGTGCAACGCGCGGCGGAATTTGCGCGGAAGCCTTGCAACCGATATGCGCTTCACCTTGACATCAGCAAATTCTTCTATTCCGTTCCGCACGATGTTTTGCTTGACGCCATTTTGCGTCACGAGGGCGATCAGTGCATCCGCGATTTGCTGATACGGCTTGTGGATTCGTTTTACACGGACGACCGTTATGACGCTTTGTTCGATCCCGACAGCGCCTATCTTTCCCGGCGCGATAAAGGCATGCCGTTGGGCAATCTGACAAGCCAGCTTTTTTGCAATATTCTTCTGAACGATTTCGATCATTTTGTGAAAGAGCAAGTCAGGTTGCGCTTTTATCTGCGTTATGTGGACGACGTGCTCGTTTTCGGGGATAACACCCGAACGTTACATGAAATTGCGGATTATCTGACGGAATGTTTGTATGTCATCGGATTGCAGGTTCATCCGCGAAAGCGTTCCGTCAAGCCGGCTCCAAGCGGGATTCCCTATCTGGGTATGATCGTCTGGCCCAATCACATTTCCGCCGGAAAACGTCTTCGCCGCAATTATCACCGCGTTCTTCGCGCATCCGTTGGTTCGTTAAAAAAGGAGCAGGCGCTTCAAGCCTATCTCGGATGGTTCACGCATATGGGCGCTTGCCGATAAGTTTTTAAATCTCCAACACTGCGCGGCGGGGTTTTCCCGCCGCGCAGGTTCCAAGGCTTAATTGACGGAGAACTTGAAGGCGACGGCGTTGCTCGTTTCCGAACAAAGCGTTTGAGCGACGGAGGATACGATGGGGAAGGCGGTCGTCGTCGGTTGGGGAATGCTGCCGGAGGCTCCGCCGCCGACGGCAAGGAGACCGGCTCCGACGCCTATCCCTGTGTTAGAGACGAGCATGTCCGCGCAAGCCGATTGGGGCAGGGCGTCGAAGGCGACGATGAAGCTGTCTCCGGCGATGGAAGCGGTCGCTTGCGTGATCGCGACGCCGCCGTTCCACGGGTTAACCGCCGATTTGCCGGACGTCACCATGTCCGCCGGGAACACGCCCATTTTGATGTAGGCATAGTTTTCGGCGTCCGTGGCGCTGAGCGTCATATCCGCGTTCCCGGTCGTATCGACGGTGCCGGTCGAGGCGGCGAGGCTCTTCATCTTCTGGGAAATCGTGAGAAGTTCGTTCGTCGCCTTGGAGAGCTTGTTCCCGCTATAGACCGAAGCCGCCGCGCTCCAAATCGCGGCCATGATGAGCCCGACGATGCCAAGAGAGATGGCGAGTTCGGTGAGGGTAAAGCCGCGAGAATGATTTTTTCTTATGAGGGGTGTGGTCATATAAATTCTCCATAATAAGAGACAAAAAAAGCCGCGTTGCGAAATTGCAGACGCGGCATTACCGGCTTTGGGGGCGGTAATTGGGGGGGTGAGGCTTTTGAAAGGGTTTGCGTAAATTTCTTATATTATTTTTTAATAATCTTTGTTATTCTATAGCCTTTGGAGGACGGCCATGGCACTTAGTATTTCTTTGACCCCGCAGCTTGAAAATATGGTTCGCGCCAAGATCGACAGCGGCATGTATTCCTCCGCCAGCGAGGTTGTGCGCGAGGCGTTGAGGCTTATGGATGAGCAAGATCAGTTGCGGAAAAATCGTCTTGAAACTCTGCGCAAGGATATTGACGATGGCATCAACAGTGGCCCCGGTCGTAGAAGAACGGCTGACGAGGTTATCAAGCGGGCGCGCGCCAAAAAATCAAAAGCGCGGTCGGCAAGATAATGGATTATATCGTTTCTCCGCTGGCTGACGACGATCTTGACGAGATATGGCTTCATATCGCGCACGACAACGAACCGCCGGGATGTTGGACGGTTTTTCACTGAACGTCAGCGATTAGGCTTATAAGAAAAAACGAACCCATCCGGGGCGAGGTCTGGCCATTTGAAGAAGAAACGCTGCGGTTCGGCGTGGCCCCAGGCTTCCCAGTCTATGACGGCTTGTAAGGGCCAGCCTTTTTTCGGCTTTGGTAGAGCTGCGGGCCGTCTTTTGGGAAGGTCGATACGGTTTGTCGTCGATTTTGCGGCTTTTGTGAAGGTTGTTGTTTTCAGCGCTGGTTTGTGTGGCTGGGGTTGGGACGTGGGGGATGCTTTTTGAACGGGCGTTCTGACCTTTTGAGGTGCGATATATTTCTGACATGATCTTCCCGCTTTTGGCGCGGTTCTCTGCCTTGCCTTGATCGTTTCCGCCATATCCGGAAGATTGGTTTTTTCTATGCCGGAAAATTTTTGTCTCAGGTCGGCGAGCTTTTTTCCTTCGATCCTTCGCATCAGGCCGTGGATGTCTCCGGCTTTGTCGACGAGGACGAGTTTGTTTTTGTCGCTGCGGGTCAGGGTTAGTTTGGCTTTTTCGAGATTGGCGATGAAGTCTTTTGTCGTTTGGGATTGGTTGAATATCGCCGTGACTTCCTTGCGCATTTTGCGCGGGTCGATGCCTTGGCGGGTGCCTCGCTGCATTTCCCATGGGTGGGCGGATTTGCCTTTGGGGGTGGGAGATTTGTGGCCGAAGATGTGTTCCAGATCGCGCGAGATTTGCCATTCTTTTCTTTTTGTCCATTTCAACTCGTCGATTTTTCCGGTGATGGGGTGGATGATGTTGAAGACGAGGTGGAAATGCTGTTTTCCTTTTTTCCAATGCTCGACGGCGCAATATTGAAGGCCTTGAAAGCCCATGCGGTCGATGTAATAGGCAATCATCGTTTTTCGCTGTTCGTCTGAGAGCGTTTCGCCGTAGGCCGGGGCGAGGATGGCGTGATAGAGGTTGCGTTTGTTGCCCTTGCCGTAGCCGGTGGCCTCCATTTGCTTGAGGGCTTTGTCTAGGGTTCCGCCGAAAAGGTCGTCGAAGGCGAAGCCTTCTATGTCGTGGATTCTGACGGCTTCGTTTTCAGGTTTTTGGAGGTGCCTCGCGAGGCTCTTGGCCCCGCCGCGTCTGCGCCCTTGTATCCACATCAGCGTTCGCCTTTTCTTGGCTTCGTTTGCCATTTGGCCGCCTCTTTTAAAAGAGCGTAACGATCCGGCGCGGGGCGAGCGGAGGGAGGGGCGGTTATTGTGGGCGCTGGGTTTCCGGTCAGAGCTATGATTATGGCGTTTGACGCTTTGGTTATGGCGGCAAGGACGGCGGGAAGATTCGCCAGTTCCGGTTTGCCAGCGTTCACGCTTCGGGCGATGTCATTGAGGCTGAAACCGATCAGGGTCAGGTTATTGTCGAGTTTTTGAAGGTCGGTGGATTTCGGGATTTTCTTTCCGTGCAACGCGTCCGCTATGGCGTCCGAGGCATGGAGGAGGCTTGCATGAGCTGGACGCAGAGCCGTGTGGTTGGGCAGGGCGGCGGATAGCTGTTTGAAGTTCCCTCCGATGCGGTTGACGGTGCCGGAGAGGGCGTGGAGATCGCGGAAGAAAGGAGCGGGGCTGCGTTTGAGGTTTTTTGTGCAAGTGTCCGGCAATATCCGCAGGCGGACGAGGAGCATGATAATGAAGCTCGACACTTGAAGCCCTTCGCGGTCGGCGGCTTGTTCGATAAGTTGTTTTTGTTCTGCATCGACGCGGACGCCGATCATTTTCAGGCGAGCCGTGGTTCTTGGTGTATCGGTAGGGTTTTTGTAACGAGGCATGACGAATACCTCCGGGGTGCATGGGGGCGAAGCTCCCTGCGGTGTCGATGTTTAACGCGGTTAAATGTCGATGGGGCCGTTTAACAACGTTAAACGACCCACACCTTGCGGAGCCTGCGACAAGGGCGATTTTTAGGAAATACGAGGGGCAGCGTTTGGGAAATTATGCGCCGAGCGTAGGGGCAAAACGTTGAGGTTTTGCGAGGTGGGGATAGTTGGTGAGGAGCTTTGTCCTGAAGCCTTCCGCCGCTGTTTCGGTCGGGAATTCGTCGAAAGTCTCGATCTCTTGGCTTGCGTGGTTATGACCGTAAACCGTCCAGAGGGAGGCCAGTTCGGGAGGGCAGGGCATCGTGAGGGGGGCGTCGTTTATGAAGCCGACGGTTTTGGATGGGAGGATTTCGAGGTGGTCGAATTCTCTGATTCGGCGCATCAATGCGGGCGTTGCGGCAAGGGCAAAATCAAGCGACGAGGGGTCTTTAAGCATGGGGGCCTCCTTAATATGGGTTGGATGAACATTTCTTTTTGCAAATCACAAACCGAGAACCTGTTTCGATGAACGACCGTGTGTGAGCGGTCTCACCAGCAACGTCTGAACGATCCAAACGCATCGGGCTTTTGACGCGGCGATTTGGGCCGAGAGTTCTGCGACGATTTTGGTGAGTTCTTGCCTTGAAAGCTTCCTCGGTTTTGGGATGTCTTTTCTCATGGTTTCCTCCTCTTTGTTCTTCTCAGGGTTCGCAGAAGATGAAGGTTGCGTTGCCGGGGAAGGGGCCGACGACTTTTATTCCTGCGGTTCCGATTTCCTTGCAGCTGCATGATGCGGAGGTTCCGCCGTCTGTGCCGGGGCATGTCCATGTGCTCGTCGGGAGTCTGCTGATTTGCGTCGGATATATAATTCCTGAGGCTTTTGAAGCCTGATGAATGTCCATCGCGGCGGCGGGGGAGGCGCAGGCGAAGCGGGTTATGTGGGCGAAGGTGTCGTTGTACCAGATGACGCGGGCGTCATAAATTGGGGCGCATGCGCCGTTTGTTGGCGTTGTGCAGTCGCTGATTGTGGCGCAAGAGCCTGCCGCGTTGATGAAGGTTGATTGGAGGAAGGATGACCATTCCTGTTGTGAGGCGACGGGGACGGCGAGGTTGAAGGTGCAGGCGTTTGAGATTTTCTTGCACGATGGCGAGGGGTTTGGGAACGTCGGTTCGATGGTTTGCGTCGTTCCGGCTTCGACAGACGGCTCGGTGCAGTTGGCGGTTGCGGGGGAGTCTAAGCAGGAGGCATGGGCGGTGGTTGTGAACGCGAGAAGCCCGGCACCTATCAAGGGGAGGCGGTTCATGGGCGGCCTCCTTTGATTGCGGCGTGGAGTTTGTCGAGTTCGGTTGAGAGGTAATCGTTTTGGGCTTTCAGTTCGCGGATGGCTTCGATGATCGGGGCGATGAGGCTGTCGTATTCCACGGACAGGATGCCCGATGTGTCCGTGTGGACGAGGCTGGGGAAGACTTGCGCGACGTCTTGGGCGATGACGCCCATGTCATCTTGCTTGCTGCCTTTCCAGCGGAATTCTACGCCTTGGATGGCGAGAACTTTTTCGAGGGCGTTTGTAACGGGGCGGATGTCGGTTTTGAGGCGGATGTCCGAGGCGTGTTCGTAATAGAGCGCGCGCATGCTGCCCGTGACGACGGCGTTGCCGGTTGCGGCAAAGCTTCCGGTGACGTTGAGGCCGGAGGACGACCATGCGCCGATGGAGGTTGCGCCGTTGTTGACGAAAAAGGGGATCGTGTCTCCTGTCGCGCCGAAGCCGTTGGCAAGGCAGGGGGCGTTGAGCAGGAGGGCGAGGACGCCAAGAGTGGCGGGCGAAATAAGTTTCATCGCAATGTTCCTTTCGAAAAATGTTGGGCGTTGATGGTTGTTCCAAATAATATTGAGACGTCATTCCCCTCATTCCTTCGTCATCCCCGCGAAGGCGGGGATCCAGTTTGATGTGCCGTAAGAAAGAGCCAAAAAAAGAGGGAGCTAATTTTTCGGCATCATCGTTCCCACCCTTGCAACTGAGGCGCTTAAGGATAGGCCAACTGGTTCCCCGCCGGAGCCTGCCCTCGCGAAGGCGGGGGCGGGGATGACGCGGATTGATATTTGGAACGATTAAGGTTGCGGATTTTCTGGATGTGGGCCGAGGGTTTTGCTCACCGACATATTCTTGAAATACAACCCGCGCACGGGGTGCTTAGAGGTAGAAGCGATAGGCGAACCAGTCTCGCCTAAAGACTGACTGATAAAAAAACTGGTAACGGCGGCTTTCCCGGTAAGTTTCGCCATATCGTTGAAGTCGGTCGCTTTGTCGGGACGGTTGACGCCGAAGACGGGGGCGAGGACTTTGCCGTCAATGGTGGCTGCGGCTTCGGTTGATTTCATGATGCCGGGGTTGTCGGTCGTCAGGTGATCGTCGTCGGCGCAGAGGACGATGGAGGCCTTTGGGTATTTTTCTCGAAACGTTTGCGAGACGGCCAAAAGGTTTCCGGCGTTGAAGGCGACGATAACGGGAAGGCGCGTCGCTTCGTGGATCGTCGCGGCGGTTGCGTAGCCTTCGGCGATGAGGATAAATTCTCCCTCGATTTTGCCGAGAGGAAAGTAACACCCCTGCATCTTGCCGCCGGAGAGAAAGCGTTTTTCGCCGTTTTGGGAGATGAGTTGAAGCGATTGCGTTTCCCCGGTTTCGTCCGTCATGGGAATAGCAAGCAATCCCTTCCATTCCCTGATCCCGTAGGCCTGAACGTTCTTGGCGACGAGATAGGGATGGTTGTTATGAGCCGGAGTTGAAAAGCTCAAAATGCCCTTGGCCTTGCGTTTGGCTTCGGCGCGGCGTTCGGCGAATTCGCGTTCGCGCTCGGCGTGTTGCCGGTGCTGTTTGGTTTTGAGGGATTCCGTTTCTTCATGGGTTAGATCGCGGCCGATGTTGGCTTTCCAAGCTTTGACGATCTGGCCGCTTCTGAAATCTCCGAAAGAGCCGTTTGGGATGTCGTCTTCGAAGAAGATGTACCAGCCCGCCGTATCCTTGGGCTCGCCGCTGCTGGAAAAGCGGTGGATTTTGCCGTCGCCGAGGATGCTTTCCGGGGGAACGAGGTCTCTTGCGGCCATGGCTTCGCGGAATTGTTCGGTGGGGCTTGTGGGCAGAACGTAGGGAATGGACATAATGAAATACCTCCCTTTGAAAAAGACTTAGCTCATTATCCGATCAAATAAACGCACCGTCATTCCCGCTTCTTCCTTCCGTCATCCCCGCGCAGGCGGGGATCCAGTTTGACTCGCCACCACAAACCCTATCCGCCATTTCCTTCACGACCTCCAACTGGATCCCCGCCTCCGCGGGGATGACGATTCTATTTGATCGGATTTTGATCTAGCGAATATCGACGCCCCAAGGGGCGAAGAGATAATGTTTGATCTTTCGGTTTTGAAGATAGGGCGGGACGAGAACCCGCACTTCAAGCCCGCGATCCGTTACTTCAATCTGGGCGTGGACGGCGATAGCCTTGCCGCAGCCGTCATACCCGACGACAAGGCGCGGCATGATGCGGTCATAGAGATATTCCGTCGCGGAGGTCGATCTATGCCTGCGGCGGTCGAACGTCGCGACGCCGATGACGGAATGGCCGATGGAATCGGTTTTGGCCGTGACATGGAAGCCGCCTTCGTCGGTGATCCAGACACAACCGATCTTTCCAGCTTGCGGGGGCAGGGGCATGGTTCGTTCCTCCTTTAGCGGATGATTTTGAGAAGGCGACGGACGAAGCGTCCGACGAGGCGTTCCCAAGAGAGGAAAGCGTCATCCAAGCTTTTGACTTTTGGCCCGGCAAAGCCGCAGTCGCGGCAGGTGAGGCGGAAAGAATAAGGGCGGGGCGAAAAGATAACGTCCAAATGCCGCGTGCCGCAGTTCGGGCAGATAAGGGGGCGGTGCCGGTAAGGTTTAAGTAATGGGGAGGCGAGAGGAATGCTCAGCTTCATGGCTGTTCCTTTCTGTTGGCGGTTGAGATGGGGATTGGGGTCAGAAAAGCCAGCGTTTGGTGGGCTTGTTCCGAAGGTTCGGGAAACGCTTTATCAGGCCGTCATAAAAGTTTTTGGCGGCTTCTTCCGTGCTGCATGCGCAAAGGATTTCTGCGTTCTCAAGACCTCCAACGGGGGCATAGCGGCCATAGACAGCCCAGAACGTCGCGATTTCTTTTGAGCACGGCCATATGACAGCGCGTTCGTTTCGGCATTGGCCGAGTGTGCGCGAAGGGCGAACGGCGATTTCCGTGAAGTCCTTAAGCCGCGTGGCCCACCAAGAAACAAGCGGTTTGTTTGAGGAGACGGTTGGGATGTATTCGTCGTGATAGATCATAACGAACCTCTTCTTTCGGGTAGGGGCGATTGAAAAGGCTTCGCGGAAAAAGGCAGACAGGAAAAGGCTTTCCGGCGCAATCTCTTGCGCGGAAGCCTTTCGATCCTATTTCTGTCTGTTTATGAGCGAAGCGGGGGCCAATAAAAAAGCCCCCGGAAAATCTCTCGGAGGCTTGGTTCTTTCTTCTCTTTCCCACGTCTTGCGACGGTACCGTAACTATAGGGGCAAAATGTACACTTGTCAAGAAGAAAATACATGATAATTACCTGCGCGTAACATGAATTACCGTCTAAGACGCGGCTAACCAATTCGAATGTTTAAATAAATCGAACGGATTGGCATTGAAAAAATATTTTTACAACGGAATTTCTAGGATCGAAAAAGGCCGTCGTAAACCGACGGCCCTTTTGTTTCGATGAAGGGCTTATATCATTCCCCATTGCTCGCCGATTGTCCGGAGCGCGTTTCGAAGATACCGTATTTTACGGGATGTTCCGGCGGTTTGATTGTAAACACAGACTGAAACGACGATCTCTTTTTGAAAGTTTTGGAGGCTGTCGTAGGCGATTTTAAGAAGTCTGTTGCCGTTTATTGCTGAAATTAAAGGGTCTTGAAGATCGCCGTGAGAGCCTGTGTCGGAGACTTTGACCTTAAGAACGGATCGAAGGTATTCCTTGCCGAATTTCTCCCCAATCTCGCACTCGATCTCGCTTATGAAGTTTCGCCAGAGGTAGTGTTCGAGAGCGCTTGAAAACTTTGCCCGGTGGCGTCTGGTATAAATTTTGTTGCCGTCTCTTTCGTGGATGGGCTCGACAATTACGCCGCCGTTTTGGTTCTGCCTTTCTTTGGTTGCCGGTATTCCTTGGCGGTAAACGGGTTCCTCAGTCATGGATGCCCCCGTTCTTTTCCGGGGGAGGGAGATTCCGGTATTTTGTGCTAAATGACTTTAGGAAATACGCGTAAGTAATCATTGAGCTCTCCTATCGTTGAGGCGTCGCGTCAGTCGGCGTCTGTTGAAATAATCGGGCCTTGGAATACTTTGAACATGGGTTTTGTTTAATAAAATTTAACAATGTTTTGTGTATGATCTTATCAACGCGAGGATCGAAAAACGCCTCAATGTGACGAATTCTATTTATTGCACAATATGTTGAAAGTAACAAGCAAAAAGTGCATATAAGAGAAGTAAAATATACCTCAGGTTGAGCAGAAAACCATCAGGCCGCCATATTCAGGCCCGTTTTATGGGCGTTTTGCAGAGGTTTTTGTAAACAGCCTCAATGACAATGGGGCAATAAAAAATACTTATGAGTAAGATATTGATACTTTTTTATTTGCTTTCGTGTAAAATACGGATATAAACGCGTGAGATATATTTGAGGCATAAGGAGGCAGGGGCATGAAAAAGAAAGCGCAGCGTCAAAAAACGCAACCGACGAACAACCTCAAGGAACTCCTGAAAGAAAAGCGCCTTAACGCGCGCGAACTCGCCGAAAAAATCGGCACCTCCGCGCCGCACATGAGCCGCCTTATCAACGGCAAATGTCCCTTGACGTCCGAATGGCTCCTCAAAATCTCCGGCGTCCTCGACA
Source organism: uncultured Rhodospirillaceae bacterium (assembly GCA_964449155.1). Classification (GTDB taxonomy): domain Bacteria; phylum Pseudomonadota; class Alphaproteobacteria; order UBA9219; family UBA9219; genus CAIXLI01. Next base: position 9,756 of record CAYVBP010000028.1, on the reverse strand, counting down.
TTCCGACAAACGAAATCGCCGGTGTTCAGGTGGATAAACGCCTCATGGGAAGCTGCGACGACATGCTCCTCGGCGCAATCATCGGCTGGCTCGTCGAAGCGGGCCGGAAGCAAAAAGTCGATCTGCCCCCCAAGGAAATCGGCAAACTCAGCGGCTTCCTCTACAAAAAAGCCGTGTCCGCCTCTATCCCCTTCGACGAAGTTCGTGAGCTGACGTTTTTTGCTGTTGAGGTGAGGAAGAATTTGGGGAAATAAGGGGGGCTTTACCTTTTTTTTCCCTTCGTTTAGGGTTGGTGAGTTCTCAGTTCAAAACTTTTTCCTAAGGACGAATTTATGGGGGTAACAGAAGGGGTAAGTGCAAGAATTACGTTTTCTATCATTGCATATAATCAATTAGTTGTAAAAATAGTTCAATGCCGACAATCGCACCATTTCCTCTTTTCGTTGATTTAGATTGTTTTTTTAGGGGGATAAATATGGATCATTCAAAAAAAGAAATAGCCAAAGATCTTGAACGTAGCCTCAGACATATTTGTCAGAATACACGGTATGTTGAGAATGGCGTGAAAGTTTCCGATCCCGAATGGGATATGGCTCGGCTGATGGATTCATTTCATATCGTAGCGCTGTATGGCGCGGAAGAAGTGAAAGCGAAGGCATGCGCCGACGTCAGAGAATGTTTCGATTTTTATCAAAATGACCAGCACGACACAAGAAGCCCTTTGGCGAAGTTTGACCGGTTGACTGAAGTATTTGCGCTTTGGCCGGATACTCTTAAGGCGCTCGCGCAATATTCGGAGTTTGCCAAGATTGTCGGCGATGCTCTTGTGAAAAGATTTGAGGTTTGCGGGAAACTGGATTTCTTCGACAAGCCGAAGGGGGTCACGAATTTGCTCGTCGGCGCTCTATCTGTCGTAAGCGTGTCCGGGCAGGACAATGTCGATGCGTTTCTTTCGCTTGTCGATAAAAGGCTGGATGTGAAAGATTTGCCGTCATTGGAACGGAAATTATCGAACGTGGGGTTCACGACAAAGGATCCCAAGGAATACGCAACCAAGACGCATGAATGGAATAAAGATAAGAGAATTATTGAAGAAAGAAAGGTCGTTGAAAACACTTTGTATAGTTTTACCCGCCTTTGGGCTCAGTCTATGCAGACCGGGTATTCGGGGGACGTGTACGAGAAAAAATTCGACGAGCTTATTGGGACGTTGTCGGAGATTTATCCTGAACGGACGGCACAAATAGTCAAAAAAATCGCTCATAAATCGCCGTATCGGATTGCTGCCGTCGATCAGCAGGCGCTTAGAATTATATTGGGTGAATATTCGCCTTCGGTTATGAAAAATGACGTCTCTTTAAAACCGGGACAAAACTGATCGGAAGGAAGCCCCTTATCTTTGCCGCCATGACGCATGGGGGACACAATAAAAATGCCGGAAAAGGCGGTGCGGAAGGGGAAACGGCGGTGCGGGCATTTTTATTGTGTCCCCTTCGCACCCTTCGATTCAGTCTGATCGAGGAACGGCTTAGAACTTGATCTGGCCGGTCACGACGATCTTTCGGGTCGACGGATAGGCCGCGTAGTTTTTGGCACCGATGAAGTCTTCGTACTGGACGCCGATTGCATAGTGGTCCGCGATGTTTTGCACGAGATCCAGGCCATATTCAGACCCGTAGCCTCGGGCGTCCGTCGCTGCGTTGTAGTCGTGGTATTCCGCGCCCAAAACGGTATCGCCTAAAAAGCTTACCGGTAATTTGAATTTGTAGGATGCGCTGACGTAGGAATCCACTAAACCGTTTGCCGGGATCGTCGAAAATTTGTCGGCCCAGCCGTTCATGCCATGTCCTGACACCATCGGGGTTTGGACGGCAAAGGTTCCATTGCCTTGCAGGTATTCGTAGTTGTACGTCAACTTCAAATCGTTCCATTTGACGCCCGGAGACAGCAAATAGTAGTTGACGGCATAGCGGTTCGAGTTGTTGGCAAAGTTGAATTGCCGAGCGTATTCGCCCGTGGCCAATAGGCGGAGAGGCTTCGTTACGTTATATCCTGCTTCGACGCGCGTGCCGACCGTCGCGGTTGACATCGATGACGCGTTGGCCGGATCGATGCTGTCGTTTGCGAACAGGTAGCTGTAGCCAACCCAGCGGACGTTTTCGATGCCTGTGTAGGCGGCGTGGAACAGGTTCGTATTCATTTGATACGTGCCGTATTTCGTTCCCGGTCCGGACGCGCGGTTCTGGTCGAAGAGATAGGCGTAAGCAAGTTCGAGGTCTTTGACCGATTTGTTCGTGACCTGGATGCCGTCAAAGGATTGCGGAATTTGACGCCACATGCCTGATCCAACCCAGCGCAGATTGTCGAAGCCGACTTTTTGGCGGCCGATGATGACCGTCGTGTCCGGCAGGCCCGTGTAGGATAAATTTCCAAGGTATAAGAGCGATGTTTCGGGATCGCCGATGGACGGATAGTTCGTTCGCCCGTTATCCCCATCATTGTATGTGTCGTTTGTCAGATGCGTGACGTTAAGGCCTGCCAACTGAACTTTAAAGTTCATGAAGCTGCCGGAATCGTAGCCGACGATTGTGCGAAGGGTATGAGCTTCCGCGTTGCGGTCGCGGTTGGTTTGGTGCACGGTTTCAAAGCGGTAGCGCGTGTCGAGGGAGAAGGTGCCGTCTGTTATGGCCTTCTCAAAGCTATTTGCCATAGATGGATTGCCTGCGCGCGCGTCGAACGAGGCCAGCAGCGATACGGCAGTAACAAGGAGAGAATATTTGATCGATTTCATGACAGGATCCGGTCGGTTTGAGGAGGGACCGGAAATCTACTATAAAATTTTTCCCTTTAGCAAGCCATCCGTTTCGAAATATCCGGAAAAAGACGGCTCGCATAAAAGAAGGCTTTAGCCGCAAGCGTTCGCAACGGTCTGAGCGGCTGTCATGCCAAGTTTCGGGATCGTCGGCTGCGGATCAACGAGCACGCCATTGATATAAAAACGCTCGGTGCCGCTCGAATCGCCCCACCAGCCAGACAGCTTGTCGGCGATGACGTGGGCTTCGTTGCTTGGGTCGTAGCCATTTGTGCAATGGGGAACCTCGGCTTGAACGGATTGGTTTAATTCGCTGCTGGTCACTGCTGGCGTTGTATCCGGTGTCGCTACGGGCGTTGCGTCGGGCGTCGTTATGGGCGCTGCGTCGGGGGTGCTTATCGTCGGTTCGGGGACGATTGCCATTGAGATCAAGCCGCCGACAATACCGCCGATTGCGCCGTAGAACATGCTCGAAATATAGGTGTTCCGGGCTTTCGTTCCTTTGAACAGCGTGATGTGGCGGTTGCCGAGCTTGATGTCGATCAGGTGGGTTTCCTGCCGCTTTTCCTCTTCGGTCATGTTCTTGACGGCTTGGTAAGCTCTGAGTGCGCCGAAAGCCGCGCCAGCCAGCGGCGATATAACCAAAGCCGGGGGAGAGAAGCCGCACACCATCTTGGCTGCCGCTTTAAAAAGGGACGTAAAGACGATACCCGTTGCGGCGCCGCCAGCGGCGTCGAGAAGTTTTTCGCGATGCAATCGTTTCCGGACGTTCGAGGAAGGCTTGGGGACGTTGTTATCAGGAGTGTCGTTGTTTTTTTTGGGGGTCTGCGAAGGCTTTGCCTTTGAAACAGGGGGTGTATAATCGGGCAAAAGCTGCTTGGACAGTTCTTCCTTAATCGTTCCGCCGATTTGTTCAAGGCCAAAATGTAAGGTGTAATCGCTGAAGTCGGCATATTTCTTGCGCAGATCTTCGGTCATCTCAGAGCCCTGTTTTCCATGGGCATCTTGAAGGCCTTTCAGGGTGCGCAAAATCGAAGAACAATATTTTTGCACGGATTCATCCGCCGGGATGTTTTCCGCAGTTAATTCGGCGTAAGCAATCGATTTATCCGAGAAGTTTTCCGTCAACCTGCGCATCCGCAGCCCAGCAAGAAACAGGAATATCCCATAATTTTGCCTTTGCACATTGGCGGGGCTTCTGGGTTTTAGCAACGTGGCGGTTGCAAGCGCCTCTTCAAGCTCTTCCCGAGAAAGGGAGGCAGCGTATGCCTCGTCGAAAGGATTATGATTGAATGGGTTTTGTTCAAAATTCATAGCTTTATTCCGTGCTAAAAAAATTTCATCGAAAAAACATTATTACATTCATGTTACCTTATAGTACATGAGTGAAAATATAAAGTAAAAGTTTCGCTTGGTTAATTTTATGCCAATCACAATGTAATATTAACGGCCCCATTCCCGCGAAAGTGGGGGCTAGTTGAAATTTCTGCAAAAACCATGGCGTTATAAAGGTCGTTTTCCTGACATTAATCGTTTCATCGCAATCGGTGCATAAGGCTGTTGGTCTTATTGGGAACGACTATAAATTGGGTGGAGAATCAGAAGATTAGTCGGCGGGATCGTATTCGGCTGAGGCGTAGTCTTTGGCGTTGTTCACGGGAAAGCTATTGACGATTTCAGGGCCTAGCGGTTTGAGTAAATGACGCTCTGCGGCCTCGTTTAACTCTTTTGGCAGCGGGGCTAAGCCTAGGATAGGGGCGATTTTGGCGACAATTTTGCTGACTGCGGGCGCAACGACCCATCCTGCCGTTGCAAAGCCTTTCGTTTGAGCGTTGCCTTTGGGGTTGTCGAGCAGCGCAAAGACCATGTAACGCGGCGCGTTCATCGGAAACGCGCCGATAAAGGACGAAAGGCGCGCGTTCTCTTTATATCGACGATTGGCGCCAGGCTTTTGCGCCGTGCCGGTTTTGCCGCCAATCAAGTAGCCTTCGACTTCGGCGTTCTTGGCCGTTCCTCGCGTCACCACAAGCCTTAATAGGCTGCGGATAATGGCCGATGTTTGCGGCGAGATGACAGTGTCGAGCTCTGGCTCGAAAGTGTCGTCGCGTTTAAGAATTGTCGGGCGCACCGGGTGTCCGTCGTTGATAATCGTTGCCGCCGCTGCCGTAAGCTGGATGGCGCTGACCGCGATGCCTTGGCCATAAGATGCCGTAAGGGTCGTCGCGTCGCTCCAGGCGCGTTCGGACGGCAAGAGCGGCGATCCGTTTTCCGGTATCTCGACAGGGTTTTTCTCGGTCAGGCCGAGCCGTTCAAAAAACGCGCGCTGCCTTTCGCCTCCAAAACGCTGCGCCATGCGCGCAGATCCGATATTCGACGAGTGCGTGAAGATTTCCGCGACATTCAGGTTGTGGTCTTCGTTTTCGAAATCCTTGATCGTAAATCGCCCGATTTCAAGCGGATGCAGCGTGTCGTATGTATCCGAAAGGCGCGTTGTGCCGGAGTCGAGCGCCAGCGCCGTGTTGAAAATTTTGAACGTCGATCCCATTTCGTAGACGCCCAGCGTCGCCCGGTTGAATCTTTGCTCGTCAGTAGCCGCGCCCGGACGGCTCGGGTCGAAGTCGGGCAGCGAGACAAGGCCGAGGATTTCTCCCGTCGCGACGCTCATTACAATCCCGATTCCGGCTTCGGCGTGGTAGGCCGTCAAGGCGGCGAGCATTTCTTGCCTTAAAATCGATTGGACGCGCAGATCGAGCGAGAGAACGAGAGGTTCGCGCGTCTCCGCAAGGCGTGTATCCATCGATTTTTCGACGCCAGCTAGTCCGTTATTGTCGATATCGCTGTAACCGACGATGTGCGCGGCTAGATTGCCTGTCGGGTAGATACGTCGTTCGTCAGGAAGGAAATTAATGCCGGGAATGCCGAGCTTGTTGACTTCGTAGTTCTGACGCGGAGTCAGGTGCCGACGGATCATCGAACAATGTTTGCCGTTTCTTAGGTCTTCGCTAAGTTTTTGCGGGTTTGGGTGTTGCAGGACGGTTAGCAGTTGCTTTGTGGCTTCGTCGGGGTCGAGCACAAAGCGCGAATCCACGCACAGCGACGTTGTAGGCAGCGACGTCGCAAGAAGCGTTCCGTTACGATCGACGATATCGGCTCGTCCGGGCGCTCCGTTCGTTTCCGTTCGGGCGATTGATACGTTTATAGGGTCTCCGCTAAGAGTCAGGTAGGCTAGGCGCGCGCCGATCATCGTCCATGCCACAGCAAAAAAAACAAAAACGAAGCCAAGCCTCATTTTGGCAAGGTTTAACGCTTGTTCGCGCGCGGTCGCTAAGCGGTGTTTTTTTGGGGGGCAGAATATTCCAGGGATGTTCGGTTGGTCGTTCGCTGGACCGGGACGACGCCACTTGGTCATGGCAGGAGGCCCAACTGACCGATCAGCGCGCCGATCTTGTCTTGCTTGGCAACAGCCGTTGCGGCCGAATGCTGTATCGTCATGCGGTCGTTGATGCGTCCTGCGTTAAGCGAGGCGAGGACCCTGTCGTGCTCCGTTCTTGGCCGTTCGCGCGGTTTGGCTTGCGCCGCGCGGGCGGAGGGCGTTTCTGCGGCGCCTTGGAACAGCCGCGCAAGCGCCAACGCGTCGTCGGGTTGTCCGGCGAGGAAGTATCCGATGTGCTTGATGTCGGCGACGCGATTGGGCGACGTTGGTTGCAGGTTTAAATGCCGCGCGGCTTCGATGCCGATACGGGCTGGATTGGACAGATAGACCCATTCCGCTTTTAAAACGTGCAGGTTTGTCCGTTCGTCTTCGATTTCGGCGCGGATCTTGCGTAGTTCCTTGTCGAGGAAGTTGACGCGGTCGCTGGTATGGTAAAGCGCTACGCTTGACGCAATCGTCATCGCCAGCCAGAAGAGAAGGGAGGAATATGACCGGATCATGCTGCGGCCTCCTCTGAATTTCCGGCTTCGGTGCGTTCTGCTATGCGCAGTTTGGCCGAGCGCGCGCGAGGGTTGGCGGCGATTTCTTCCGCGCTCGGGATTTGCGGTTTCGGGGTCAATATCCGGAATGGCGGGTCTTCTTTTGCCGTGTCGTTTGCGGGCAGGTGGCGCGAGGGTGCGGGGGCGTTCCGGCTGCGCCGTTTCAGGAATTCTTTCACCGCGCGGTCTTCAAGCGAATGGAATGAAACGACAGCAAGGCGGCCGTTCGGCTTGAGCAGCTTTTCCGCCGCTTCGAGCGCGCGCGTCAGTTCGCCGAGTTCGTCGTTGACGTATATCCGCAGGGCTTGGAAGCTGCGCGTCGCCGGGTCAAGGCCGTCGGCTGAGCGCGGAACCGCGCTGCGCACAATGTTGGCCAGCTGCGCCGTGCGGAGGATGGGTTGTTTTTTACGCTCCTCGGCGATGCGCCGCGCGATGCGGCGCGACAGGCGCTCTTCGCCGAGGGTATACAAGACATCGGCTAAGGCGCGTTCTTCCATGCCGTTGACGACATCGGTTGCCGAGGGCCCGCTTTTGCTCATGCGCATGTCAAGAGGGCCGTCAGATGAAAATGAAAAGCCGCGTTCGGGTTCGTCGAATTGCGGAGACGACACGCCGAGATCGAGCGCGATGCCGTCGACCTTGGCGATGTGCTGTCCTGCCAGCAAAACATCCATTGCGCCAAAGGGGCCTTGTATGAGCGTTAGGCGCGGCCCGAACTCGACGACCATTTTTTGTCCCGCGCTGATCGCGTCCGGGTCGCGGTCTATGGCGATAACTTTTGTATTTGCAGCCGATAGCAGCGCGCGCGTGTAGCTGCCGCGGCCGAATGTGCCATCGACGTATATGCCGCCGTCACGCGGCGCCAGCGCCGCGACGACTTCGCGCATAAGAACGGGAATATGGGGGCGCGCGACCGTCATCGTTTACGCTCCTGCGTTGTCGGGGCGGGTGACGGCGGCGATAATCTTGCTGAGCGATATGCCCTTGGCGCGCGCTTTGCCACGCGCGTCTTTTTCATGCCCGGCGAGTTTCTTCGGGTCCCAAAGCTGGAACGTTTTGCGGCGGCCGACAAAGGCGACTTCGTCGGCGATGCCGACGGCAGCCATCAACGATTGGGGCAGGACGATGCGGCCTTCGCTGTCGAACGGAAGCTGGACAGAGCCGCCGAAGATCGTCGTTTCGATTAGCTCAAATACGTCGGATGGCAGGTCTTGTTTTTCGAGGCTTTGGCTGAGCAGTTCAAGGTGCGCGATTGAACATCCTTCAAGCGCCTCGTACTGCAACGCGGGGAACACGACTATTCCCGACGTATCCGCACCGAGCGCCGCGCGGAACGAGGCTGGAACGGACACACGTCCTTTCTTGTCAATCTTGTTGACAAAACTGGACAAGAATACGGCCATATTGCCTCAACAAACCAACAGGTTACGAAAACGAACGCCACGTTCTCGCTAGAGGAATCGGTTTGGGAAAAGCCAATCCGCTCTTGGGTATGTATGGGATATCATGGGAAAGGGTGGGTGGTCAAGGGATAAGTGAGTCGTTTTTGTAAAAATCTTTTGAAAATCAAGAGATTGATAATGATGCGAAACGAATTGTGGTGGGTCGGGGTGAGCGCGGCACTAGGGGTTGAGCGCTCGGTGTAAACGGAGGTCATAGACCTGTGTAAATATAGCGCATCCTTACAAGATGATTCCTTTTATCCTCATGTGCAATAATTTCCACAATAAAGCCACGTATCGGCATTCCTGCTTTCGCCGGAAAGACGCTGGGAACTATTGCGGCCGACTATAATATTTACAACATTATCAATGTGTTGTGATGAGACAATCGGAATCTTATTTTGATTGTGACTCGATGAGTTCGGAAAGAACGTGTTCGACGCCGGGACGCCAGTCGGGCAGGTTGAGGCCGAAGGTTTGTTCAAGCTTGCTTGCGTCGAGCCTCGAATTTAACGGGCGTTTGGCTGGCGCTGGGTAGCTGCTTGAGGGGATCGCGGCGATAGCTTCTTTTTTCGTTTTCAAAGGAAAGCCTTTGCGGTCAGCATCATAGACGATGAAACGGGCATAGTCGTTCCATGAGGTTTCGCCCCGCGCGCTGAGGTGATACAGACCGCCCGCGCCAGGATGTTTCAGGATATGGCGCAAGGCATGGGCTGTGACGTCCGCGACCAGTTCGGCTCCTGTCGGGGAACCTATTTGATCGTCGACAACGGATAGAGTATCGCGGTCTTTGGCTAGGCGCAGGATCGTTTTTACAAAATTATCGCCGTGGGTGGCGTAGATCCAGCTGGTTCGAAATATTAGAAAGCGGCATCCGGACTTTTGGATTTCTTTTTCGCCCCTAAGTTTGGATTCTCCATATACGTTTAGGGGATTCGCAAGGTCGGTTTCGATCCATGGCCTGTCGGATTCTCCGTTGAAGACGTAATCGGTCGAGTAGTCGACAAACCATGCGCCGCAGGTCGCCGCTTCGCGCGCGATCACTTCGGGGGCTTTCGCATTGATCGCGAAGGCATGTTCCTGTTCCTTTTCCGCTTTGTCTACGGCTGTGTAGGCGGCTGCATTGACGATAACGTCGGGCATCGTCGCCCGGATGGTTTTCGAAATGCCGTTGGAATTCGCCAGATCGCCGCATAGGTCGCGGCTGTCTTTTTCCGGCGCGATAATTTCGCCTAAAGGCGCAAGACTTCGAAGAAGTTCCCAGCCGATTTGGCCGTTTTTTCCAAAAAGAAGGATTTTCATAGGGAAGCTCCGAATTAAGGGGGCGATCCCCTTGGCCCTTTATCTGAGAGAAAGGGGTCAAAGGTCAAGAGCTTGTTGAGGGTAGGGGGGTGCCCGTGGCGCAATGGGCTGTTATCGAGAGGGATATAAAACAGGACAGCATTGAGAATAGACCAATTCTTCGTATGTTCTCTTATACCAATCCCGGATCAAAAGGAAGCAAAGGGGACACAATAAAAATGCCCGAAC
>CAYVBP010000027.1:2922-19776 GCA_964449155.1 uncultured Rhodospirillaceae bacterium | reverse complement strand
CCCGTCATCCCCGCGAAGGCGGGGATCCAGTTGGAATCTCAGCATAAACTGAGCCCCCCCCAAACCGCCTCCTCGCAGATCAGTTCATCGAACCGCTCTGCCTCTTGCTGCGCAACGTCGACCAATAATCAAGCCGTTTCTTGATTTCCCGTTCAAACCCGCGTTCGACAGGGACATAGAACGCCTGCCGTTTTATTTCATCCGGAAAATAATTTTGACCCGAAAACCCGTCGCTCGCGTCGTGATCGTATTCATAGCCCTCGCCGTATCCAATTTCGCGCATCAGTTTTGTCGGCGCGTTTAAAATATGTTTCGGTGGCATAAGAGACCCGTGCTCTGCCGCCGCGCGGTTTGCCGCCTTGATTGCGATATAGGCCGCGTTCGATTTTGGCGCGGTCGCGAGATAGATCACAAGCTCCGCCAAGGCAAGTTCGCCCTCAGGACTCCCAAGCCTTTCATAAGCTTCCCATGCGGCCAAGGCTATCGAGAGAGCTTGAGGATCGGCCAAGCCGATGTCTTCGCTGGCAAACCTTGTCAGGCGTCGCGCGATATAGCGGGGGTCTTCGCCTCCGGCGCACATGCGCGCGAACCAATACAATGCCGCGTCGCAGTCGGATCCGCGCAACGATTTATGAAGCGCGCTGATAAGATTGTAATGGCTTTCTTGCGCCTTGTCGTAAAGAGGCCTGCGCTTTTGGACAAATTTCGCAAGGTGCGCCGGGTCAAGTTTTTCATTTCCTGGAATCGCGGCGACTTCTTCCGCCATAATCATCAGGTAACGCCCGTCGCCGTCAGCCATGGCCTTTAACGCAGCGCGCGCGTCGTCCGTCAGGGGCAAGGGGCGCTTTGCGTCGATTTCGGCGCGTTGCAAAAGAATTTCAAGCGCCGCGTCGTCAAGCCTGTTCAAGACAAAAGTCTGGCAACGAGACAGCAACGCGCCGTTCAGCTCAAACGACGGATTTTCCGTTGTCGCGCCGACAAGAGTAACCGTGCCGTCTTCGACATAAGGCAAAAGCACGTCTTGCTGTGCGCGGTTAAAGCGGTGGATTTCGTCGACAAACAGCAAAGTGCCTTGAGACATCTCTCTGCGATTGGCTGCCGCGTCGAATATTTTTCGCAGCTCGGCCACGCCGGAGGCCACCGCCGATACCGGCTCGAAATACAGGCCGGAGGCGTCGGCCAGCAGGCGCGCAATCGTCGTTTTGCCACATCCCGGCGGACCCCATAAAACCATCGAGCCAAGCCTTTTCGCGGCGACCATTCTTCCGATAGGGCCTTCGGGATTCAGTAAATGGTCTTGTCCCACGACCTCGGCCAGCGTGCGCGGACGCAGCTTGTCGGCCAAAGGCCGCGAACCGGTTGTATCGAATAAATTTGGCGCGGAATGGGACATAAAAAACTACAGGATACACGAGCAGGGGATTACTGATCTTCCCCGAATCTTTTTTCAAGATTCGAGAAGCGCGTGAACTGGCCGTCGAAGTGCAGCTTGATCGTGCCGATAGGGCCGTGACGCTGTTTGGCCACGACGATGTCCGCGACATTGTTCACTTCTTCGCCGCGCTGCATCCAACGGCTATAGCGGTCGTTGAATTTGCTTTCGTCTTCGTCCGCGCGTCGCGTCGGTTCGCTGCGCGCGTGGTAGTATTCTTCGCGGTACACGAACATCACGACGTCGGCGTCCTGCTCGATCGAGCCGGATTCGCGCAAATCCGCCAGCTGCGGCGTCTTGTCTTCGCGCATTTCAACTGCGCGGGAAAGCTGCGACAGGGCAAGCACGGGAATATCCAGCTCCTTGGCGAGCGCTTTGAGGCCGCGCGTAATTTCCGAGACTTCCTGCACGCGGTTTTCCTGACTTTTAGTTCCTGTGCCGCGCAAAAGTTGGAGGTAATCGATAATAATAAGGCCCAAGTTGGGAACCATACGTTTGAGCCGCCGCGCGCGCGTGCGCAACGCCGCCACCGACAGACCCGGCGTGTCGTCGATATAGAGGGGGACGCGCGAGAGCGTTTGGGAGGCTTCGACGAATTTGGTGAAATCCTCCGTTTTGATTTCGCCGCGCCGGATTTTGTCGGAGGGCACGCTTGAGTAATCGCCTAAAAGACGCGTCGCCAGCTGTTCGCTTGACATTTCAAGCGAGAAAAACGCGACCCCGGAACCTTCGCGACCTTCGGTTTTAAAAAAAGCGTGCGCGGCGTTAAAACCGATATTCGTGGCGAGCGCCGTTTTACCCATCGAGGGACGACCGGCAAGGATGACTAGGTCCGAGCGTTGCAGGCCGCCCATGCGGCGATCCACGTCGCGAAAGCCCGTCGTAACGCCCGTAATATGGCTGTCGCGCTTGTGGGCTTCCTCAGCCATTTTAATCGATATGGACAGCGCTTTTTCAAGCTTGACGAAGCCTCGGTCCGTTTCGCCCGTGCGGGCAAGTTCGAAAAGTTTGGCTTCGGTCGTTTCAATTTGCTGGGATGCGGGTTTTTCAAGGTCTTGCTGGAAGGCGTCGTTGACAACGTCCGTGCCAAGCATGATTAGCTGACGGCGCAAGTGAAGCTCATGGATCAGTTGCGCGTAGTCTTCGACGTTAAAGATCGTCACGACGTTTGCGGCAAGGTCCGCAAGGTAATCCGCGCCGCCGACCGCTTCCAGCGCCGGGTCGTTTTCGAACAAGCCGCGCAGGGTTTTTGGGTCCGCGATTTGGCCTCGGTTGGTCAGCGTCGAAATGGCGTTATAGATGCGGCCGTGGACTGGGTCGTAAAACTGCTCTGGCGCAAGGATTTCGCCTACTTTTTCGTAAACGACGTTGTTGACCAAAAGAGCGCCCAAAAGGGCTTGCTCGGCTTCGATGTTGTGCGGGGGTGTGCGGACGGCTCCGGTAGGATCATGCGGGGAGACGGCGCGAAGCGCGGGGAGGTTGTTTGATGCGGACATGCCGACAAGCTAGCAGATTGAAAGGCGCATGGGTAAGTGTTATCAGCTTGTGCATAACGGGGATAACGGGGACAGCTTCAGATCGAAGGCATTGTTACTTAACGTTTTTGGTTGCAGCAAGAATTAAGGCAGGAAAGGACGCTTAAGTGCATGCCTGTATTATCGGACCAATAAATGACTCATTTCCCCTTTAGTCCTCGTCATCCCCGCGAAGGCGGGATCCAGTTGGATTTGCCGTAAGAATAAACCTTTTCGGCATTTTTTTGGACTTTCAAACTGGATCCGCCTTCGCGGGGATGACGAGGAAAAAAGTTGGAATGACAAGCTATTACAATAGTTTTAGGGGACGATTGGGCTTTTCGAGATGTTTACAAACGATTGGAAATTGGGAAATGACGAACGTGTGACTTTGGCGGGAGCGCCGGAGGGGCACGATGCGCGCATTTTGGCCGAGATTGCCGCGCGGATTCAGGGCAGGCCTGTTTTATTCGTCGCGCTCGACGACGCGCGCGCGGCGGTTTTGATCGATTCTCTCGCTTTCTTTGCGCCTTATTGCGAGGTCGTGGCGTTCCCGGCTTGGGATTGCTTGCCTTATGACAGGGTTTCTCCGCATATGGATGTCGTGGGGCTTCGGATCTCGGCGCTGAGCCGATTCCGGAAAAAATTCGATAAACCTTGCGTTGTCATCACCACCGTGAATGCTCTTGTGCAAAAGACGTTGCCGCCGGACGTTCTTGAGGCTTCGTGCCTTGACGCCGCTATCTGCGATACGTTGCCGGTCGAAAAGTTGCGCGGCTATTTGGCGCAGAACGGATATATCAATGCAGGAACGGTGCGCGAGGCGGGAGAGTTCGCCGTTCGCGGCGGCATTGTCGATTTGTTTCCGCCGGGGCTTGAGGCTCCGTTGAGGCTCGATTTCTTCGGGGACGAGATTGAGAGCATTCGCGTGTTCGATCCTTTGAGCCAGACGACGACAGACAAGGCTGACCGGATTCATTTGGGGCCAAGCGCGGAGGCGATTTTAACGCAGGCGTCCATTGCGCATTTCAGGTCGCAGTATCGCGCATTGTTCGGCGCTGTGACGGACGGAGACGCTTTGTACGAAGCCGTGACGCGCGGGGACAGGTTTCCGGGGGTCGAACATTGGCTGGGGCTGTTTTATCCGCGCCTGTTCGGGGTGCTGGATTATTTGCCCGATGCCTCGGTCGCGTTCGATTGTCAGGCGTTTGAGGCTGTCGAGTCGCGGTTGCAGCAGGTCGAGGACTTTTATCTGGCGCGTAAGGGCCTGTTCGAGGCGGCGAAAAGGTCGAAGAAGAAAGACGGCGCCATCGTTTACAAGCCCGCGCCGGTCGAAAGTCTGTACTGGACCAAGGCGCAGATCGAAGACGCGTTACAGGGACGGGCTGTGGCCGTTTTGTCTCCGTTCGGGGCTGTGGCGGGCGAAGGGCTGGGGAACGAGATTGATTGCAAGGGCGCGCGCGGAATGGATTTCGCCGCCGCGCGGGTTTCGAACAAGGAAAGCGATTTGTATGACGCGCTAAAGGCGGCGGTCGACGAGAGGCAAAAACAAAACCAACGCGTCGCGATTGCCTGCTACAGCCAAGGCTCCGCCGAGCGCATGGCAGGGCTTTTGCGCGCGCATGCGCTGTCGGCGCAGACAAACGTCGCAAGTTTCGAGCAGATGAAGAAGCTCGATACCAAGCTGGTGGCGTTGATCGTTTTGGGGCTTGAGCGCGGGTTTGCTTCGCCCGATCTCGCGGTGATTACCGAGCAGGATATTTTAGGCGACAGGTTGGTGCGCGCGCCGAAGAAACGTCGCGCGGCCAAGCAGTTCCAGATGGAGTTGGGGGCCATGAACCCCGGCGATTTCGTCGTTCATGCCGAGCACGGGATCGGGCGCTATGAAGGGTTGGTCAACGTTCAGGTGCTAGGGCAGTCTCACGATTGCGTGAAACTGGTTTATGACGGCGGCGACAAGCTGTTCGTCCCCGTCGAAAATCTTGAGCTTCTGTCGCGCTATGGGAGCGAGGAGGCGGGCGCGGTTCTTGACAAGCTTGGCGGGCTGGGATGGCAGCAAAGGAAATCCCGCGTCAAGAAGCGGCTTAAGGATATGGCCGATGCGCTGATAAAAATTGCCGCAGAGCGCGAAGTGCGCAAGGGCGAGATCGTCGAGACTCCAAACGGCGTTTATCAGGAATTCGCAGCCCGGTTTCCTTATGCCGAAACCGACGATCAAGATCGCGCGATTGGCGAGGTTCTGGGCGATTTGTCCAGCGGCAGGCCGATGGACCGCCTTGTGTGCGGCGATGTCGGATTTGGGAAGACGGAGGTCGCTTTACGCGCGGCTTTTGTCGCGACGCAGGCGGGCTTACAGGTGGCGCTTGTCGTGCCGACGACGTTGCTTGCGCGGCAGCACTACAATAACTTTATCGAGCGGTTTCGCGGATTTTCCATAAGGATCGCCCAGCTATCGCGCATGGTGTCGGTGGCCGAGGCGCGCAAGACCAAGGAAGATCTTAAAGAAGGACGCGTCGATATCGTCGTGGGAACGCACGCGCTGTTGGGCAAGGAAGTCGCCTTTAAGTCGTTGGGGCTTTTGATTATCGACGAAGAACAGCATTTCGGCGTCAAGCAGAAAGAACGGCTTAAGGAACTTCGGTCGGAAGTTCATGTGCTGACTTTGACCGCGACGCCTATTCCACGCACGCTGCAACTGGCTCTGGCCGGCGTTCGAGAACTGAGCTTGATCGCAACGCCGCCTTTGGACAGGCTGGCGGTGCGCACGTTCGTTCTGCCCTACGATCCTTTGGTCGTTCGCGAGGCCATTATGCGCGAGCATTATCGCGGCGGGCAGACGTTCTATGTGTGTCCTTATGTCGACGATCTGGCGGGCGTGGCCGCGAAGCTTAAGGAATTGACGCCGGAGGTTAAGGTCGTCATCGCGCATGGGCGGATGACGCCGTCGCAGTTGGAAGATATCATGACCGCGTTCGATGCGCGGCAGTTCGATGTTTTGCTGGCCACGAACATTGTGGAGTCGGGACTCGACATTCCCAATGCGAACACGATTATTCTTCATCGTGCGGACCGGTTCGGGCTGGCGGGTCTTTATCAGCTTCGCGGACGCGTCGGGCGCGGAAAATTGCGGGGATATGCTTATTTTACTTACGATCCGGTCAAGCCTTTGGCAAAGACGGCGCAGCAGAGGCTTGAGGTTATTCAGACGCTTGAGCAACTGGGGGCGGGGTTTCAGCTCGCAAGCCACGATATGGATATTCGCGGTTCCGGCAATCTTTTGGGCGAGGAACAGTCAGGGCATGTGCGCGAGGTCGGAATCGAACTTTACCAGCAAATGCTGGAAGATGCCGTGGCTTCCGCCCGGTCGGGAGGCGGCGAGGCGGGCGCGGTCGAGCGCTGGACGCCCCAAATTAATTTGGGGCTGTCGGTTTTGATCCCTGAAATTTATGTCGCGGATTTGAACGTGCGGTTGGGTTTGTACCGGCGCTTGGCCGAGATTGAAGACGAAGCCGAGATTGAGCCATTGGCGGCCGAGATGATCGACAGGTTCGGGGCTTTGCCGAAAGAGGTCGAGAATTTGTTGCGGACGGTGGCGATCAAGGTCGTTTGCAGAAAGGCCTCGGTCGCGAAAATCGACGTGGCCGCGAAAGGCGCGATTATCGCGCTTCATAAAGACAGGTTTCCAAAGCCGGACAAGTTGGTTGCATGGATCGCCAAGAACGCCGGGACCGTCATGGTCAGGCCGGACCAAAAGATTGTGGTCATGCGGGCATGGGAAGATCCGGAACGGCGGCTGGATGGAACCCAGAAGCTGTTGACGGAACTTGCGAAGATGGCGCAAGACGCTTGATGTTAGTTCGAACCGCTTCGAAATTCCGAGCTTCTTTTATGCGCAGCAGTTTGCCGAAAATCTTCGGTTAAGGTCTCGGGCCGTTTGAACGGGATACCTTGCTTGCGAAGACAATTCCGCGCACGCTTCCTTTTTTGCTTGAGACAAGTCGCCGAATGTCTGCGCGAGATCGCTTGCTGTTTCCAGCATTGAAATCGTCGCTTTGGTTTCTTCTATGACGGCGGCCCGCAATTTATTATGCGCTTTTACAGCGTTGTCCATGTTAACGGGCTTTTTCTCCAGATTGTCGACTAATATCGCGTACGTTTCATTTATTAATGGTTCGTTCGATAGCCACGACATTTTTCTTTCATCTCGGATTTTAAAAAGTTCCCAGACGGTTTCTTCAATGTCTTTCCTTTCTTCCGGGGTGGCGGGTTTATTCAGATTGCGCACGATGTGCTCGAAGACAAAGGGATGAACGCCTGTTTTCTGAAGAGCTAGAATGGATACATATCCGAAATATGCTTTTTCCAGATCCTCTATGAACGGATCTTTTTCTGCCGGTTCGGTCATAATGGGTCTCCTTAAAATAGTTCCTTTAAAAATGCTTTCAGCGCAGTCTAGCATGATATTTGAAAGATTCAGTCGTTTGTAGGGGAATATTTTTATTGGTAATTTACTTGTAAAATTTGGTAGTTCGCTGTATATAGTGGTCATGTTTACGATAACGCACGGTCAAAAGCGCATCCGCTTTCGATGACCGTTAGGGCGGAGGAATGTTCCGCCTGACTTTTCAAAAAGCCGGAGACTTATCGGCATGCGGCCGTTCGCTGTGAACGGCGGCGTGTTCCTGCGCGCAATAAGTCAGGGCGGGTTTATGCGACCCTTTGTTTGGGAGGCGTTGTTATTCGCATGTCGTTTGGTTTTAACCGATCTACTGGGGGCCATGGGGTTCCCGCGTACTTTCTCTTTATGTTTCTTGCCGGGTTGTCGCTCGATAATCTGTTTCCGACTACGGCCGATCAAAGCGGCGGCGTTCGGCGGATTGCCGCAAGAGCGCGGCCCGTCGTTGAGGAAATCGATGCGGATTCCATCTATAGCGGACCGCCAAAAAAGATTTTCTTCGATCCGGAAGCGATGTTCACCATATGAAGCAGTGGGGACACAATAACCATTGTGTCCCCATCGCATTAGGCAAGGGTTAGCGCGCCCATCGCGGCGAAAAGCGCGGCAGCGATCGCGCGGATGATTTTTATCGGAAGTTTTTTGGAGAACCTGTTTCCAATATATACGGCGGGAACGTCCGCGATCAGCATGCCCAGAGTCGTTCCGGCGACAACAAGCGCGACTTCGGAAAAACGGGCGGCCATCGCTACGGTAGCCAGTTGGGTTTTGTCGCCCATTTCTGCAAGAAAAAAGGTTATAGCCGTCGCGCCGAAGACGCCGAAATTCTTTGCCAAGCGCGATTCGTCTTCTTCAATTTTGTCGGGGATCATCGTCCAGACGGCCATGGCGAGAAACGATCCTCCGAGAATCCATCTTAGCGTTTCCGGCGCAACGACCGTCGTTATCCATGCGCCGACAAGGCCCGCGAGGGAATGATTGACTATTGTCGCAAGAAAAATGCCAAAGATAATCGGGACAGGCTTTTTAAATCGCGTTGCCAATAGAAAGGCCAATAATTGCGTTTTATCGCCGATTTCGGCTAGGGCGACGACGAAGGTCGATAGAAATAAGGATTCCATTTTCTTTTTTCGTTACGGAATTTATCTCGGCGGTTCAGGCGTTTTTGCTGCGTTCCCTTTGATTCACTGGGGGCAGGGAGTGTTACTCGACGGTTACGCTTTTGGCTAGATTGCGCGGTTGGTCGACATCCGTTCCTTTGGCGATTGCCGTGTGGTACGCGAGAAGTTGCAGGGGAACGGCGTAAAGCAAGGGCAGTATCGAGGCGTCAGCTTCGGGGAGCTCGATGCTGCGGAAAACCTTCGCGCCGACGTTTGCGATCCCGGCTTTGTCCGAGAAAAGGATTACTTTTCCGCCCCGCGCGACGACTTCTTGGATATTCGAAATCGTTTTTTCGTAAAGCGCGTCGCGCGGCGCAAGAAAGACGACCGGCATGTTTTCGTCGATCAGGGCGATGGGGCCGTGTTTCATTTCTCCGGCAGGATAGCCTTCGGCGTGGATGTACGAAATTTCCTTGAGCTTGAGCGCGCCTTCCATCGCTATCGGGTACAATAGGCCGCGGCCCAAATATAGAACGTCGCGCGCTTCGCTAACGCTTTGGGCCAGCTCTTGCAAATGGTGCTCGTTGCGCAAAATCGCGTTGATGTGTTCGGGCGCGCCACGCAAGGCGTCGAGAATAGCGGCGCAGCGTTCGGGCGAATGGGCGTTTCTTGCCTGAGCTGCCGACAGGGCAAGGCACAAGATTACCGCAAGCTGCGTGGTGAAGGCTTTTGTCGAGGCGACGCCGATCTCGGGACCGGCCAATGTCGGAATAACGGCATCGGAGGCTCGCGCAATAGAGCTTTGGGGGACGTTAACGACCGACAGAATTTTCTGCCCTTGAGATTTCGCATAGCGCAACGCGGCGAGCGTATCGGCCGTTTCTCCCGATTGCGAGACGACAAGCGTGACGCCGTCTTCGGGCATTGGCGCTTCGCGATAGCGGAATTCCGAGGCGATATCGATTTCGACCGGCAAGCGGGCAAGCTGTTCGAACCAGTATTTTCCGACAAGGCCCGCGTAGGATGCCGTGCCGCATGCGACGATGGTCAGGCGCGGCACGTCTTTCCAGTCGAAGGGAAGCGGCGGAAGATTAAGGCCGTCGTTAGAATGAACGAGCGACGACAGCGTGTCGCCGATGACGGTCGGCTGCTCGAAAATCTCTTTCAACATAAAATGGCGATATTGGCCTTTGCCGATCATCGCACCGGACAGCGCTGTCGTCAGGATCTTGCGCTCGACGACCGCGTTCTTTGCGTCGTGGACGACGGCTTTGTCCTGATATAGCTCGACCCAGTCATTTTCTTCGAGATAGGCGATGCGGTTCGTTTGCGGAGCCAGCGCCAGAGCGTCGGAGCCTAGATACATCTCGCCCTCGCCGTAGCCGATGGCAAGCGGGCTGCCTCGGCGCGCGCCGATCAGCAGGTTATCGTGGCCTGAAAAAAGGATGCCAAGCGCGAAAGCGCCTTCGAGGCGTTTAAGCGACGCTGCCGTCGCTTGCTGCGGCGACAGGCCTTGACGAAGATAGTCCGTCACCAGATGCGCGATGACTTCCGTGTCGGTTTCCGAGACAAAGGCGCAGCCTTTGGATTCAAGCTCGCTTCGCAGCGCGCGATAGTTTTCGATAATGCCATTGTGTACGACCGCGACAAGGTCTGTCGCGTGCGGGTGCGCGTTGGCTTCCGTCGGTTTTCCGTGCGTCGCCCACCGCGTGTGGCCGATGCCGACGTTTCCGGAAAGCGGCTCTTCGCGCAGGCGTTGGGAAAGTCGATCCAGCTTTCCTTCGGCGCGACGGCGGTCGATCTTGCCGTTCGTGACTGTCGCTATTCCTGCGCTGTCATAGCCGCGGTATTCAAGACGGCGCAGCCCATCCAATAGAAAGGTCGATACGGGGCGCGAGCCGATCATTCCTACGATGCCGCACATGGATGGGGGTCTCCTGCTAATCGAAAGATGCGATGGGGACACAATAGTTATTGTGTCCCCATTGCTTCATTGCTTTTTATCACGCGAGTCACCACGCGCATATTCAAATTGCGCGACGCAATGTTACTTGGATGATGGCAGTTAAAAGGGTGCCGGGAATAGAAATCTTACGACTTCTTGGATTCCTTGATCTTGCCTTCCTTGAACGCGACGTGTTTGCGCACGACGGGGTCGTATTTCTTCAGCTCGAGCTTGTTCGTATTGTTCTTGGGGTTCTTTTTCGTCACGTAGAAAAAGCCTGTCCCCGCAGAGCTGACCATCTTGATATCGTTCTTTGTTTTAGCCATTTTCAAAATCCCAATTTTTGTCGGCAAGCGCCGCTGTCCGTCCGCTGCCCTGTGCCGGTGCGGGAAGGGGCGCAATTTCCGGAAAACAGGGCGATTTGTCAAGTTTAATCGAAAAAATCCTTATTTTTCATCGTTTATGCGTTTTATGCGGCGGGCCCAGCCTTCTCGGTTCTCTTGGCGGGCGCGTGCGTGGGCCAAGGCGTCGGAAGGCACGTTTTTCGTAATAACGCTGCCTGCCGCGACCGTTGCGCCGCTTCCCACCGTGACGGGGGCGACAAGAACGACGTTCGAGCCGATGGAGGCGTTTTCCCCGATTTGCGTGCGATTCTTGCGCACGCCGTCATAGTTTGCCGTGATCGTTCCTGCGCCGACGTTCGTTTTCGCGCCGACGCTTGCGTCGCCGATATAGGTCAGATGATTAACTTTTGCGCCCGGCGCAATGTCGCTGTTCTTGATCTCGACAAAGTTGCCGATGTGCGCTTCGGCACCGATGCGGGTGTGGGGGCGGATGCGCGCAAAGGGACCGACGATGGCGCCTT
The DNA here is from genome assembly GCA_964449155.1 of uncultured Rhodospirillaceae bacterium. Classification (GTDB taxonomy): domain Bacteria; phylum Pseudomonadota; class Alphaproteobacteria; order UBA9219; family UBA9219; genus CAIXLI01. The sequence goes on along the minus strand of CAYVBP010000027.1, from coordinate 8,464 downwards.
GCTCGATCTTGACGTTTTCGAGGTGCGAGAAGGCTCGGATTTCCACGTTGTCCGCGATTTCGACGCCCGGGCCAATAATGACATGCGGGGCTATCGTTATGTCGCGGCCAAAAGTGGTGTCGGCGGACAGAAAGACGCTGTCGGGGTCCGTCATTGTCACGCCGCCCAACATCGCCTTTTCGCGCAGCCGCTTTTGCACGATTTTCTCGGCCTGCGCGAGCTCGACGCGCGTATTGATGCCGAGAACTTCGTCGGCCGAGATGATTTCGACCACGCTGTTGTTGCCTTCTTGTTGCGTCAGCGCGACGCAATCCGTCAGGAAATACTCGCCTTTCGCGTTGTCGTTGCGAAGCTGGTCCAGCATGGGCCATAGCTTGGCCGCGTCAAAAAGCATTACGCCGCCGTTGCAAAGCCTGATCGCGTGTTCTTCGTCCGAGGCTTCGGAGGCTTCGACGATCTTTTGCAGGTTTCCGGTTTCGTCGATGATAAGCCGTCCGTACGACGCCGGATTGTCGGGCGAAAATCCTGCGACGACGACAACCGCGCCGGTTTCTTCCCGCCGGGCTTGAAGTTTGCGCAGAGAGCCTGCCGTAACGAGGGGGCCGTCGCCGAAAAGAACGACGATGTCTCCGGCAAAATCGACCAGCGCTTTTCGCGTGGCCTTGACGGCGTCGCCTGTGCCCAAGGGTTCTTTCTGGACCACGCAAGCGTGCGGCGCTGCCGCCTGTTCAATGGCCGGGGAGTTCGGTGGCGCGACCACGACGATGTGTTCGGGCGATAATTCTTCACATACGCGCAGCACATGCTTGAGCATCGGCGCGCCCGCGACGGGGTGCAAGACTTTGGGAAGGGCGGATTTCATCCGCGTTCCCTGACCCGCCGCAAGGACGACGCATGCCAGAGGAGGATATTGCGTGTTTTGATTCATGGGTATTGTTTGCCATAAATGGCGGAATAATGAAACTGGTTGTTGATAGAACCAATCCAGAAAAAATGAGCCTGCAAAAAAGAGACTCTTATATCAACCGCCCTATGAAATAACTCCTTGCGCCCCAGCCGTCGTCATCCCCGCGCAGGCGGGGATCCAGTTGGAATTGCCAAGATAACAAGCCGTTCCGACATTTTTTTTTGGACTCTCAAACTGGATCCCCGCCTTCGCGGGGATGACGGATAAGGGGGCGGGGATGACGGATAAGGGGACCATGGTGCTCATTGTAGAAGAGTTTTTTAAAACCGCTTATAGCTGTTCCCCACTACTCCCAGCTCTGCCGGGGGTTATTGATTGTGTCTCCGTCGGCATCGTTCTGAACGACGATAGAATGAATCTTTATGTGGCATGCGCTATTCGATTGCGGCGTCGGCGATGAGCATTTGGACTTGTTTATTTCCCTGCCATTCGTCTAGGCGCAGATTTCCGGCCAGATGGATGCGGTCCGGGCGGCTTAGAAGGGCTTGGCCCAGACCATTTTCCATCGCGCGAAAGGCGATTGCCTTAATCCGTTTCCCGCCATGCGCGAAGAGGAGGCTTACGTGTTTATCTTTGACGACGTTGGCGCGGAGGATTTTGCAGTCGGCGACGGCAAATCGAGGTTCGGAATTGCCGGTTCCGAAGGGGGCGAGTTTTTCTAATGTGTCCAGAAAATCCAAATCTATCGACGCGCCGGAAAGAAGGCCGTCAAGGGTCAAGGTCGGCGTTAGCGGTTCGGCTTCGATTTGCTTGCCGATGCGTTCGGCAAAAAAGTCGCGCAGAGCGTCGAGCTTGGCGCGTTCAACCGTGAAACCCGCCGCCATTTCGTGGCCGCCGCCGTTGACCAGCAAACCGGCTTGTCGCGCGGCGATGACATTCGCGCCAAGGTCAAGGGCGCCGATGGATCGCCCGGACCCTTTGCCGATGTCTTTGTCGAGCGCGATCACCAAGGCGGGGCGATGAAATTTATCCTTTAGGCGCGAGGCTACGATTCCGATGACGCCGGGATGCCAGTTTTCAGACGCGACAAACGCCATCGGCAACGTTTCGGCCAGAGCCATGCTCTCGGCTTCGGCGAGGACACGGGATTCGATTTCGCGGCGCTCGGCGTTCAAGGCGTTCATGCGTTGGGCTATGGCCGCCGCTTCGTCGCCGTCTTCGGTCGAGAGAAGCCTTGCGCCGAGGCTGGATTCTCCGATGCGGCCCCCGGCGTTAATGCGCGGGCCAAGGATGTAGCCAGCTGCGTAAGCGTCAACGACAGAAACGCCCCCCGCTTGCATCAGCGAGGCAAGGCCGATATTGCCGCGCCGGGCTGCGACCTTTAATCCCTGCGCAACGTAGGCGCGGTTGAGACCCGTGAGCTTGACCACATCGCAGATCGTTCCCAGCGCAACGAGGTCAAGCCATTGCATCAGGTCCGGCTCGGGACGTTGCGGGGAATAAAATTTGGCAGCGCGCAAAGCGCGGTTTGCGGCGATCACAAAGAGATAGGTTACGCCCACGGCGGCCAGATGTTCGTAATCGCCCGCTTCGTCGAAGCGGTTGGGATTGACGATTGCCAGAGCAGGGGGCAGAACGGGTTCGGAGGCGTGGTGGTCGAGCACTATCGTTTCCATACCGTTGTCGCGGGCTGCAGTTAGGGCCTCGTGCGCCGTTGTGCCGCAATCGACGCAGACAATGAGGCGGTTTCCTTCTTCGGCAAGGCGCTTCATGGCGGCGGGGTTGGGGCCGTATCCTTCAGTTTGGCGGTCGGGGATATAAAGACGCGGAGAAACGCCAAGGCTTCGCGCAAACCGAAGAAGAAGGGCCGAGGACGTTGCGCCGTCAACGTCATAGTCGCCGAAAACCGCAAAAGGTTCGTTGCGGGATATCGCTTCCGCTAAACGCGCTGCCGCTTTGTCCATATCCTTTAGGACGCTCGGGTTTGGCAATAGGTTTCGCAGTTTTGGGTCCAGATAGTTCGGGGCATCCTCTAAGCCGATGCCGCGGGCGTTCATGCTGCGGGCGACGAGGTCGGGCAGGGCGAAACGCTGACTGAGCGCCATAGTCATGCGCTCGTCATAGTCGCGCGCGACCCAGCGGCGGCCAGAACATGATTTTTCGACTCCAAGGAAAGGGGGGTGTGTCATGTGCTTCTTTTAAAACGCTGTCGTTAAAGGCTCAATAAATTAATCGGTTGGCCTGAGGGCCAACAAATAGTTCCTATGGTAGGCTTTGACGATATCGAATCGCTTTTTATAGTCATCGATATCGATGGAAACAAAGCTTCCGTTCACGGCCAGAAGACGGCTGTTGAAAGTTTTCATTGTATCGGCCATCTCGGCTGCCGGGATAAGGGCGCAAGTGTTTGCGTTGCGGACGAAGCGCGGCGAACAGATCATCAGGCTGCTGTATCGTCCGGGGCCGTACCAGTCGCCGATGACGGTTCCATTATAGAAATAGATTCCATTTTCGAAACCTATCTGGACCAAGCGGTCTCCTTTTGACGGAATTAGGGCGTTGGCTTGACGGAAGAGGGGATAACCGGGGCGGTTGAGCAAGACCGTTTCCCATGTCGCGAATGTTTTGGGCAATAAGACCGCATGCTGATAGATCGCGGCTGCGGCGAGAAGGATCAGGCATGTTCCTGTGCCAATCGTCGATCGAACTGAATAGAAAAGCGCAGTGCGGACACAATAAGAATGCCGGAAGAGAGAGGAAAAAGATTGTCCCGATCTTTTGGCAAGGCGCACGACGAAGGCGACGGAGAGAAAACACCCGACGAAAGTTATGGGCGCGAGATAGCGTTCGACTTGCGTGGCGAAAAACCAAAAGACGATGTAGACGACAAAGACCGCGTAAAAAAGTTTAAATGCTTTGTCCGCACGTTTCAGGAATGCGATGAAGAGGAAAGCGAGCGCAAAGACCTCAACCTTGACGGCTTGAAGCGCGGCCCACAGGTTGAGGATGTTTTTTGGGACACCGAATCTCGATTGTTCTTGTTGCTGGTAGGCGTAATCTCCCTCGTTCCAAAGAAAATATCCAAAAATCCGCGCGCCTACAGGATGAATGGGGTCTCCGGAAATCAGCGCGCTTCGGATGTACCACCAGCTGCCGAAGGCAAAGACGGCCAGCGCAAAAATCATGGATTCTTTCCATGACTTTCGGGAGATAAGGATATAAAGCCAAAGGATCGATGCAAAGGCTCCCCCAAAATATTTGGTTCCCGCCGCGCAGCCTGCCAATGCTCCGGCAAGGGCTAGCCATTTCCATGATTTGCGGTTCGAGCTTTCCCAAATAGCGACGGCTACGGTTGCCGCCCAGCAAAACAAGGCAAGCCCGTTTTCGATATATGCGAACCCCAGATGAATCCAGACAAGGGGCAGGGAAAGAAACAGCCCGATCGACAAATAGCCGGGCAGGGCGGACGACAATAGCCACCGGCTTACGCCAAGAAGCCCTATCGCGGCGATGAAAACCGGAACCGTGGCAAGGCCTTGGGCAAGAAGGTCTCCGTCAAGCATCAAGCCTAAAGCGAAAAGCAGATCCATGTTTTGGGGAAACAGGGGAAACCTTAGATATTCTTTTAAACCAATGGCTTGGTGCTCGACGTAGTATCGGGCCAAGGGTAAATGGTACATTGTATCGTCCCAATAGCCCATCGCGCGGATCGACGCGCCCGTTACAACGATGAAAAGAATTAGGATCGACAGCGTTTCGATTAGAGTCGGCGCTATGTTCTTTTCTGCGCGCGCAAAAAGGTCGCCAAATAAGGAGAAACCGGGCTGGTCGAAGATCGAAACGAACGATAACGCCAGCGTAAGAACGGCGCATATGACGACGGCATATATATTGAGAATGCCGATTTCGCCCAAAAGGAAAAGAAAGGCGAGTGTGACGCATAGGCCCGACGCAATCGAAAAGAATATTTTTAGATATGCGTTATTCTGAGGGCCAATTATTTCTTTCCACAACGACAATCGCGCGTTAAGAGCCGCGCCGATAAAAAGGCAATAGGCCAAGAATAACGTAAGTTCGAAATTGATTTTAATAACGTTATTGAAGTCTGGCATGAGGGAGCTGGGCTTGGTGTTTATGTGTGCGTGCGAAGGCAAACGATAATGGCTGGTTATAAGGCATGAGTAAACACGCTGCGCGTCAATTTTTACACGCCATCATGGCAATAGATAAAAAAAATCGTAATGCAATTTTAAGATGTGTAAGATATAAAGAAATTCTCACCAGAATCTTGCGAAGAAAAACTTCGCTTACAAAATCCCAATACTTGGAGCTAACTGCATGGCTAATCGAATAGATTCCGAAAATTCCAGTACCGGTCGTTCTCAAAAGTTTAGATTTACGCTATCGCGCAAGATTGGCACGATGCTTTTTATGACTGTTATCCTCGTTGCCGGGGCAGTTTTGGGGAGTTCGATTGAAATTGCCTTGCAGGACGCAAAAAAGCGCGTTTCGGATACTGTCGAAACGAATATGCGCGTCGCGTGGAGCGAAGTTAATCATCTGGGAACGCAGTTTAGAATCGAAAACGGGCGGCTGTACGTGAACGATTACGAACTGAACGACCGAAACGACATC
>CAYVBP010000027.1:0-2822 GCA_964449155.1 uncultured Rhodospirillaceae bacterium | reverse complement strand
ATTCTCTCGATCCTTTTGGTGCTTGTGAACCGGTTGATATCCTCGCCATTGAATGCAATGACCGGGGCGATGAGGTCTTTGGCTTCCGGCGACCTGAACGTGGATATCCCCGTGTCGGGGAGTTCCGACGAAATTGGCGATATGGGCAGCGCCTTAAAGATTTTTAAGGACAATGCTCTTGAGGTCGAGCAAATGCGCGTGCGCCAAAAAGAAACGGAAGAAAAGACGGCTGCCGAGCACAAGCGCTTGATGCATGAAACGGCCGATAAGTTTAAGGCAAGCGTTATGGGCATCGTCGACAACCTGTCGAAGTCTGCCGCTGAACTACAGAAGAGCGCGCAGACGATGTCCTCTGCGGCCGAGGAGACGCAAAGGGAAAGCTCGACGGTTGCTTCGGCGACGCAGGAAGCCTCTGCGAACGTTCAGGCTGTTGCGGGCGCGACCGAGGAAATGACGGCGACAAGTCGCGAGATTGGTCAGCAAGTCGAAAAAGCCGCAAAGATGGCCCACGATGCGGTGAAAGAAGCTGATCGTGTAAGTTCTATCGTCGACGGCTTGGCTCAAGCCGGACAGAAGATCGGCGCCGTTGTCGAGCTTATTCAGCAGATCGCGGGCCAAACCAACTTGTTGGCGCTTAATGCCACAATCGAGGCGGCCCGCGCAGGCGAAGCCGGAAAAGGCTTTGCAGTCGTCGCAAGCGAGGTTAAATCTTTGGCCAACCAAACGGCTAAAGCGACAGAAGAAATCGGCGCGCAGATTGAAGGCGTGCAGAGCTCGACCAATATTACTGTCGAAGCGATTAAGGGCATTAGCGAACGCATCGGGCAGATTAGCGCTGTGTCCACCGCCGTCGCGGCGGCGATTCAGGAACAATCCGCCGCTACGGGAGAAATTTCGTCGAACGTTCAGCAGGCTGCGGCTGGGACGAACGATATTTCGAAAAGCATCGAAGGCGTTGCGCGCGCCGCTGGCCAGACCGGGACTGCGGCTGAACGCGTGCTGGCGGAGTCTAACCTTTTGTCGAAGGAATCGGATGGGCTTCGTACGGAAGTGACGAAGTTCTTGGAAATGTTAAATAGGTAGTCCTTGAAAACCGCCTTTTCTCCATTTTTTGGGGGAAAGGCGGCTGTTTATTGTGCGTTGCGGTATAAGTAATGCCGCTTTGTTACGAATCAATTCTTTGTCTTTACTTTTTCTTTCCGTTTTCTTGCCACTATTTTGGGCGCTGCGTTTTGCAGCATGAGACGCCTTCGGCACATTGCCGCAAATATCTACAAGTCGTTGCACGCCAACAGCCCTTTTGGGCGCGAGAGGTGAAAATGAATAGGAATAAAGCTATCGACGTTGTTAAAGCCGTCGAAATGATTCCCGACGGCGCCAGAATTATTATGGGGGGATTCCTTGCCGTGGGCACGCCCCGCCGCATCGTTGACGAAATCGTTCGGCAGGGAAAAAAGCATTTAACCCTGATTACCAACGATACCGCCAAGCCCGTTTATGGGAACGCGCTGTTGATTCAGGCTAAATGCGTCGATCGGTTTATCGGAACGCATATCGGAACCAATCCTGAAACTCAACGGCAATACCTTGCTGGCGAATTGCAAGTCGAATTGTGCCCTCAGGGGTCGTTTATCGAACGTATTCGCGCGGGCGGTTCGGGGTTGGGCGGCGTGTTGTCGCCGACGGGCCTTGGAACGCTGGCGGCCAAGGATAAGCCGATCATTAACGTTCAAGGCAAAGACTACGTTCTTGAAACGCCGCTTCGCGCGGACTTTACGTTGATATCCTGTCGCCGCGCCGATTATCGCGGAAACCTCGACTATGCGCTGACGGGACGTAACTTTAGCCCGATTATGGCGTTGGCCGGAGATATCGTTATTGCCGAGCCGAACGAAATCGTTCCTGTCGGCGTTATACCTCCGGACGAAGTCATTACCCCGCATCCGCTTGTCGATTACATTATTGAACGGAGGGTTTCCCATGGAAGATAAAGTCGTCATTGCCAAGCGCGCCGCGCAAGAGCTTCGTTCGGGCGATTTGGTTAATCTTGGAATCGGAATCCCGCAGCTGGTCGCCAATTATATGCCGGTAGATGTCGAGGTATTCCTTCAGTCTGAAAACGGGATGATCGGCATGTCGTCGATACCCGGCGAGGGCATGGAAGACGATTGCCTTATTGATGCAGGCGGCGTTTTTGTCGGAACCATGCCGGGCGCAAGCTGCTTTGACAGCAGTTTTTCGTTTTCGCTTATTCGCGGGGGGCATCTCGATTCCGCTATTCTTGGGGCCTTGCAGGTCGACGCCCAAGGATTGTTGGCAAACTGGATGATCCCGGGCGTGAAGATCCCCGGTATGGGCGGCGGCATGGATGTGGCCACAGGCGCTAAGAGGCTAATCATTGCCATGAATCATACGGCCAAGGGGGAATCTAAAATCGTGCAGAAATGCACGTTGCCGATTACCTCGATACGTCGCGTCAATATGATCGTTACCGATCTTGCCGTCATTGAGCCTACTGACGAGGGGTTGGTTTTGAGAGAAACGGCGCCGGGAGTATCGGTCGAAAAGGTGATTGCCGCGACGGCGGCAACCCTAATCGTGCCGCAGAACGTTCCGGAAATGCCGATTTCTTGATTTTCTTTGACGGGTTTTGCTTTTTTGCCCCGTTTTTAGGCTAGGCGGGGTTTTTGCGTTGGCGAAGAAAAATATCGTTATTTTTTTCGCTTTCTGCTAAGCGAAGCAAATCGGGCGGTTAGCTCAGCGGTAGAGCATCTCGTTTACACCGAGGAGGCCGGGGGTTCGAACCCCTCACCGCCCACCAT
>CAYVBP010000026.1:0-20449 GCA_964449155.1 uncultured Rhodospirillaceae bacterium | reverse complement strand
TCGGGTCTCAGCGAATCATCCCTTCGTTAATTTTAGGTTATGCAAGAGGTCTATTTATAAATTCTCTAAAAACTCTTTGTCGTCATTATCCCGTCTTTTTCCCATTTCGCGCGCCGTGTGGAACCGGCCCGGAAAGCGACGCCTTGCCCGTCCGCCCGCCGCGAAGAAGCCGCAAAACCCGGCCAAGCGTCTCGCGTAAATCCTTGCGTTCGACGACGATATCGACCATCCCGTGCTCTTGCAAATATTCGGCGCGCTGAAATCCCGGCGGAAGAATCTCGCGAATTGTGTTTTCGATAACGCGCGCGCCCGCAAACCCGATCAAAGCGCCGCGTTCTGCTATATGAACATCGCCGATCATGGCAAAGCTTGCCGTAACCCCTCCCGTTGTCGGATTTGTCATGACGACGATAAACGGCAACCCCGCTTCCTTGACCATATCGGCTGCAATAACAGTCCGCGGCATCTGCATAAGCGACAAAATGCCCTCCTGCATCCGCGCGCCGCCCGAAGCCGGGAAAACGACCAAAGCCGCCGACGTGGCCACAGCGCGCCCGGCAGCGGCAACAATCGCCTCGCCCACCCCCGCGCCCATTGACCCGCCCATAAAATCGAAATCAAAAACAGCCACGACGGCCTTTCCGTTCTCGATCAGCCCCTCGCCAATGACAATTGCGTCCTGACGCTTGGTCTTGGATTGGGCGGCCTTAAGCCGATCGCTATATTTTTTCTGGTCGCGAAACTTCAAAGGATCGGCCAACACCTTCGGTATTTCGATATATTTATAATCGCCGTTATCGAAAATCATGTTTAGTCGCTTAACGGCATCGAGCTTCAAATGATAACCGCACGACCGGCACACATTCATGCTGTTTTCCATATCACGCTTAAACAGCATTGCGTTGCATCCGGGGCATTTTTCCCAAAGGTTGTCGGGAACATCCTTTTTCTCGCCGACAAGAGCTCTTACTTTCGGTCGAACAAAATTTGTAAGCCAATTCATTTTGCTTCCTTTGGATCCAATACAAACCGTAGTTTGCCCTAAACATATACGCGCAGTTTGTTTGATAAAAAGGGGACATTCCCTAGTTTCAATCGGCCCTGCCAACGACGCCTCAATTTAACAAATTTTCCCAACATTCAAAAATAATTTCAGCGTCGCGCAAAGGCTGCCGACAAATATTGTCTGAATCAAACTTAGACCAACGGCCCTAATAAATGACTCGCAAAAGAGAAAGGGGACACGATAAAAATGCGCCTCACTAGATTCGATCAATAAAAACATCTCATTCTAGCGCATTTTTATCGTGTCCCCCGCGCCCTTGCTTTTTTCTCATGCGTCAATAATTTGAGCCGTTGGTATTATTCCAGAGCATTGTTCTCCAAGCGCGCAAAACCTTTTTATTTTTCTGTATCCGCTTTTGGATAAACGTGCGGGAACCCGGTATCTGTCACATCGGGAGGTAAATCGACCTGCGGTGGCTTTTTCCCACACGCAGAAACGGACATGATGCCAATAAGCACCATGCCCGTTATTACTAATCTTCTCAAGGAGACGTTAATGACGAAACCCTATTATGCTGCAGATGCATTCTTGACCATGCCGCATATTTCGCTCAGGCTTTCGTTCAACCGAGCGCCCACGGTTTCCATTGCCTGAGAGTTGCATTTTGCGACAGTTTCGGAAGCATCGCGCAGGTTGGACAGATACTTATCCAACGCGGCCTTGCTGGCCTCGGCTTGCTTAATAACCTTCGATTCGGGAGTCGAGCACGACATAAGCGCCTGAGACATTTGCGCCGAGTCTTCGACCATTTGGCGAAGGCTATCGGCCTGACGGCGGACCAGAGCCTGCATCGTGTCCCACGTCGCTTGATTAATCGAGGTTAACGCTTCGATGTTTTTACGTTGAAGCGCGACAAAAGCCTCCATATCCAGCGAAGGAATCTGGCCACCTTGCGGCCATTTATAATCGCCCATCAGCTTCGACACATCGAACATCTTGGACACATCACAGTTCTGCCAATAACTGGACATATCAAACATCTTGGATATGTCCGCCTCGAAAAACGGATTGGTAAACGGCTTCGACATCATGCCTCCATTGAGCGCTTGAAAAAGATACCGGGCCAGAGACTTCCCTGCCCTTGTTAAGGTTAACCCTTACACTATTCTTAACACCTTGTCACGTTTTTTTGCATTGCACACAGGAACAACCGGAACCCCTTGCTAATCATCAATTATATCGCCTCAAAAAACAAAAATGCCGCGTTTAAGCGCGGCATTTTCGGTTGTTACGCCGTGCGCTTCATCAAGCGCTTTTTCTGTCATCGGACGACGTGTCGTCATCGTGATGCGGCTGGAATTTTGCCGCGCTTTTAAAGCCGCCCGATCCGGGCATTGCCCCGGCGTTCACCCCGCCATTCGTAACTTGTAATTCGCCAATTATTTGGCCGCCCGCGCTCACTTCTAGTTCCCCATACTTGACCATACCGCTAATCCGTCCAGTCGAACGAACAGTCAACCGGCCGTGAACGACCAATTGTCCATCGTAGCGCCCGGCGATATCAGCATTTTCAATCTCAACACTGCCGCGGAATTGGCCCGTTTCGTTGATTTCAAGAAGCTTTCCATCCGTCAGCTTGGCTTCAACCTTACCAGCGACGACAAGAATGTCGCACGATGTAATTTCGCCCGACAACGACAACCCGTCGCCGACAATCAGTTTGCGTCCGTCCGCGCTTCCGGAAGACGTTCTCCGCGGAACCTCAGGCAAGCGCCGCGAGCTGCCAGACGAAGCCGCCCGGGGCAACCCTGCCGGCAAATCCATACGCGACGAGGCATTCGACGCACCATCATCAATGGAAATATCCTGAGAGTCGCTTTTATTCTTTTCTCTTGGGCCAAACATTTGTTGCTCCTGCGGAATGAAACTCGGGGAGGTCAGATCGGTAACACATTTTTAACGAACAAGGCAAGAAGAAAGGGGCCGTTCCCGGGTATTATCGTATTTCAAAAATTAAACCCCTTGTAATCCTAAAAAATTTGTGTCCCAATCAGGCTTGTCCCTTAAAATACGTAGTTTTTTATGTCTCCGCCGCCCTATAATCTTTGCGCCATCGGCAACGCCCTCGTTGATATCATCGTTCCTACGGACGACGCTTTTTTGCGCAACAACGGGGTCGTAAAAAGCGCAATGGCCCTTGTCGACAAAAAAACGGCCCAAACCTTGTTTGAAAAAGCCGGAGCCGCCGTCGAGCTATCCTCTGGCGGATCGGCGGCAAATACCCTGTCCGGAGCCGCCTCGCTCGGACTTTCATGCGCTTTTCTGGGCAAGGTCGGGAAGGATACATTCGGCGACGTTTTCAGCCATGATTTAAGAGCAAAAAACATAAACTTTTCAACGCCCCCGTCGCCGGGTTTATCAACAGGCCACTGCCTGATCCTCGTGACCCCAGACGCCCAACGCAGCATGAACACCTATCTAGGGGCAGCCGTTGAATTTGGCCCCGACGACATCGCCCCGGAAATCGTGCAACAATCGACCATAACGTATTTGGAAGGATATTTGTTTGACAAGCCTTCAGCGCAAAGAGCCTTTGAAAAAGCCGCGCGGTTGGCGCACGAGGCATCGCGCAGAGTTTCGATGACACTGTCGGACGTCTTCTGCGTATCGCGGCATCGCGATGCTTTTTTGAACCTCATCTACAACAATATCGACATCCTTTTTGCGAACGAAAACGAGCTGAAAGAGCTTTATAAAAGCGCCGATTTGATGTCGTCGTTAAACGATGCGCGCCAACACGCCGATATCGTTGTCGCAACAAGGGGAGAAAAAGGCGCGATTGTGGTATCGAAAAACCGTACGTGTGAAATTGCCGCGTGTTCGAACGTAAAGGTCATTGATACGACGGGGGCCGGAGACCTTTTCGCCGCCGGATTTCTCTATGGCCTTGCGTCGGGAAAAGATCTTCCCGAATGCGGTCGAATAGGCGCCATTGCCGCCGCCGAAGTTATCAGCCACTACGGACCAAGGCCTCAGAAGAAGCTCCGCGACCTGATCTAACGCCTTTATCTGCCATAATTTGCACAAGGTTTAATTTGACGCAGTGCTTTGGCACGTCTATCCTGCTGACCCTGATAAACATCGATTTTCGTTCGACGTCGCTTTTCCCGTCGCGCGAGTCGGCTTTATTTATTTTGGCCTCGACCGCGACTATTTGATGAGAGGTTCTATAGGATGACGCGTTCCCCCGGTAAATCTGCCACAAAGCCCACCTCCCCCTCGCAAAAATTCACCCCTCCACCGCAAAATTTTGTCTCCGCCTTTTACGCGAACGCCATGCCGTCCGATCTCGAGCTTTTTTCGGCGAGCGACCGCATGCAAATTGCCGCGTCAAGCTGGGGCTTCGCGTCGATGCGCGCGCCAGGAGGCGTTTCGTTACGAATTTTCAATCCGTCGATAGCCGCCCATGGGTGGACTGTCGATCACACGGTGATTGAAATCGTTCACGATGACATGCCGTTTCTGGTGGATTCCGTAACGGGCGTTTTGCAAAAACGAGGCCTTTCCGTTCATTTTGTCTTTCATCCGGTCATCCCTATCGTGCGGGACGGAAAAGGCAAAGCCCTAAGCGTTGCGTCCGAGCAAAGCAAGGGAGCGCAAAACGAATCCTTTCTTCATATTCAAATCGATCATTGCTTCGACACCGAAGAGCTTCGCGCGCTTGAAAGCGACGTTCTTGCAACGCTGCTGTCCGTCCGCGATGCCGTGTCGGACTGGAATCTCATGCGCGACCGGGCGCTTGAAGCCGCCGGGGACGTCGTTCCCTCCGCCTCGGACCTAAACGGCAACAGTGAAGAAATCAGCGCGTTCATGCGCTGGCTTTCCGACGACAACTTTACGTTTCTCGGCTATCGCGAACTTAGCCTCGAAGAAAAAGTCGGCGCGACACCCCAAATCCGCGTCCTGTCCGGACGGGGGCTCGGCGTCTTGCGGGACGACGAGATGCGCATGTTCGGCGGTCTGCGCGACCCTAAAGAAAGCCGCGCATCCGAACTAATCAAATACCAGCAGCACAACGAAGCGCTGTCCGTTATGAAAACGGTCGCGCTCTCACGCGTTCATCGCATTGTGCCGATGGACGCAATTTTCGTGCGTCGCTTCGACGAAAAGGGCCAAGTCACGTTTGAGCGTTTGTTTGTAGGGCTTTTCACATATAAGACATATGCGCAAACTCCACGGCAAATCCCGCTTGTCCGGCACAAGATCGCAAATGTCATCTCGCGGCTGAATTTTGCGCCCCGAAGCCACAACGGGCGCAATCTGATGCAGATTCTTTGCACCTATCCGCATGACGAGCTGTTTCAGATCGCCGAAGACGATCTTTACGCCAATGTGCTGGGCATCTTACAGCTTCAGGAGCGGGCTCACGTCGCCTTGTACCTCCGTCGCGACCGCTTCGACCGCTATGTGACCTATCTGTTGTATGTCCCACGCGAGCGGTACGACTCTGCGCTGCGCGAACGCGTCCAATCCTATCTTGAGAACGCGTTCAAGGGAACGGCGCTGTCTTGGCAAGCCCGTATCGACGACAGCCTTTTGGCGCGCGCTTTTGGCACGATTTGCCTGACGCCGGATTCGCCGCATCCCGATCTGGCCAGCATTGAACAACGCGTCGGCGAGATGTGCCGCACATGGACAAGCCGTCTGCGCGACCTTCTCGTTAAAACGTTCGGAGAAGCCCCGGCGCTTGCCCTTCTGAGCCGCTACGGCAACGTCTTTCCTAAAGCCTATCAGGAAGCGGTCGACCCAGCGGACGCCGCGCACGATCTTCGCCATCTCGATCGCATGCGCAAAACGCCGCAACTGGTCATCAACGTCCTTCAGAATAACGACGGACGTTTACGTCTAAGGCTCTTGCAGCCCGAACGTCCATTGCTTTTATCGGAAAGCCTTCCCTTGATCGAAAACATGGGATTGAAAATCGACTACATGGGCGGCCCGCACGAAATCAAGCTTAAGGATTCGGCTTCCGTATTCGTCCATGAATTTGTCGGCGTGCCGGCTCTGCCGTGTTGCCTTTCGTTCGAGCGCGCCAAGCCCGTCCTCGAAGAAGCCCTAACCCGGGTGTTCAATGGCGACGTCGAAAACGACTCCTTCAATGGCTTATCGTTGCGCATTGGGCTGGACTGGCGAAACATCGTCTTGTTACGCGCGTTCGCGCGCTATCTGCGCCAATTGCGAATTCCCTATAGCCACGAAATGATCGCTTCGGCCCTGCTGGCTCACCCCCGCGTAGCGCAACAGCTTTGCGCTTTGTTTTTGGATAAACACGACCCCGCGCTCAAGAAAAACGACCGCGCGTCGAAAATGGACATGGCCGAGAGAGCGCTTCAAGAAGCGCTGACAAAAATTAGCGTTTTAGAAGAAGACAGGATCGTCCGGCGCTATCTGAACCTCGTTCACGCCTCGTTACGAACCAATTATTTCCAGCATGACGAAAACGACAAGCCAAAGACGTATCTGTCGATCAAGTTCGACAGTTCCGTCGTCGAGTTTATGCCTCTACCGAAGCCATTGTACGAAATCTTCGTCTATAGCCCGAGGGTCGAAGCCATCCATTTGCGCGGCGGAAAGGTCGCGCACGGCGGCATCCGTTGGTCCGACCGTCGTGACGATTTCCGGAACGAAATTCTGGGCCTGATGAAAGCGCAAATGGTCAAGAACACCGTGATCGTCCCCGTAGGCTCGAAAGGCGGCTTTATCGTCAAACGCCCCCCGGCGGAAGCCGACAAGATGCAAAGCGAAGGCATCGCATGCTATAAATTGATGATTAACGGCCTTCTGGATCTTACCGACAATTACGTCGACGGGAAAATCTCCCCGCCGCCGAACGTCGTCCGGCACGACGCCGACGACCCCTATCTCGTGGTCGCGGCGGACAAAGGCACGGCAACGTTCTCGGATATCGCGAACGGCGTTTCACGCGCGCGCGGTTTTTGGCTAGACGACGCCTTCGCGTCCGGAGGATCGGCGGGCTACGACCACAAAGTCATGGGAATTACGGCGCGCGGCGCATGGGAAGCCATCAAACGGCATTTCCGCGAACTGGGCAAAGACATTCAAAAGGAGTCCTTCACCTGCATCGGCGTCGGCGACATGTCGGGCGATGTATTCGGAAACGGCATGCTTTTGTCGACGCAAACGCTTCTGCTTGGGGCCTTCGACCACCGCCACATCTTTATCGACCCCACCCCTAACGCGGCCAAAAGCTTTGCGGAAAGAAAGCGGCTGTTCGCCTTGCCAAAAAGCTCGTGGAATGATTACAACCGCAACCTCATATCGAAAGGCGGCGGCATCTTTGCGCGCACCGAAAAGACGATCAAAATTACCCCGGAAATGAAGAAAGCGTTCGGCCTGAACGCCGACGCGCTCTCTCCCCCTGACCTAATCCGCGAGCTTTTGAAGGCAAGCGTCGAATTGATATACTTTGGCGGCATCGGCACATATGTCAAGGCGAGCAGCGAATCGCATCTTGACGTCGGCGATCGCGCCAACGAAGCGCTTCGCATCGACGCAACGGAATTGAAAGCCAAGGTCGTCGGCGAGGGCGCGAATCTCGGCCTGACCCAACGCGGCCGTATCGAATACGCGCTGGCCGGAGGCCGACTGAACACGGATGCCATTGACAACTCCGCAGGCGTCGACACGTCCGACCACGAAGTCAACATCAAGCTTCTTTTGCGGCGCGCGCTTGACAAAAAGTCATTGACCTTCGCGTCCCGCGATAAGCTTTTGGCAAGCATGGCCGACGAAGTCGGCAAAATGGTTTTAAAAGACAACTACCTGCAAACGCAGGCACTGTCGATCGCGCTGAGTCAAGCGCCGGATCTTCTGCCCGCGCACACGCGGTGCATCCAGTTCTTGGAAAGCGAAGGACTTCTGAACCGCGCCATCGAGTTTCTGCCCACGGATATGGATCTGGCGGGCCGAAGGGAAATGGGCAAAGGCCTGACGCGTCCCGAACTTGCTGTCATCATGGCTTACGCCAAGCTTTGGCTTTATCAGAAAATGCTTGACTTCGAACTGCCCGATGATCCCGTTTTGCAGAAAAACGCCGTCGGGTATTTCCCGGAAGCGCTTCGTCGCACGTACATTAAAGACATCGCCCAGCACCATCTGCGCCGCGAGATTGCCGCAACGGTGGCGACAAACGATATCGTCAATCGTGCGGGCGCGGAAGTTATTCTTTCAATAGCCGACCACGGAGACGTCGCCTCGGTCGTGCGAGCCTACATTATCGTGCGCGACGCGATGGAGCTTCCCCAGCTTTGGGCCGAGATCGAAGCGCTTGACGGAAAAACCGATGCCGCCATTCAAGCGCGTCTGTTTTCGCTTATTCGGTCTTCATTGTCTTGCGCGATGGAGCGTTTGCTGGCGTCAGCCGTCATGTTCGCCGACCTTGGCGCAAGCATCGAAACGTATCGCAGAGGGATCAAACAGCTTGCCAAGGCGGTCAGTTCGGAAACGGCGGAAACACTTAAGGGGGTTCCCGACGCCCTCAGCGCCCACGTTGCGCGGTTGCCGGTTCTTGTCAAAACAATCAGTCTTATCGATTTATCGGAAAGGACTGAGGCGTCTTTAACTGATTTGTCATCGATTTTTTTCAATCTCGGGAAACGGTTGGAAATTGATTGGCTATGCCAAACCGCCGCTGAAAAAGCGCAAACCGCCAAGCAACGTGAAATTTTAGGGATCTTGTGCGAAAAGCTTGCGCGTCATCATCGCCTTTTGACAGAAAAAATCGCTACCGGGAAAAACCCGTCCACGGCGCACTGGGAACGTCGGAACGCCGATAAACTAAAAGATTACGATCTGTTTATCGCCAAGGGCCGCGCATCGCCGTCAGACATCGATTTAACGACCCTGTTGCGCATTGACGAAAAACTGAGCGCCCTGTGACAAGCGAAGAAGAAAAACCCCAAAAAAAAGGCAATCCTAACTATCTTGGTCACAGGCAGCGCCTGCGCAGCCGCCTGTTGACTTCCGGCGGTAATGCTTTGCAGGATTACGAGCTTTTGGAAATGCTTTTGTTCTCCTCCTTTCCGCGCCGGGACACCAAGCCGCTGGCAAAAAAGCTTTTGGCCGAGTTTCGAAGCCTTTGGTCCGTTTTGACGGCCCCTGCCGAGCGCCTTGTTGCTGCGGGCCTAAGCGAGCCCGCCGCCGCCGCATTGCTTGTGACGGGCGCAATCGTCTTGCGGGCGCATAAAGAAGATATCGTCGGCAAGCCCGTGTTGAACAACTGGCAAAGAATAATAGATTATTGCCGTTTGGCGATGGCAAACGAAACCGTCGAACAATTCCGACTCTTGCTTCTCGACCGCAAGAATCGGCTTTTGTGCGAAGAAGTCCAACAGCGCGGAACGATCGATCACACCTCGGTTTACCCGCGAGAAATCGTCAAAAGAGCGCTCGAAGTCGGTGCCGGAGCCATTATCCTCGCCCATAACCACCCCAGTGGCGACCCCACCCCGAGCAAAGAGGACATCTCGATGACCCGGGCGATTATGGATGCCTGCGCGCCATTGGGCATCGTCATCCACGATCATGTCGTTGTCGGAACGAACGGAATTGCCAGTTTCAAGGCGTTAGGACTTTTGTAAAACTTTTGATTTATACCAATCAGGACATCGGGGACACAATAAAAATGCCGGAAGAGACGGCGCGGAACGAAATAATGGCGGTTCAGGCATTTTTATTGTGTCCCTTTCGCCTCTGTAATACCAATCGTCGAATGAAGTGACTCGCGTGGGTCACGAGCGGTTGCGGGGAGCGTGGCGAAGGGATACAGGTGGTTCAATAAGATATAAGCGTACCGCAGAGCGAGTGAAGTCCAACGAAGGGGCCGCATTCATTGGTCGCTTAGTATAACAGTCCAAAATGCGCTTGGTTTTTAACTGGGAGACTTCAATGAAAATCCGGCTTGTCGCGCTTTCTTTTGTCTGCGCCGTCATGGCGACAGCGTGCACGTCGTCTCCCCAATTTTGGAGGCCGATCAGCGAACCGAACGTGCTTTTGCCTTCGACAAAATTGCAGTCAAAGCTGGAATTCGATCTCAGCCAGTGTCACTGCGGCATTTTCCCGTCAAACATCACGCACGACGACGCCCTTGCCTTTCAACGCAACAAGCAGCGCATCGCGCAAACAGGCCTGACGGAGGGGGAGGATGACGACGAAGGTTGTTCGCAAAAACCCAGCCTCGTCGTTACCGAGTGCATGAGAGCCAGAGGATGGGAACCGACCAACTGCTCAGGCCGCATGCCCCTGCCCAACGGCGGATCGTTCTGCGCGGGCTACGAACCGTTAGAACCCGAGGAATAATATCAACAGGGCCAGAATCGACTTGAAAGAAGGGGGCAAAAACCAAAAATGTCCTATCCCTCGTCGCCGTTTTTTTTCTCTGTTCGCCGAGGACTTTTTTGATTTGTGTCCTCCGCGCAGCTTCTTCCCGCCCGCAAAATTAATCAAAAACCTCGCCGGGATACGCGCCCCAGAATTTCGACTTATTAAGATATCCCTTAACGCCATCGAACTTCAGCTTACACCAGTCCTGCCTGCAAGAATCAATCTGGCCGATAGCCCCCGCCTCCAAATGCGCCCGGACAGCGGATTGCTCGTCGCGCGACGCCCGTAAATCGCAGCTTTCCCTAATGACAGCGCCCCGCTTGCCCGAAAGCTCGGCCTTGCTGATCCAGCCTTCGATTCCTTCGGGGTCGCGCACGCGACGCCAAATATCGTATTCGGCAGTAATCTCCATCGGCAACCCGCGGCGCGTGTAAAACCACGAAATCGGATAGCGCAATCCCGGCCCAGCGCGCATATTGACCTCGTTGCTGCGGAGCGTAACAAACCGAGGAATCGGAAGATGCGACGTGTTGTCGGGTTCTCCAGCGGTCGCGCCGGAAACCGACAAAGCAAGGATAAGAAAAGAAAGCCGCGCAATCCTCATGACAAAGCGTCGATATCCTTTTGAGCCTGTTCTTCACGAAAAGCCTGAGCGAAAGCGTCGAGCGTTTTCGTCTCAATAGCCTGTCGCAGGTCCCGCATCAAGTCCTGATAATACTGCGTGTTATGCGCGGTTAACAGAATTGGACCGAGCATCTCGTCGTTTCTGAACAAATGATGCAGATACGCGCGGGAAAACCTTGCGCACGCGATACACGAGCACCCTTCGTCAAGCGGCCGCGGATCCTCGGCGTGCCGCGCGTTACGGATATTGACGGCCCCGCGACGCGTAAATGCCTTGCCCGTGCGCCCCGAACGCGTCGGGATAACGCAATCGAACATATCGACGCCGCGCTGAACCGCGCCAACAATATCGTCCGGATAGCCAACGCCCATCAAATACCGGGGCTTTTTGGCAACAAAAGCCGGGACTGTTACATCAAGAGTCCGGAACATAGCCTCCTGTCCCTCGCCGACGGCAAGACCGCCGATGCCATACCCATCGAGATCCAGTTCGGTCAGGGCCTTAGCCGACTCGAGGCGCAAATCCTCGTACGTATTGCCCTGATTAATCCCAAACAACGCATAGCCCTCACGCAGGCTAAACGCTTTCTTGCACCGCTCGGCCCATCGCATCGACATGCGCATTGAATGCGCCGCAGGATCGTGATCGGAAGGGTTGGGGGTGCATTCGTCAAGGCACATGGCGATATCGCTGTCGAGCAACCGCTGAATTTCCATCGAACGTTCGGGCGTTAGCTCATGCGAACTCCCATCGACATGCGACCGGAAAACGACGCCTTTTTCGTCGATTGTCCGCAACTTGGACAGCGACATGACCTGAAACCCGCCCGAATCCGTCAAAATGGGTCCGGGCCAATCCATAAATTTGTGAAGCCCGCCGAGTCGATCAATGCGCTCCGCCGAAGGCCGCAGCATTAAATGATAGGTGTTGCAGATCGCTAGCTCCGCACCCGTCTCCCGAACGGCATCGGGCACCATCGCTTTAACGGTTGCCGCCGTCGCCGTTGCCATGAAAGCAGGCGTCTCGAATGTCCCGTGCGCGGTCGTCACGCGTCCGCGCCGCGCCGCGCCGTCGGTCGAAAGAATATCGAAAGAAAACTTAGCCATGCATGATCCCCAATGCGCAAATTACTCGGCTCGCTCCAGTAAACAAGCGTCGCCAAACGAATAGAAGCGATAGTCGTTTTGTATGGCATGCGCGTAAGCGCGCCGCATCGTTTCCGTCCCCATGAACGCGCAGACAAGCATAAAAAGGGTCGATTGGGGCAAATGAAAATTTGTCATCAACGCGTCCGTCGCGCGAAAGCGATACCCGGGAACGATAAAAATCGACGTCTCTCCGGAAAATTCGCGAACGACGCCGCTTTCGTCCGCCGCACTTTCGACAATCCGCAAACTCGTCGTGCCGAGCGCAACGACCCTGCGACCTTCTCTTTTCGCTCGGGCAATCTTCTCCGCTGTCTCTTTAGAGATTTCTCCCCATTCGGCATGCATAACATGGTCTTTGACGTATTCCGCTTTGACAGGCAAAAACGTGCCCGCGCCAACATGCAACGTCACGATCGCAAGCTCGATGCCCTTAAGGGAAAGTTTTTCAAAAAGGCCCGGCGTAAAATGCAGCCCGGCCGTCGGCGCGGCAACCGCGCCGTCGCGCACCGCGAACACGGTCTGATAGCGATCCGCATCGGCTCTGGCCTCCCCAACGGCGCGCTTGATATAGGGCGGAAGCGGCGGCTCGCCATGCGCGCGCAGCAAAGGCAACAGATCTTCGTCCCGCACGTTAAAGCGCAACGCAACTTCGCCGCCGTCCCGTTTTTCAAGAACCTGCGCCGAAAACCCGGGCGCAAAAGCGATCTCATCCCCAACGCGTAGCCTCTTTCCGGGCCGCGCGAAAGCGAACCACGACGCATCCGGGTTTTTCTTATGCAACAAAACCTCGATGCGCACATCGCCGCGCTTGCCGTACACCCGCGCCGGAATAACGCGCGTGTCGTTCACAACAAGCAAATCGCCCGCCCTCAACAAATCGGGTAAATCGTATACATGACGATCCGACAACCCGTCCGTCCCGACGCACAGCAACCGCGCATGATCGCGCGGCTCGCACGCCGTCTGGGCGATGTGACCCGAGGGTAGTTCGAAATCGAAATCCGAGGTTTTCAAATCTCGCATCGGACTCCGCTGTTTTTCAGCTGTTCGACCAAAAGGGCTTTCAGCCGACCCAACCCCGCTTCGGTAGACGCCTCGGCGCGCGCGACTAAAACAGCCTGCGTGTTGGATGCCCTTAAAAGCCACCACCCGTCTGCGGTCATCACGCGCACGCCATCGGTGTCGTTGACATTCGCCTTTTCTTTTTCAAGCCGAGTCTTCACCTCATCAATGATCGCGAACTTCCGGCTTTCTTCGACGCTGATGCGCATTTCCGGCGTGTTGATCGTTTGCGGCAAGCTATCGCGCCATTCGGCAAGAGACTTCCCCGATGCGCTGACAAACGACGCAAGCCTCACAGCCGAATATATCGCGTCGTCGTATCCATAGTATTTGTCGGCAAAGAACATATGGCCGCTCATCTCGCCAGCCAACGGCGCCTGCGTCTCCGCCATTTTCGCCTTAATTAAAGAGTGCCCCGTCTTGCCCATCAATGGCTTCCCGCCGAGCTTGGCGACGATATCGAAAAGGCTTTGCGACGCCTTGACATCGGCGATAATCGTGGCCCCCGGCTTTTCGGCCAGCACTTCGTGCGCATAGATCGCCAAAAGCTGATCGCCCGCGACGATGCGCCCCTGCCCATCGACAGCGCCGATGCGATCCGCGTCGCCGTCGAACGCGATTCCGAAATCGGCCCTTTTCTCTTCCACCGCCCTTTGCAGATCAACCAGATTATGGGGTTCCGTCGGATCGGGATGATGATTTGGAAACGTTCCGTCGATTTCCGCGAACAGCAGCGTATGCTTTCCGGGCAGTTTTTCCGTCAAGCTTTTGACAATATCGCCCGACGATCCGTTCCCGCAGTCCCAAACAATATTAAGCGGCGCTTTGCCGCGATAATCCTGCAACAGCCGCGCAACGTAAGCCTCGGCCACGTCGATATCCGACGCCGTTCCTTTGCCCAAAACGAAGTCGCCCGCAGCCGCCGTCGCCGCCAACGCCTTGATTGCCGCGCCGTACACGGGCCCGCCGCCCTTGACGTGTTTCGAAAGCAGCATCTTAAACCCGTTCTGATCGGGAGGATTGTGCGACCCCGTAACCATAATTCCCGCGTCCGCCTTGCGATGAACGGCTGAGAAATACAGCATCGGCGTCGGACACAGTCCGACGCGCTCGACGACCGCGCCCGTCGAAAGCAAGCCCTCGACCAACGCAACCTCAAGCGCGGGAGAACTAATCCGTCCGTCCCTTCCGACGACGATCGACTTCCCCCCCGCGCGTTGAACAAGCGTTCCGAAAGTTTTTCCCAAAGCCAAGGCATCGGCTTCTTTCAGGTTTTTACCGACAACGCCGCGAATATCGTATTCACGAATAATCGTAGGATCGAACGTATGCGTCATAAGCTTTCCTCACATTTTTTGCGGGGGTATACATAAATGCAACGCGCCCCTTTCGCAAAGGATAATACGAACAGCCCCATCTCAAAACACTCGTTATCCCCGCGAAAGCAGGGGATCCAGTTGGAATCTAAGCAAAAACCGACGTTTCCAAACGGCCGTTGGCATAGGATATCCCGCTCGCCGCAATGATGATGTTTTTCGGCAAGATTATGGCGAATTTTGGTTGTTTTCGCTCACTTACTTATGGAGAGAACGAGTTTCAGCGCCTCGGCCACGACCTGCATCCTGATTGCGTCGCGATCCCCCAAAAACTGACATTTATAGTTCATAAGCTGCCCGTCGCGCGTCGCAAGGCCGAAATAAACAAGCCCAACGGGTTTTTCCGCGCTTCCCCCACCAGGCCCCGCAATCCCGGTCACGGACACAGCAACGTCCGCGCGCGAAAACGCCAAAGCGCCCGAGGCCATTTCCTCCGCCACACCCGCGCTGACAGCCCCCAACCGCTCGATCGTTTCAGCAAGAACGCCTAATGCTTCCGTCTTGGCCTCATTGCTATATGTGACAAAACCCCTCTCAAGGACGGACGAAGCCCCCGGAACGCCTGTCAACGCCCCCGCGACCAATCCGCCCGTGCAGGACTCGGCCGTAACCAGCATGCGCTTGTCCGCCACATAAGCCGCGACGACCTTTTCGGCAAGATCTTCAATGTGCGAAGGAAACATGAAATCCAACCATCTTATACCGACCTCAATTCACCCCGATCCGGGATCGGCGTTAGTGCCGCACGCGCCAACCTGTCGTTGATCGCCGCGCCCAGCCCCGTATGAGGTATAGGCGCGACGGCGATACAGGAATAAAGAGGATTGTCCAATTCGCGCATCATGGCAAATAAATTTGCGGCCGCCTCGGCCAAGTTTCCCTTTGGGCTAAGGTTCAATCGTGCCGCGCCGCCTCGTATCGCCTCGTCGAGACCGAACGCCAAAAACGCCTCGGTATCGAAAAGTTCGCGCGCATTAAGCCTGACGGGCAAACGCGGCGCATAATGGCTCGACAGCATGCCCGGGGACATCGGCTTATCGGAAGAAGTCCCCGCCTCCCACCGCAAAGCCATGCCGAGCTTTTCCTCAAGCTCCTCGCGCGTGACACCGCCGGGTCGAAGAATCCGGGGCGTTTCGGCCGTCAAATCCAAAACTGTCGATTCAACGCCGACCTGCGCGCGCCCACCGTCCAAAATCAAATCGATTTTATCGCCCAAGGAATCCGCGACGTGTTTCGGCGTCGTGGGACTAAGCTTGCCGGAAGCATTTGCGCTCGGCGCGGCAATGGGCAATCCCGCTGCGCGTAAAAGCTTCTGCGCCGAAGGATGCGAAGGAACGCGCACCGCAAGCGTATCGCAGCCCGCGCTGACCAAAAGCGAAACCGGCGCGTCTTTTTTTCGCGGCAAAACAAGCGTCAAAGGCCCCGGCCAAAAAGCGTCCGCCAAAAGCCGAGCCTTATCGTTCCATTCGACCAAAGAATAGAGATCTTTCTTTTCCGCGACATGGACGATCAAAGGATTGAAAGACGGCCTTCCCTTGGCCTCATAAATCGAAGCGACGGCGCGTCCGTTTGTGGCGTCGCCGCCAAGCCCATATACAGTTTCCGTCGGAAACGCGACAAGCCGCCCCTCGCGCAACAAAGCGGCGGCGCGCGCGATAGAGTCATCGTTAACAGAAAGAATGGTCGGCATAATCTGTCAGTTTCTCTTCTTTTCCATATAGTTAGGCCATATTTGCGGCCGGTGGCATATTTGCGGCCGCTATGTTAAAGAAAGGGCTCGCCGAAAGGGGCCTTTTCCATTGGGGATTGCGGCTTTTAACACAAATCGGCGCAAGTAATCTCAACTTTTTTCCTATTAGAGGCTCTACGCGATCCATGTTGCGGTTTTTGCGCTACGTCCTTGAAATTCTCGGCGCTTTTATAGGCGTTGCGGTTTTCAGCTTGTTTTTACTGGCCTGGAAGCTTAGCTCAGCGCCTTTGCCGTCGGATTTCCTGACGCCCTATCTCGAAACCGGGATTGAAAGCATCGTCTCCGACAGCACGGCGAAAATCGAAAAAACCCTTCTTGTTTGGAACGCGCCACAACGCGTTTTTGAAATCCGCGCCCAGAACATTTTCGTGTCCAACGCGCATAACATAAAAATCGCCGAGATTCCTTCCGTCGATATCAAGATAAGCCTTTTGGGCCTCGTTTTCGGTCAATTTGTGCCGAAAGAACTGATCGTTAACCAACCGCACATCAAACTTGACCGAAACAAAAACGGCGTCGTCGCCTTTGGCGGCGTCACTGTTTCCGACGGCAAAGAAAAAGCGCCGGCAGAATCCGTGGGCAGCGTCTTCGACAAAATTGCGCGGAAGCTTTCGCGGTCGGTTTTTATGAACACCCTTGCCGTCAAAAACGCCTCCGTCGAGATTCACGACGAAGAGCAAAACAAAGATTTTGCGCTGTCAATTCCCGAGGCCTCCGTCAAACGCCATCTATTGCGCAGCGTTGACCGCGCGTTTCGAGGCGGCATTCTCGACGGACACATTGCGCTCGATGCGCCGCATGCGGACGCCAAAACAGCGCTCGACATCCGCTATGCCTACGACCCGCTGCCGAGACAGCATGGATTTTCTTTCGCGCTTGAAGACTTCTCCCCAGCACTTTTGCTCGGCGGCCACCCGGAAGTTTTGGGCCTAAACGCCGCCAAAACAATCGCCCTGTCGCTAAGCGGAAAAATCGACGTTACGCTGAATGCCGACATGGTTCCCGTCAAAGCAAACATTAAAATCCATGGCAATTCCGGGCATCTGAATTTCCCGGACTTCTGGGATCTTCCGCGCCAAGTCGCATCTTTAGACGTGACGGCAAAATTCAACCGAGACGCGCGCGACTTATCGATCTCGGAAACCCGCATTGACTTCGGCGGCCCCGTTCTTTCGATCAAAGCAAGCGGGCATCCATCGGTAACAAAAGGCAGAGATCTCGACTTTTCGGCAAATATCGAGGTTGACAACCTGCCAATGGACCGCTTCGCAGAAGTGTGGCCCAAGCCCATCCTCGCCAATCCGCGCGACTGGCTGACAACCAACCTGCATAAAGGCGTCTACCGACGCGCCGATGTCGCAATCAAAGGCTCTGTGTCGTTTGACGATCCGCAAAACCCCTTTATAGAAGAAGCCACGGGCAAGATCGACGCCAAGCAAGGCAGCGTAACCTATATCGAAGGCATGCCGTCTATCGATGACGTTGACGCGGCAGCGACCTTCGACCTTCAAAAAATGGATGTGAAAATTCTTGGGGGAGGAACGGGGAACATTCGCCTGTCGCCCTTTACGATCCGCATTACCGGTCTTTCCGAATACGATCAATTTGCGGACATCCCGGCCAAGATATCCGGCCCTATATCGGAAGTTTTGCGTCTGCTCGACCATCCGCCGCTGGGCTATGCAAAAGCGCTGGGCCTCTCGGCGAACGATTTTGGAGGAAAAATCGCGGGAACGGTCAAGATCAACCTTCCCTTGCTGAAATCCCTTAAAACAAAGGATCTTGAGATCCACGCAACGGCGACATCCGAAGACGCGTCCTCAACAAAGATCATACCGGGAACTCCTATCGATCAAGGACGCCTGTCCCTTTCGGTGGACGGTTCGGGCCTCGACCTCAAAGGCGACGTCACTTTAGGCAAAGCTCCGTTTTCCGTCACGTGGCGCGAAAACTTCGAAGAAACGCCAGACAAGCCCCTGCGCGAATTAAAGGCAACGGGAACAATCCGCGACGATCAATGGAGCAGCCTTGGCCTTTCAACCTTCAAGAACACAAAAGGACCAACAGCTGTCTCGCTCAACATGTCATCGCCAACAAAGAACAAAACCGTTTACAGCGGAACCTTTGACATGACTCCCGCCGCTATCTCCGTCGACGCGCTTAACTGGAAAAAGCCCGCGAACATCCCGGCCATCCTTAAATTCGAAGCCGTCGCCATTTCGGGCAAGCCCGTTTCTTTTTCATCAATTACGTTGCACGGAACCCGCCTGTCGGCATCGGGCACGGCTACTTTCTCCCCGGACATGTCGGCATTGCTTTCGTTCAATTTTCCGACACTTATCCTTGGCCGCACGAACGCCTCCCTTTCCTTTGCGCAAAGCCTCGGAGATAAAGGGGCCCTTCGCTTTAACGCCAAGGGGGCGGCTCTCGACGTTACAGGCCTTCGCGGCGGCAACGATCCAGGACGCGCCGACCCCCGCCCTAAAGAATATCGACTTCAAGTCAAACGTCTTTTTACAGCCGAGGACGGCGAGATTCGCGACGTCAAAGCCTTTGCCTCCCGAGACCGCCTAGGCTGGCGAGAAATCAACCTCAACGGCTTGGCCGACGGCGATACGCCGCTTAGCATCGAGCTTTCCCCTCACGCAGACGGTCATAAGTCTTTCGTTATCGCCTGCAACAATTTTGGAAAAGCAATCAAGGGCCTTGGCTTTACAAATACGGTCAAAGGCGGGAAAATCTCAGTCACAGGACAAAGCGCCGTCGACGCCCCGCGCACGCTTAACGGCCGCATCAAAATCAGCGACTTTACCGTCGAAAAACTGCCCGTTCTGGCCCTGCTGCTCAACGCAGCGTCGCCGTTCGGCTTTCCCGGCCTGCTGACGGACAGCGCGTCCTTTGGCCGTCTCAAGGGAGATTTTGTATGGAAGGGGGACTCCCTGACTTTCAAAAACGTCCACGCCGCAGGTTCCGCCATCGGCATCAATCTCGAAGGCGACGTTGACATGAACTCTGGCGTCGCGGATTTGAGCGGAACCTTGGTTCCGTTCAGCATGGTGAACAGCGTCCTAAACTCCATTCCCCTTATCGGGGATTTGATAACGGGCGGAGAAAATCAAGGCGTTCTGGCCGTCAACTATACTATCAGCGGCAACCTTAATTCCCCAAGCATCTCGGTCAACCCCATTTCTCTGTTGACGCCCGGCTTCCTTCGCAACCTGTTTTTTGGCGAGGAAGAAAACGACGAAACCGAAACGCCGGAGCAATAACGTCTATGGCCAGCGCAAACGCATCCTATTCCGCCGCCCCGAAAGAAAATTACTTTATCCTTCTCAAGAACGGCAAAGAACTTGAATCCCCCTCTCATTTTCCGTTTACAACGCCAACGCAGGCGCTCGCCAACGCGATTATTGAGGAGTTTGTTGAGCAAGGAGAAAAGCCCGACTTACGCAAAATGCCGCTGACGCAACTGGCGCTGACCGCCGTTGACATATCCAAACCCAAGCGAAACGAGATCATCGAAGCCCTTATTCGCTACAGCCAGATAGAGCTTATATGCCAGCGCGCCGAAACCCCGCCGTCCCTTGTCACAGAGCAAACCAAAGCATGGCAGCCCTATCTCGAGTGGTGCCGCGAACGCTTCGGCGCAGACTTGCGCACAGGATGCGGCGTCGTTCCTTTTGAGCAAAACCCAAAAGCCATCGCCGCTCTTCGTACGCACATAGAAACGTTGGACGCCTATGTTCTGACCGGCCTAAGCGAAGCCTGCACTATTCTAGGTTCTTTGGTCCTCGCGCTTGCCTTAACGGAAGACCACATCTGCGCAACGGAAGCCTTCGCCGCCGCCGAGTTCGAAAGCCTGTGGCAAATGAAAACGTGGGGGGAAGACCCCGCAACGCAAAGTCGCCTCGCCTCAATCGAGCGCGACCTCGCCATCTGCGAAAAGTGGTTTTCGCTTATACGCGAAAACCGTTTTTAATAATATCACTCTCGTCTAATACCAATCCCGGATCGCAGTGAATCAAGGCGCGGGGGACACAATCAATAACCCCCGGCAGAGCCGGGGGCTTGATGGGGAAC
>CAYVBP010000025.1:0-20462 GCA_964449155.1 uncultured Rhodospirillaceae bacterium | reverse complement strand
AATGCCGGTATTATTTTGCTTTAGGACGTTCCAGCCTGCGCAACGGGGGCATGTAGAGCATCAAGGCGGCGGCGACATATATAGATGAGTACGTTCCGATAATAATGCCCCCTGTGAGCGCAGCGGAAAAGTTCAGAAGCGTATCTCCTCCGAGGAACAAGAGGGGCAAAAGAGCCAATAGCGTCGTTCCGCCGGTCATGATCGTTCGCGACAAGGTTTGATTGACCGAGGCGTTGATGACCGTTCCTAAATCCCCCGCTTTTTGGCGGCGCATCGTTTCGCGCATGCGATCAAAGACAACGACGGTGTCGTTAATCGAATAGCCAGCAAGCGTTAACAGCGCCGCAATCGCCGTAAGGTTAAACTCAAGCTGAAAGATGGAATACAAACCCATCGTCACGAAAACATCGTGGAACGTCGACACCAACGCTGAAAGTCCAAATTGCCATTCGAAGCGCATGCCGACGTAGGCCGCTATCCCCAAAACGGATAAAACTGCCGCAAGAAGGCCCGCTTGAAAAAGCTCTTTGCCGACAGTGGGGCCAACCACTTCGACCCTGCGATATTCATATGAAAGACCTAGCTTGTCGCGCACGGATTGAACCGCTTTCATTTGGGCGTCGTCTTCGCCCTCTTGTCGTTGAATGCGGATCAACACATCGTTGGGCGTTCCAAACTGCTGAAGCTCGACCTGACCGAGATTAAGGGACCCCATCTCGCTGCGCAGGGCGGCAATATCGACGGCTTGCTGACTTTTCGCTTCAATCAATATCCCGCCTTTGAAATCGATGCCAAGATTCAGGCCTTTGACGCATAAAGATACAATCGTGACAACCGTCAAAATAAACGTGACGCCAAAGGCGATCCAACGCTTCGAAACAAAATCAATTTTCGTGTTTTGCGGAACAAAGTTCATTGGGCGTAAAAACATGGGAGAACCATAAAAATTCGTGAGAGTGACCCGGTCTCTTTTCGAAGATGGGGCGGTCAAAGGTCATACCATCGTTCGGTTTAGCGCCGCAACCCCTTCAACGGTAGGAGCGCGGCGAGAGAGGACAATATAATCCGAAAAATGGCGAATCCTGCCTGAAGCCCCTAAAAACCGCTATTTGACGCGCGGCGGGTCGGCAGCAAAGACAATGTGGGCTTTAAGAACCAGCTTTTGCGAAACTTCCTGAGTTCTTTCAGGAGCGGCGTTATAAGAGACGGAATCAGCCGCCACCATCGCTTTGCCTCGAGCCATCATCGGCGCCATCGGCGGCGACGGCAAATCGCTGTCAAAAACAATCTGCGAAATGCGGTAGTTTCGGCCCGGCAAAGCCGCGTTCAATGTCGCCAGCTGTTGCCCTGTTTGCTTGTAAAGACGCTCGCGCAAAAGCGAATGGACGGCTTCCGTTTCCTCCTGCGATGGCGAAAAGTCGATTCCGGCGATTCTGATTTGCATGCCCGCCTTGCTCGCTTTTTTGACGGCGTCGCCAAGTCCATTTAACGCCGTTTCGGGAAGACGCGTATCGAAAAGCACGGTCCAGCGTTCGAGCCCCGTTTGGTCCTGCATGCGGTTGAATCCTGTCAGGCGCCACTCCCCCTTGGCCGCGTCGTTAACCGCCTTCGCCATCGCGGGCCGCATCGTGCCTGCGGTTTCGGCGCTGACGGCCGCGTCGACGGCCAGAACGACGTGAGCCGTTTTTGTCGCCACCCAATCCTCGGCCGTCAGTTCAAAGGATACCGTGTCGTCCGGTTTTGGCCCCAGATCCTGAGACTGCGCGGGAGAAACGGCAAAAGGAAACAATGCAAGCAAGAATGCTATGGCCGAACGGTTGATCATGGAAGCCTCCGTAAAAAATGCGAGTAAACGACCTACTCCGACTTCCCTTTCAGACCTTCGTTGAGCTGCCGCGCTTCATGCGCGAGGAAGGCTTGGATTTCTTCGGGCAGCTTGACTTCGGAATAATCGGGAATGTCTTCTTCATCGAGATCGGGAATGACGGTTTCCATATCCATCTCGTCCCCGGGAACCCGCAATTGCTCGGGCAAGACGCCGCCATCGCCCAAGATATCCACATCTTCGATTTCGAACTGGTCGCCTTCGTAAAGCGGCGGCAGCGACCCACGCATCGCCGCCCGTTCTTCGGCCGACATATCATCGGCATAGCCGGAGCCGCCATAGGCCGTTTGCAACGGACGATCAAACCCTTCATCTTCGTTGGAGGCGGCAGCAGCGGCGGCTCTTGTAGCGCCTGACGTATCGGGCGGAAGATCGGCAACGGCGGCCACGCTTGCCGCGCTCATTTCAATCGGCGATAAAGATTTTTCGGTAGCTGCTGCAATCGTTTGAACCAACGCGGCGATTTCGGGCGTTTCCTTGGCTGGTCCAGACGCCTCGTCCGCCGTCCATTCCTTGTCCTTGAGGCGAGCTTCAAGTTCCAACATGATGCGATCGCGCGCTTCCGTCGCTTTCGTCACGCCAGGAACCGGCAGGAAACGCTGGACGCGCAAAGCTTTCGATTTCTCCGTCGCCGCGAAGAACATGATGCAGCGGTGGCCCCAATCGGAAAACAACAAATGCGCCTCGCCCTCGCGCTGGCTGCGGCAATGGTCGTACGTCATGCGCGTGCGCAACTGATACGACGTGCCACGACTGTCATAGAACGGCAGAGTAAAGAACAAGCTGCTGATCGTGTTCGTCGGCGCTTCAAAGCCTTTGGCCTCCTGAACCCAAGACGTGCCCGCGTGAGCTTCGATAAATGTTTTGGTGTCTGTCGGGTCTTCGAGCCGCCCGATGACTTTAAGGTTACAGTTGCCTGCGATGGATTTTGCTTCTTGCTTGATGCGCTTTTCCATCGACGGAATGTCCTGCGTCGCGAACACGAGCGAGAACCCCAGCGAACGCGCTTGCGCCGCCATAACCGCCATGCCCGCCGCCGTATAGTAACCGACTTCGTCAAAGACCGTCATGAACGACGAGCTTGAATATGTTTGCTTGGTGCCGATCGCGCTTTCCCATGCCCCTTCGACGGTGCTGCCCAGCGTCGCGCCCATCATGCCTTTAAAGCACGCCGCGACAATTTTGCCTAAGTTGGCCGCTTCGTCGCCCGATTTCTCAAGCGCGGGAATCAGAACGACGAGAATGCGGCGATTCAGCACGACATCCAGAACTTCGACGTCCGCCAACTGCGCCTTGAAAATGTATCCGTATTCGTCGGCCATCGATTGCATCGCGCGCGTGAATTGCATCGACAGATAGCCATGTTGCTGACGCGCGACTTGAAGGTCGTACATCGGTTGGTCGGGCGACGGCGGACGTTCGTTGCCTTCATCGTCGAACGCCGCTTCGATATAGCCCGGCAGCGTATCAAGATAGCCTTTCAAGCCATGAAGAATGCGATCCGGCAGCGTCTTGTCGCGCGACAGGCGGATAATCGGCTTCAATTCCAAATGGTCGCGCACAACGCCGATGTCGAGCAACATGCCTTGCTTGTCGCGCTTGAACGTCAGGGCGGGCATCAGGGCGAACATCAAGGCGACAGCGCGCTCTTTCCACATCGCATTGTCGGCGCCGGCTTCAGGCATCAGCTGGGAGACAAGGTTCGCAAGATACGACGCCGAACCGTTTGAAAATGGGTTCATCGAATTCGACGTCGATCCATCGTCGGAGTTTCCGGTCATGTAGTTCAGGACCAAGATATCGTCGTCGCGACCAAAACGGCGCGCCAACGAATACAAAGACGCCCATAGATCCGTGTCCGCCTTGCCGTCCGTATAGGCAAAGCCAGACCCCCAGCACAAGGCGTTGGTAACCATCCCTTTCAGGCCTTCGGTTTTTCCCGACCCCGTCGTGCCGATATAGAGGATGTGCGTGCGCACATCGTTGTTCGTCAGCCATACCTCCCGACCTTCGTCGTCGTCGCCGCCCCCGGGATCGCGCACATTGCCAAGATATAAGATTCCATCGGATTTTCCGCCCTTGCTTTTACCCGGCGGCGGATTGTGGGGATCCGGCATGTTCGCGTAACGCGGACACTTGTACGGCATGATAAATGGCCGCTTGATGACCCAACGAAAATATTTATAGAGAAATAGGCCAATGATGTCCGCGAAAGCCCGGAAATTCGCATCCGCAAAAAATAGAAGACCCATCGATAAAACCGCCACGGTGGAATAAACGGCAGGCTTTGCCATTTCCACCATGAAGCGTTCGGACACGGGCCGAACGTCGCGAAGCATGTCGCGTTGCCGCGTTTGGTGCTTTGGCAGAATTATTGGCATGGAAGCCGCTCATCCTTCTTCGACAGGCGCGCCGCCGCCTTTTCTAGGGACAACGGCTATGGCTGGAATTTATCAAAAATCGCGCCGAAAGTAATTTGGAAGTTTCGCCCATTGAGCGTTATTTTTTGGTTAATTTCAAGTTCCTTTGCCGATCCGTATTCATCGCTTTGCTAATAGACGGCTTTCATCCTTTTTTAATTCCGGAAAGCTTATGTCTAAAGAGTTCGGTTTTTACGGCTGCGGAGCATTTGACGCGCATGACTATTGACGATCTTTTCGCCGTCCAAAGCATCATCGAAGAAGTCGCCGCGACCGAGATTATGCCACGTTTTCGCAATCTCGAAAACGGCGATATCGAAATGAAGGGCATCGACGATCCGGTTACCGTCGCCGATAAGGCTGCGGAAAACGCCCTGATTTCCCGGCTTAAGGATATTCTTCCGGGCAGCTTGGTCGTCGGCGAGGAGTGTTGCGCCAAGAATCCTTCGATTCTTTCTCACTTTGGCGGAGATGACGATGTTTGGGTCATCGATCCTATCGACGGAACACGGAATTTTATTGCCGGACGCCGCGAGTTCGGCGTTATGGTCGCTCATGTTCGCCATAAGGAAACCGTCGCGGCGTGGATCCATGATCCCAATACGGGCCATACGCTTTCCGGCGAACGCGGAAGCGGCGTTTGGCTTCAAGGCCACAGGATGCATCTGGCCGGGCTTGATCCCAGTATTCCGAAACTCGTCATTATCGGGTCTCGATTGCGAAGCGTTTTGGACAAACCTCAGATCGCTCCTGTTGTCGCGGCTATGCCAGCCCTTGCGATCGGGTCTGCGGTAGCGTTCGACTATGCCCGGCTTTTCGTCGGCGAGGTTTGTTTCGCGAATAGCCCCTCGCCTCGCGCAACATGCCTTCTGTATCGAATGTCGAAACCGTGGGACCATGTGCCCGGTCTTTTCCTTCAGGCCGAGGCCGAAGGATATTCGGCCGACTTTTTCGGGAATCCCTACGATATGGAAAACGGAAAAACGGGTTTGCTTCTAGCGGCCGATAGAGGGGCTTGGACTGGCATTTACAATACCATTAAGCCTGTTTTGCGGGACTTGGCCGTGGCCGATGCTTAAACAGAATTCGGATCGCTGGCTTATCGCTTCAAATGCTTTTCCTTATCCCGAATCGACCGTAACAAAGACGAATCGGACGACTCGGAAGCTGATTCTTTTGGTTCAGAGGCCATTATTATGGATGAAAGCATGGATTCACGGCGAATCGAGACAGTTTTAAAGGCCGTTTTTGCAAATCGGCTTGATTATCTCCCGAATCAACCGAGAATCAGGCGGATTCAGCAGAGAAAGTCAGTTCATTGAAACCTTCGTTGCATTATCAAAACAAAAACAAGCCCTTGTGGATAAATTCTTATCTTCTACCAAAAAATGAAGTTGCATTCTGATCGAAAAAAGCTTTATGACGCATCAGGGTTTCCTCTTTTCTTCAGAAAATCCGAAAAACTGAAACTTCAATCGGTTACGCGATGTTCTTGAACCAATTCTTCGGAGGCAAGAATGCCTAAACCTAAACTGTTCATCGATGGCGAAGCAGGCACTACGGGGCTTGAAATCCGTAAACGGCTTGAGGGACGTTCAGACATCGATATCCTTAGGATCGCTCAGGATAAGCGCAAGGATGCTGACGAACGCAAGCGGCTTTTAAACGCATGCGACCTTGCCATTTTATGCTTACCGGATGCCGCCGCACGCGAAGCCGTTTCGATGATCGATAATCCTAACGTTCGCGTACTGGACGCCAGCACGGCATATCGCACAGCTGAAGGTTGGGTTTACGGGTTTCCCGAAATGACAAAGGATCAGGCTTCGCTGATCTGCAAATCCGCGCGCGTGTCCAATCCGGGATGCTATCCAACGGGCGTTGTCGGATTGATGCGGCCCTTGGTCGATGAGGGGATTATCCCCTCTTCATATGGCCTGACGGTCCATGCGGTTTCAGGGTATTCGGGCGGCGGGAAGGAACTGATCGCCATTTGCGAAAGCAAAGAGCCGAACGAGCGATCGGCGCCATTCTGTCTTTACAGCATCGATCAACGTCACAAGCATTTGACCGAAATGCGCGTGCATTCGGGGTTGCAGCGCGAGGTGATTTTTTTGCCCTCTTACAGCAACGCCTTTTATCGCGGGATGTTAATTACGATTGCGTTGCGGTTGGACGATCTGGCCGAAGAAAAAACCGATGCCGCCCGCATTCATGCGGCTTTGGTCAAACGCTACGATGGACAGAAATTCGTGCGCGTCGAGCCGCTGCAAAAGAATCTCGAAAAGGGCTACGTTCTGACGCCCTTGGCGCAGAACGAGACCAATACGTTGCAACTCAGGGTCATTGCAAGCGAAGAGAAAGGCATTGTCATTCTGACGGCGTGCCTCGACAATCTCGGCAAGGGAGCCTCGGGCGCCGCCGTGCAGAACGCGGAGATTATGCTCGGACTTTAAGAAAACGACAGCCCTCTCTTGGCTTACTTGGTATGAGCGCACCCTTATATTCTTAATCCCTGAGGAGCTAAAAACTGACGGACGACAGGCGGTTCCGTTTTTATTGTTTGGATTATTTTCAGTTCTTCCTTGATCGCCGCCTTGCGTTGCCTCAGGTCGAATGTCTTTATGCCCTTTTCCTGATCTCTCTTGTATATCGGGTCGAAGGACGCCCCAACGTCTGCGTCGCCGACACAATAGGCAAACAAAACGGATTGAAGCATGCTTTCCGATTTTTCGGGAAAGATGGAATCAAAATCTTTCGCGCCGGTCTTATAAAAAATTCTCATCGCTTTCCGATTGAGCTCGATGGCTTGTTCCTTCTTTCCCCTCTTTAGCCCTTCTTGGGCGCAGCAAAGAAACGCCTTTGCCAGTTCTTTGGAATAATTCTCGGGATTGCCGCTGTATATCGAGGCAAGGGCGCTAGCTTTTTCGTACGATCCCATCGTATTTCTTCCGAGCAATATGGAGATCGTTTTCAAGACCTTTTCCGAAGAAGGGTTCTTTTCGAGCAAAGCCATTGCTTCAGCTTGAAATTCGGCCGACGTCTTTCCAAAATCAACGCTTTTCATCTGTGTCTCCCGGTATAATTTTGCGTTAGTATTCTGCTTCTCAGAATTTTGTTGCCGGGCTTTTAGACGACGAGGCCAGTAAATACAAGATGTTTTTGCCGCAATGCTCCACTTGCGCCAAATGTTTGCCAAATTTCGCTTATCCCGCAGTTTCAGGAAAGCTATTTCGAGTTTCGGGAACTTTGCGCGCCACGCTTTCCTGCCGACTTCTTGGCGGCAAGGGATGGGACTTCCTTGCGGATGGAACGGCGTTGCGAGAGCGACGCCGGTTTAGCGGTCGTATGGCCCACAGGCTTGATGCGGCGAACGGAAGTCTTGGACGCCGCTTTTTCTTCCATCGTCGGATCGAAGACGAGGGTCAAAGATTTAAGGCCAGAACGCCATGCCGCCAGCGTCATTTCCGCGCCACGCCCGGCCCCGGCTTTGGCCGGAAGACGAACCGAAAGGCCCGTATCGCCCGAAACAAAGCTTTGAACCGCCGCTGCCATCCGCAACCGCGCATCGGTCGAGATTTCGTCGCCGCAGGCAAACAAAGGCCGATGGCCCAGAGGCAAAGCTTTCGCGGTACGCGCCGTGCCAAAGCCGTAGCAATAACGGTTGGCTGCTTCGATATCGGCGTCCGAAAAACCAAAGTGAGACAAAAGATCGAAACGCGGCGACTCAAGCTTCGCGGCAGGGATCTTCAGCTGATTGACGCAAAAATCCATGCCGACAATCCACGGCGTCACGGCCAAACGCACGGAATTCACGCACGGCAGATAGGCTTCGATTTTTTCCAGCGCAACGTCGTCAAAGCCCTTCGCTTTCAACAAAGCCGCGCTGACGCCTTTTCCCTTGCGCAAGGTGCCTGCGCCGACGATGTGTTGCGTGACTTCGGCAACCGCATTTTTTGTGTATCTCATATGCGCAAAAGCTTCCTCGACCGCCGGGTGCAAAACCGTGCGGAAGGAACCTTGGCCGTCGGGTTGGTGAACCGTAAGACAACACATCGGCTCGAGACCTTGCGCGGCGCTTGTCATCAGGACAGCAAGGGATGCCGATGGCGTCAGATCGGTCCATTGAGTGGACCGAAGGCCGAATGCGCGCGCATGCGCAAGCGCGTCGTTCCAGCGGCGCTGGGCCTCGGCAAGAAGGGATAGATCCGGACAGTGCTTAAGCGGAAGAGGCGTCGGAAGAACCGAGAGTTTTTCGTAATCGTTGCCGTCGCCGAAAACGGCGCGGCGATGATTGCGCAGGGCGCGCATGACGGCGTCGCGGTTTCCAATAAAGCCATCGCTCATGCCGCGCAGAGCTGCCATTTCGGACGAGGCCTGAACGCATTCCGCCGTGACAAGCGCCACCACCGAAGCCGCCATCGCACGGGCCGCATCGCTGTCGTAGGCCAACCCTGCCCCCATCAGCACGGGGGCGAGGTTCGCAAGCCCTGTCGTAACGTCCGAACGGTCATGAAGATCGAGCAAAATTGTTAAAATTCTCGCCGTTTGACGCAAGGCGTCGATATTGATCCCACCGTCGTCGCGCCGGTGCGCGAGCAGATCAATGGCCGCGCGCGCGGGGTTGGCGGACGACGATTGCCAATCCGCCGCAATGTCGCAAAGCCGAAGCGAAACAGACGAGACTTCCTTGCCGCGAATAGCGAACAGTTTTTTCCATAATGGCGCGGACGCCGGATTCTTGGATTTTCCCATCAGCGAGTCGATGGCCGCATTCGACAGCTGCGATGCGGACGTCTCATCAGCATGGGAGTGACGGCGAGGCATTTCTTCTATGCCGTAAGCCCATGACAGGCCCCATGTCGCGATCACATCGGGCGCGATGACGATGTGGCGCTGCATCAACGCGTAACACGCTTCGTCATAAAAGGCGCGCGCGTGCCTTTCGCTGGTGAATAAGTTGAGTTTCCACGCTATAGCCGCCGCCGAGCCTACGGCACGGATCACAATATCGCGCAGATCGGCTTCGGCTTCGCGCCGAGAGCCTACCGATTGATGCCGCCAAAGCCAGCTCGGCACCGTGTTTTCCTCGTTCGCGCGCAGATCGGCGGGAACGGAGGCTTGTGCAGCCTCCGCCATGACCGATACAGCCTCAACGCTCCACGTCGACGGAGATGCCATTGCGGGAAAAGTTTCGTCGCCATACGACTCGGTCGACTCAAAGGGAATCGAGTCAAACGCATGATCCTGTCCGCGAGTGAATATCTTCGCGAAGGGAAGCAAAAATTCGTGTTTCTTCACGGCATTAGACATGGGAGCGTCTTTGGATAGAGAGGTTATCCACAAGATAAAGCGTGGTAACCACGTTATGCCACAAAATATGGTACAGAAAAAGCAAAAGTTATTCACAAGAACAGAATGAGATCGCGTCCCTGCTTATGAAAACATTTTCTGATTTTTTGTCTTTTGGAAAGCGCGATGGTGACACAATAAAAACGCCGGACAGGACGGAAAGAAAACCCTTCCGGCCTATCTCGAGCGTTTTGAAAAAACGAGCCTTTAACGCGCTGTTCGGCTGATTCCCTTGTATCCCTGCCGAGAAGAGCCTTCGGGTTTGTGGCCTGCGGCATGTTGCGGGCCGTGATCGCGACTTTGTTTTTCGAAAGGCTTTCCTCCGAAACGGCGCTTTTTCGACTTAGCCGCGTTTCGCTTTGGGCTTTCTGCGAAGGTTCCGGATGGCGCGTTCGGGTTCATCAGCCGATGAATGGCGCCCCACTTTTGCTTGTCGGACGGCGTGATAAAGCTGATGGCCTGCCCTGTGGACCCCGCGCGCGCCGTGCGGCCGATGCGGTGAATAAAATCCTCCGGGCATTGCGGAAGATCGTAATTGATAACCGTTTCAATATGCGGGACATCGAGTCCGCGCGCAGCGATGTCGGTTGCCACCAGCACGTCGAACTTCTTGTCGCGGAAACCTTGGATCACTCTGTCGCGGCGCGATTGGCGCAGATCGCCGTGAATGGCGTCGGCGCGATAGTTCTGCTTCGTCAAACGATGCGCAAGTTTTTCCGTTCCGTATTTGGTTTTAACGAAAATAATGGTCGATCCGTTCGCTTCGGCAAGAACCTTGAGCAACTCCGCGCCCTTTTCCGCGTCCGATGTCTGCACCAATTCTTGACGGATGCTTGGCGCGGCCGCGATTGTCGAGCCGACGCTGATTCTCTCGGGGGTCTTAAGATATTTCCCGGACAGCTTGACGATCCCCTGCGGCAACGTTGCCGAAAACAGCATTGTCTGCCGTTCTTGCGGCATGTGCTGCAATATTCTGTCGATTTGTACGCCAAAACCCATGTCGAGCATGCGATCCGTTTCGTCAAGGACAAGAAAACGGACGCGGTCGAGCTTGAGGCTGCCGCGCTGCAAATGATCGTTGATTCGGCCCGGCGTGCCGACGATCAGACGCGGATGCGCCTGTAATTGGCGAAATTGCTTAGGCATGGCTTCGCCGCCGATAAGAAGCGCGGTTTTGATATTGGGAACGGGGATAAGCTGCTGCATCGCAGCCATAACCTGCGCCGCCAGTTCGCGCGT
The DNA here is from genome assembly GCA_964449155.1 of uncultured Rhodospirillaceae bacterium. Lineage (GTDB taxonomy): Bacteria > Pseudomonadota > Alphaproteobacteria > UBA9219 > UBA9219 > CAIXLI01. The sequence continues at coordinate 9,566 of CAYVBP010000025.1, read as the reverse complement.
CGGCGTCAAGATAAGCGCGGACGCTTCGGGGCGCTCCATAAGCTTGGCGATAAGGGGGATGCCGAACGCGCCTGTTTTTCCCGTACCCGTTTGAGCGGAACCGAGAATGTCTCGGCCTTCGAGCGCAAAGGGTATAGCCTTGATTTGAATAGGCGTCGGCTGATGAAATTGCATGCGCGCGAGCGCTTGCAAAAGTTTCGACGGCAAGCCGAAACCTGAAAAATCGTTTGTCATAGGAAGAGTCCTTCCGCCCTCGCCATCGTTTCCGTTGGCGAGAGCAATGAATAAATAAATTTCTCTAGAACGATGCGTAAGTAGGACTGCTTAATCAACCAAGCGCAGATCGACCGCCGAGGTTTTGCCCTTTTCCGTGGCAAGCTCATAACCTACGCGCTGCCCTTCGCGCAGATCGCGCAATCCGGCGCGTTCAAGCGCACTGATGTGAACGAACACATCCGAACCGCCATCAGTCGGCTGAATAAAACCAAAACCTTTTTGGGAGTTAAACCACTTTACAGTACCATTAGCCATTATCTTAATCCTTATGTTTTGACGTTGCCGCCCTCACAGCGAGGACGGTTTATGAGCATAGGCGTCCGATCCTTCTCATTAAGAAGGTACGGAGAAAACTCTTCGACAAACGCAGGAAAAAGATGGCCAATATAGCCATTAACTCGTTAAGCGCGCTCTTTGCGCTCGCCTGCTTTAACGGGCAGGCCATGACAGAAGCGAGAGTTATTTCTAAACTCGAATGACTGGATACAGGTTTTCCGACATGAAAGCAATTACATTATTCGCTGATGGTAAAAATTATCTCGAATCCAAAAAAAATGGCGACGAGGATCGAACTATTTTAAATTATTACTATAAATAAATAATAAGATAAAACAAGAAATCTTCTGTTACCCCCAAAGTTACCCCCAGCCCATCATGCTTAGAAAAAAGTTTCGAACTCAGCACCTATACACAAATATGGCGTCCGAAGCAAACTCAAGATTACTACAATCCCCCCCCACCCAGAATGCAACCGTCCTATACGCCCTACGCTCCAAAACATCGGATATTAAGTAGGTTCTTGTGGCTAGTTTAGCATCCAAACATTTTCCTCATCTCGACGGCCAAAAACGTCATGTCTTTGACTTCATCGAAGGGCATGGATGTAGATACGGCCTTTTTATAGATAAAACTGCTTAATGCCCCTGTTTCTTTGGGCGTAAATTCGACCTTATACTTGCGGCCAGCTTCGACAAGCCAGCCGATAATCGCGCCAAGCAGCATGTCGTCGCACGAGGCCATGATACGCTTGTCCACTTCGACACCAGCAACTTCAGTTGTCGGAACGTCCAATGCACCGGAAATTTTAAGGAGCCATTCGGTCGTAAGGGGGCATTTGCCATTGATGAGGCGGCTCATATGAGGGGCAGATGTGCCGATTTTCTCGGCGAGTTCACGCGCGTTGATATGCTTCTCTTTCAGAAGTTCTTTGAGGTTATTCGAGGATTTTAAAGCTTTCGTCCGCGTTTTCTTATTCATTTCCATATCTCCCAATGTCTTCAAATATGCCTAACATCTTTGTAACCAAATTTTACATGAAAGCAAATAAAAAATCATCAACAAATTACACATAAGTAATTTTTTCTTTTCGGAGCGCAAAATATAATAATCATAAAACTGAATAAAACCGCTATAAATCCGACGATATCCACCCGCCCTAATATTTCATTTTCAACCTATGGTATAACACATGAAATAGATATACACTTTTTGCTTGTTACTTTCAACATGTTGTGCGATAAATAGAAATTGTCATATTGAGGCGATTTATACCCTCGAACTGATACAAAATACACGAAACATTGTTAATTTTTATTAAACAAACATCATGCTCAAAGTATTCCTAAGCCCAATTATTTCAACAGGCATCAAATAACTCGAAGCCTTAACAATAGGAGAGCAAAATGATTACTTATGCGTATTTTTCAAACCTGCCCCGTTTAGTCTATCTGAATCCTCCTCCCCAAACAAAGGCTGGGGGTGAAAATGACTGAGGAGCCTATTTACCGCCAAGGGACAATGACAACGAAAGAACGGCAGAACCAAAACGGCGGCATAATCATTGAAACTATCCACGAAAGAGACGGAAACACAATCTATACAAGACGCCATAGAGCAAAGTTTTCAAGCGTTCTTGAACATTACCTCTGGAGAAACTTTATTACCGAGATCGAATGCGATGTTGGGGAGAAATTTGGGAGAGAATACTTACGCTCTGTCCTTAAGGTCAAAACTGCGGATACAGGCTCTCATGGCGACCTTCAAGACCCCTTTATATCGAGGATTAACGGAAATAAGCTTCTAAAAATCGCCTTTGATAGCCTGAATAGTTACCAGCGTGAAATCGTTATTTCAGTGTGCGTCTACAACCAAAGCGCAGGAACGACTAAGAAAATACTGCGTTTGCGGAAAACCCTGCAAATCTTGGGCGAGAAATGGGGCATGGTTGGCAAGAAACAATAGGCAATAAAAGCCGTTGAGCAAAACCAACGGCTTTTTGCTTTAAATCCGAGAATTTTCAGCCTAATCCAGTTCCGAAACACGGCTTCAAAAAATATTTTTTCAGATGCCCATTCAGGTCAAATCCACAAATGATAGAATGGCTTAGATATGTCCATAAGGTAATTTGCATTACCTGTAAGTAATTTTCTTGTATTTTTCTCTTGACTTTGGGTACGTTTTGCCCCTATAGTTGTGTTACCGTCGCAAGACGTGGGGGAAGAGAGAAGAACGCCCCGAAGAGCCAAGCCTCCGAGAGATTTTCCGGGGGCTTTTTTTTATTGGCCCCTGCTCCGCTCACAAACAGCATCGAAACATGGACTGCAATATTCCGCGCAAGAGATTGCGGCGGAATTTTTTATGCGTCTTCGCTTCGATCCCTTGTCTGCGAAGCCTTTTCGATCATTCATTTTGAAAGAAGAGGTTCGTTATGTACTATCACGACGAATACATTCCGACCGTTTCTTCCAACAAACCGCTTATTTCATGGTGGGCGACGCGGCTTAAAGATTTTACAGAAATCGCGGTACGCCCCTCCCGCGCTATCGGACAGACGCCGAACGAACGCGCCGTAATATGGCCCTGCTCGCCGGAGATAGCGACGTTTTGGGCGGTCTATGGGCGTTATGCCCCTGTCGGCGGGCTTGAAAACGCCGAAATCCTTTGCGCATGCAACACTGAAGAGGCCGCAAAGTGCTTTTACGATGCGCTGATTAAGCGTTTTCCGAACCTTCGGAACAAACCGACCAAGCGTTGGCTCTTTTAATCCACCTGTTTTTAACCGCCAGAAGAAAGGAGCAGCCATGACGCTGACCATTCCTATCGCCTCCCTTTTGCTCAAACACTATCGGCACGGAGCGCATTCCCTCATTTGTCCAAATTGCGGAGCAAGGCAACTCAATGTTGTCCTACTGCATAGTCCGTTTTCTCAAAAACCATTTTTTCATCTTGCCTGTCGCGATTGCGGCTTTACCGGGCCTCAAGCAAGCAGCTTGGAAACTGCATTTGCCGATTGGGAGACGCTCGTCGGCCGATTTGCCCGCCGTTTAATGAAAATCATTCAACAAAGGAGGAACTAATCATGTCATTGCCCATGCAAGCGGAAGAAATCGGTTGCGTTTGGATCACCGACGAAGGGGGATTTCATATAACGGCAAAGACGGATTCGGTCGGACATTCCGTTATCGGCGTTGCGACGTTTGATCGGCGCAGAAAAACGCCATCGCCAGCGACAGAATACTTGCACGATCACGTCTTGCACCGACTGGTTGTCGGATATGACGGATGCGGCAAGGCTATCGCCGTCTACGCAAAAATCGAGGTAACAGAGCGTGGGCTTGAGGTTCGCGTTCTTGTTCCCCCCGTTCTTAAAGCTAGAAGAGTAAATCACTATCTCTTTGCCCCGTGGATTGTTGAAAAGAACAGGCACGACGAGGACGAAGAAGAAATTATCACCTGTATTCATTAATCGATTTTCTATTGCAAAAAATTTCGTTTCTCAATTTTCAAAGGGAGGTATTCATGTCTATCCCTTATGTTTTACCGACAAGCCCTGTTGAACAGTTTCGTAAAGCCATAGCCGAGAAAGACCTTGTTCCACCGCCTATTGTTATTGGCGACGGGAAGATTCATCGGTTTTCGAGCAGCGGGAAGCCGAAGGATGACGCTGGATGGTATATCTTTTTTGAGGACGATATTCCTAACGGCGCTTTCGGAGATTTCCGTTCCGGGCAAGTGGTCAAAGCTTGGAAAGCGAATATTGGCCGCGAGCTTTCGCCGGAGGAAGAAGAAACCTTTAAGGCAAAGCAACAACGGCTAAGATCGGAACGTGAACGCGATCTTTCGGATCGTCGCGCCGAGGCAAAACGCAAGGCTCACGGCATATTGGGGTTTTCGACCTTAGCCCACAACAATCATCCTTATCTCGTCTCCAAAAACGTACAGGCTTACGGGATTCGGGAATGGAAAGGCTTGCTTGTTATCCCGATGATCGACGAAAGCGGGGAAACGCAATCGCTCCAGCTTATCTCCGGCGAAGGCGAAAAACGGTTTCTTTCCGGGGGCAAGATGCAAGGATGCTATTTTCCGCTTGGCAAGGTTGAAGGCGAGATCATCCTAATAGCCGAAGGATACGCCACAGCCGCAACCGTTCATGAGGCTACGCGACTTCCCGTTATTGTCGCCTTCAATGCCGGAAACCTCATGGGCGTCGCAAAGACATTCCGAGAAAAATATCCGGAATCTCGCATTATCCTCTGCGCCGACGACGATCATATGACCAACGGCAACCCCGGCATGACAAAATCCACAGAGGCCGCTCTTGCCGTGGACGGTAAAGTCCTCGCCCCCGTCTTTGGCATCAACAGGCCGGACAAGGCGACGGATTTCAACGATATGGCGAAACTTACCGGGAAAGTTGCCGTTACCAATTTTTTTATCAGTCAGTCTTTAGGCGAGACTGGTTCGCCTACAGGTTTTACCTCTAAATACCCAGTGCGGGGACTGTATTTCAGCAAGTTTAAGAATATGTCTTTGACCAAATATCACAGTCCACCGAAGCCCAATCGTGGGCCGGAAATTTAATTCGCTCAAATTTTTAAATCATTTTCAGAAAGGACATTCCGATGAAAAACCTTTCAGCCGCCTCTATGGGCCTTCTGGTTCTTCTTATAAACACCCCATGCCTCGCTAATGGTTTCGGCGCGACAGGAGATACTATCCCCTTCTTCGTCAATGGCGGATCGACATATATCGGCACATGGACGACCTCTGGCCTTAATGTCACCGGAGGATTCACCGCAACCGGAAACGCCAATATCAACGGAAGCATGCGAGCATTGTATTACGATCATGCTTCGGACATCCGTCTGAAAGCAAATATTCGCCCAGTTGAAAACGCCCTCGAACGCCTCCTTGCCATTCATGGCGTAGAATTCCGATGGAACAGCAGTCAGAACGAAGATATGGGCGTTATCGCGCAAGACGTTGCTCAAACCTTCCCAAATATCGTTCATTCAGACGCATCCGGTATTAAATCCGTCGAATATGACAGTCTTATCGCGCCTGTTATTGAGGCTATACGGGAACTGAAGGCCCAAAACGACTATCTTTTGGGCGAAGTCGAAAAGCTGCAACTCGCCCTTAAAGGAGGCCGCCCATGAAAAGCTTCTCGATTTTAGGAGCGGGGTTTCTTGCATTTGTCGGCAGCGCACAAGCTTCGTGTTTGGACTCCCCTTCAACGCCCGACTGTATAGAGCCGGAGGTTGACGCCGGAACGACGCAAACGATATCGCCGACATTTCCAAACCCGTCGCCATCATGCAAGAAAGTCGCGAACGCATGCACCTTTAATGTCGCCGTTCCCGTCGCCTCGCAGGAGGAATGGGGATCGTTTGTACAGTCTGAATTTGTGAACACGGCGGGAAGCTGCGTTTCTCTATCAGATTGCGCAACAAAAACCGATGGCGCATGCGCGGCCTTTACCCGTGTCTATACAGGATATTACAACAATACGTTTGAAGAATTGCCCCGATTTGGCTGCGCATCCCCGGCTCCTGCAACCAATACATATCAAGCACCCAGACCTTCAGGAAGGCATTTACCGTGGGAAATGGGCAGGTTTCCTTACAGCACTTGGGATTGTCCGGGGACAAACGGCGGTACGACAGCATCGTGCAGGTGCAAGGAATTTGGAAGCGCCTATTTTCTCGTAGTCGGACCGTTCCCAATCAACAACACATTCATCGTGTGCGTTCCCCGATAATACTTCTAAAAATTTGAGGTGTCCCATGCAGAAGGAACTCTCGACCTTCAGCCGCTATATCGACATGGCCGTTGCGAAAGCCATAGGCCGTTATATCGACATGCCACCCGATGACGCCTGCGAAGCTATTGCCGCCGAATGGGGCGAACAGATGGCGGCGATTTTAGAAGAAATCCTTTTCAACACAACCTGCGGCGACGCAAACGGCATGACCGAGTTTCTCGAAATCGAAAGAGAAAACGGCGACGGAACATATTTCTCGCCGATTTGCCGCTGCAAATGGAACAAGTGGAGGAATCCATGAAAAGCTATGCCTTGCTCAAAAACATTCCTGCGCCGAGAAAGCTTTCCAAACAGGAACTTTTTAAAACCGTGTCCGAGCTATCGGCGCAAATTGCTTGTTCAAAGGCTCGATGCGTTTGGATTGTTCAGTCATTTCCGACGCGGCCTCGTTCTCAGGGCCGTTTGACAAAATCGTTATTGCACACGCTTGGTCTGTAATTTTGAAAGGGATTTATTATGTCCAATACATTTCTCTTTTTACTTTCTTGCTTCCCCGGATTCCTCTGCGGAGTCGCGCTTGGCAGCACGCTTTCTTTCATGCGGGCCTATCGAGAGATCGTCATTGCTGGAATTGGGGCCATCGTTCTCAAGAACTTTGTCGAATACACAGGCGGCTATGTCGGAACGCCGTTTTACGCAACGTGTATCGGCTTGTTTACGGGCATCATCATCGGCGCAATCATCGAACGCATCGTCATCTGTATACGAATCCGCCAATACCTTATTGCCAGAGCAAAATACCTTAGAAGCATTCAACCGAGGTATCCTCTTCTGCCTCCCATGTTGGCCTTAGCGATTGTTTTAGCCTCCTCCCCAGCTACAGCCTCGACCGCCGACGCCATCGCCCATATGTGCGACGATGGAAAGTTCGATCAATACGTTCAAAACAATCGCTCAGCCTTTGAACAAGACCTTTTGGCCCACGCCCATACGATCAGTACGCAATACCCTATCGCCTCTGCCATGAGTTCCTGCGTGCAAAAACTGACAAACACGATTGCGAGCCTTCCCAACCATCAAAATCCATTAAGCGCAGGAAATTCGCTGAACGCTTCAATTATCAACAGCATCGTTCAAAACACATGCAGCGCAGCCTTGGACACGATTACATCGGCGCAAGGCTCTGTTCTGAACATGTCAAAAATCTGTCTGCCATTGCCAAATTTTAGCCTGTCCGTGGAAACGCCGACATTCAACGCCCTGTCATGCTCCGGCAGTTTTGAATACAGCACAATGACAGGCTTCGTCGCACCCTCCGCGTCGATCTACACCTATTATCAATATCAGCAATAGGAGAAAGCCATGCACGAGAAACTCATATATGGCATCGCCTGTTTAGCAGCTTTCTTTGAACCGCCCCATGCCCAAGCCTATGATGTTGTTTCCGATCCCGTCGTAGAGGCACAAACAACAGCCATGCACGCATGGGATCAAATTCACGATGTATTAAAAGAGCTTCAAACGTCATGGTCAACGGCCATTACTCAGGCCGGAACCTATCTGCAAACGATGATCGCAGAAATGAACACCGACACTGCTAGCGCAAATAATCGAACAAATGTCGATGTTGCTACCGCCCAAAATATTGCCGTTCAACACGACATGCCCAAAACCTACAGCGCCTGCCGCATAGCCCAAAGCGCAGCAGCGTCTTCGGAGCTTTCAAAAATCAACGCCAGTATCGCCCAAGCTTTATCGAACGGCGGCGCATCCCGCCCGACCGACTCCTCAGCGCACGCAAAAGACATCAAAGCCGGATTAGAATCCGGCCTCGCCCCCTGCGTCGGAGACAAACAAACGGAAGCTTCCATAAACAAAGCCCTCGGCTGCACATCAAAATGGAGCGGCCGATGGGAACGTGCCGACCTATCGCCAGCCGCTTTGTTTGGGGCTTTGCAATTCCCTGTACCCCCAAACTTCAGCCTCCCGACAAACGGCGTCTACCAACAAATCCCCATCCCGACCCAAGAAAAATATATGCCCTTTGTCGCAGCCCTTCGCTTCTGTCAACGCATAACGTCAAGGCTCCCCCCTGCTCCACAAGCCTCAAACGGAAAACTACCGCAAGATGTTCTTCTCATCGACGCCTATGCCGACATGCAAGCAGCGGCAAGCGCAGCCTACGATACGTGTATGACGCTTCTGTCTGAACGCATGCAATACGGCCAATACGTCAACCAAGCCTACAAAGACGCCTATGTTTTACAGAAGGTCGGATGCACAGCCGACGCCGCCATAGGCTACATCGACGGCGACCAAAAATACACATTCGCTGACGGAACGACCGGGACTTGCGCCACAGACGGAAGAAGCGAGCTTCAGGCGATGCATGATAAGGCATTTAGAAATGCGTCGCTATCCTATCATGCGGTTTTTACCGTAGGACTTGATCGACAAAGCATCGGACGAGAAAACGCCTCGCTTCCGCAAGAACAACGGGCGTTTAATGATCATATATTTGAGGAACGGAAGCTTCTTATCGCGGCGATAGAACAGGCTAATAATGCTATCAAAATTTATACCAATGTCGCAGTGTCTCAGCCAACCAGAACGGCAGAAGGAACCAGCACAAGATAACGTATTGATTTTGGCTAATTTCTCATTTCTTCTGTCATGCAAAGACTACACTTATATCACTTCAGGGGACTACTAAGACATTTTCCAATATATAGGAAACGCGCATCGATTCTTTGACAAAAGATCACGCATAAACCATAGGTAGAATGTGGCTTGTAAAAAGAACCTTGTTCTAATCATTCTCTAGCGGAGTAGATGCAAATGGACAGCCAAACAACAGACTACATCAAATTGATTTTGGGAATTCTAGGCCTAATTACTGGTGCGGGGATTACCCTTAGGTTTGTTATCAATAAAACAAGCAAATCCACCAGCAAGAACACATTGAAAAACAATCAAGCAGGTGGAGATATTGCGGGCGGAAATATTTATAAAAAATAGAGAGAGATCATGACAGGAAACACCCTAGAAGGGAACTATGCAGAGGGAGATATTGCCGGAGGAGATATTTACAAAGTTCTCCCGAAAAAAACTTCTTTTCGTGAGATGGCGGAAAAAATCAAAGAAGAATATGTGAATGATACATCTTTTTCTGGCTTTATTGAAAAGCTTAATCATTATTTAGTTCCCACAACAACCAGTCCCGTTATTGGGCTTGAACAAAAACTAA
>CAYVBP010000024.1:0-20491 GCA_964449155.1 uncultured Rhodospirillaceae bacterium | reverse complement strand
AACCCCCGACCAAGGGATTATGATTCCCCTGCTCTACCGCTGAGCTACGCTGCCACTCTTCGGAAGCGGCACTGATAAGGCAGGAAGCTATGGGGAGTCAAGACTGCTTTCTTACCTCTTCGGCGTTTTGTAAAACGTTGTCCCCTCTCGACTACAATTGCTCCGGCTTGGCTGCCGGTCAATGCTTACCGACGTCTTAAATATCCATGGAACCGGCATTACGGGCCGTTTTCCTTCCTCTAGCAAAATTTGAGCAACCACCATCGTATCTTTCATGCGCAAGTGGCCGTATAAAGCCCACAACCCCATGACCGCGCAAAACGAACCTACTGAAATCGTCGGAAGCATGGTTCCGATATGCGGCATCGTATCGGCCGTTCTCATACATATTTCTTTCGTTGCACACGCAAGAAATCCGCCCAAAACCATCGACTTTCCAAGAAAACGCATATTCTGCTTGATGACCCGGTGCCAGCGGTTTGATAGCTTTGCCGTCTCTGCCTCGGTCAAAACAACCCATGTGTGGCGATCTGTGCCATTAAATACCGTTGATGAAAAAGGAGGCAATAAAGACGACACGGCAAGGATTTTCCATAGAAAACAATGTTAACCTTACACAGGGGTTATATTTTTCTTTCTGACTATTTCAACAAAAAAAATAATTATATTCGCCTGCGAAGGATTTTAACCAAACATGCGAGTAATTATCGTGTTGGGTTTGCAACATTTCCTATGCTAAGATTGGCGGCAAGCATTTGAACAAGACATATCGAGGCATATATGAAAATTCGCTTACTTTTGGCCGCCCTCCCCTTTTTCGCAATTTCCGCGAGCGTTCCCGCCGTGGCGCAAGGCTATGGGCCCGGATATAACAAACCCATTCGTTATCACCATCATAGTTTTGAAAACTGGAAAGCCGGACGTTGGTTTCACGGCCATCACAACAGTCGATTGGGCTATTGGTGGATCGTCGACAATATTTGGTATTATTATCCCGAACCCGTTTATCCGTACCCGGATCCCTATACGCCCCCAACCATCGGCGGATATACCTATCCGAACGGACCGGATGTCCAATACTGGTACTGCCCGAACCCTCAAGGATATTATCCAAATGTTCCGCGCTGCTTCGCGCCGTGGCAACGGTTGGGCGCAGACGGCGTTCCTGAACAAGCGCAATCGTTTCATTATCAGCAGCAATATCAGCAACAGGAACAATATCAACCGTATTATCAGCAGCAATACCAGCCGCAGTATCAGCAGCAGCAACAGTACCAACCGCAATACCAGCAACAACAGCCTCAGATCTTGACGCCGCCGAATGCGCCTGTGCCGTTAACGCCGCCACAGCCACTAACGCCGTCGCAACGGAACGAAGATTATCGTACCCTTAATGACATTTCGGCGGACTTCTCGGCTATCGATCTGAACAGGCGGAACGCATCGTCGAAGCTGAGAAAAATCGAAGCTCGCATCGACGATCTGCGTAAATCCCTGCTGGATCGCTCTTACGACACAAAGACTATTCTACGCGATACCGAAAATCTTAATGATCGCGTCGAAAAAGAGATATCAAGAGGTTCGCGCCGTAAGTCTTAAGGCTTAGGCGACGTTATATCCGGCGTTATTCCCTCCTCCGCGCCGGTGGTTATTTCTCCTTCCCCCGCCGCGGGGAAGGAGTTTCCTGTTTTTATGATCGGACGTCCCGATGCTTAAACGTGTGATTCTTTTTTTGTCGCTTCTCCTTGTTGCCGGAGCCGCGGCATGGATCGTCTTTCGTCCCCATGAGGCCAAAAACCCCGGTGCCATGCGCGGCGATCGCGGTCCAATTCCCGTTGCGGCTTCTATCGCCCGCAAGGGCGATTTGAACGTGACGTTAAACGCGCTTGGAACGGTGACTCCTCCCGCTTTTGTGACGGTTCGCACGCAAATCGACGGGCAACTGACGGAAATCGGGTTTCAGGAAGGGCAGACAGTGCGTCAAGGCGATTTTCTTGCTCAGATCGATCCGCGCCCTTACGAAATCGCCTTGGCCCAAGCCGAAGGAAAGCTCTTAAAAGATCAGGCGCTGCTTAAAGACGCAGAACTTAATTTGGCGCGCTTTCAAAAACTGGTGAAACATGATTCAATTTCTCGTCAGCAAGTCGACACACAATCCTCGCTCGTTCAACAATACAAAGGGCAAGTGCACTCGGATCAAGCCGATATCGACGCGGCCAAACTGAACCTTGCTTATTGCCGTATCACGGCGCCAATTTCCGGGCGCGTCGGGCTTCGGCAAGTCGATGTCGGCAATTACGTTCAGACAAGCAATACAAACGGCATCGTCACGCTGGCGCAAACGCAGCCCATCGATGTTATCTTTACGCTGCCGGAAGACAACGTTCCGTCCGTGGTCAAGCGCATGAAGGCCGAAACGCCTATCGAAGTCGCCGCCTATGACCGCGGACAGACGACCAAACTGGCGACGGGCAAAGTTGTTTCAATGGACAACCAAATCGACACAAGCACCGGAACCTTTAAGCTGCGCGCGCAGTTCGAAAACGAAGACGGCCTTTTGTTTCCCAACCAGTTCGTCAATGTCAGGATTCTTCTCGATACGCTCCGCGACATAACGCTGGTGCCGCATGCGGCCATTCAACGCGGCATTCCGGGTACGTTCGTCTACCTGATCTCTTCCGACAATGCCGTCTCGGTGCGCTCGGTCAAACTTGGGCCGACGGACGGCGAGAACGTTTCGGTCGTCGACGGCATATCCATCGGCGACAAAGTCGTTATCGACGGCGCGGACAAGCTGCGCGAAGGAAGCAAAGTTTTGCTTCCCGCCGAAAACAAGGAGGGAAAATAGGAAAACGCCGTGAACCCTTCCCGCCCTTTTATTTTGCGGCCTGTCGCAACGTCATTGTTTATGGCGGCGATTTTACTGGCCGGAGCCGTCGCCTTTAAATTCCTGTCGCTATCGGCGCTGCCGCAGGTCGATTATCCGACGATTCAGGTGCAGACGTTTTATCCGGGCGCGAGCCCTGAGGTCATGACGGCATCCATCACGGCCCCGTTGGAACGCCAGTTCGGGCAAATGCCCGGGCTGACGCAGATGTCGTCCGTTAGCTCGGCCGGAGCGTCCGTTCTGACGCTGCAATTCGATCTAGACCTGAGCCTCGACATTGCGGAACAAGAAGTTCAAGCGGCCATCAACGCGGCCAGCAATCTTTTGCCGTCAGATCTTCCGGCGCCGCCTATCTATGCCAAGGTCAATCCCGCCGACGCGCCGATTTTGACGTTGGCCGTCATGTCAAAGACGATGCCTTTGACGCAAGTGCAAGACTTGGCCGACACGCGACTGGCCCAAAAAATCTCGCAGCTTCCGGGTGTCGGGCTTGTCCGGGTCAGCGGCGGCCAACGCCCCGCCATTCGCGTTCGCGCCAATATCGAGGCCTTGGCGAGCTATGGGCTGAACCTTGACGATTTGCGCACAACGATCAACAACGCGAACGTCAACATTCCCAAGGGAAGCTTTGATGGTCCTTTGCGCAACCATGCGATCAACGCCAACGATCAGCTAAAAAGCGCGCAAGAATACAAGGATATCGTCCTTGCTTATAAAAACGGCGCGCCCGTCCGGCTTGGCGACGTCGCGCAGATCGTAGACGGGCCGGAAAACGTCAATCTCGGCGCGTGGATGAACACCTCTGCAGCCATCATTCTCAATGTTCAACGGCAGCCCGGCGCAAACGTCATCGAAGTCGTCGATAACGTCAAAGCCCTGCTGCCGGAGATGAAGGCTTCCCTGCCGCAAGCCATCGATATTTCTGTCCTGACAGACCGCACGACAACAATTCGCGCCTCGGTCCGCGACGTCGAGTTCGAGCTTGTCCTAGCCGTCGCGCTAGTCGTCATGGTCATATTCGTCTTTTTGCGCAACGTTCCGGCGACAATCATCCCTAGCCTATCCGTGCCGCTGTCGCTGATCGGCACATTTGCGGTCATGTATCTGGCGGGGTTTAGCCTGAACAACTTATCCCTGATGGCCTTAACAATCGCATCCGGTTTTGTCGTCGACGACGCGATTGTGATGATTGAAAATATTTCACGCTACATCGAAAAAGGAGACTCTCCGCTAGACGCCGCCTTGAAAGGCTCAAAACAAATTGGTTTTACGATTGTATCGCTAACCGTTTCTTTGATTGCGGTTTTGATTCCGCTTTTGTTTATGGGCGACGTCGTCGGAAGGCTGTTCCGCGAATTTGCCATTACGCTGGCCGTGACCATTTTAATTTCCGCCGTCGTTTCGCTGACGCTTGTGCCGACAATGTGCGCCAAGATCCTGCGCCCGCGAAAGATCGAAGAGGAATCTGCCCTTAGTCGCGCGATGCAAGCTTGGTTTGACGGCTTGATTACGGGATATGGGCGCATGCTGACTGTCGTGCTTAAGCATGCGCGGCTGACTTTGGCCGTGGCTATTGGAACGCTTATTTTAACTGTCGCGCTCTATATCGTTATTCCCAAGGGCTTTTTCCCAACGCAAGACACCGGCCATATTCAAGGAATTTCCGAAGCTCCGGCATCCGTATCCTTTGCGGCGATGGCTGAACGCCAACAGGCCTTGGCGGCAGCTATTTTAAAAAACAAGGATGTCGAAAGCCTTTCGTCGTTTATTGGCGTCGACGGAACGAATGCGACGCTTAACGTCGGGCGTTTTTTAATTAACCTTAAGCCGCACGCCGAACGTCGCGGAAGCATTGGCGACATCGTTCGCGGCATTCAAAAAGACGTTTCATCTGTCAGCGGCATCAAACTTTTCATGCAACCGGTTCAGGATTTGACCATCGACACAAATGTCAGCCGGACACAGTATCAATTCGTGCTTGAAGACGCCGATCCGGACGAATTAGCGCGGTGGGTCCCCGTTCTCGTCGAGCGGCTGCAAAAACTTTCCGAAATCCAAGACGTCGCAAGCGACGCGCAAGAGCAAGGGCCGTCCTATTATGTTGACGTCGACAGAGACGCGGCGGCGCGGTTTGGCATTTCTTTGGCCTCGGTTGACAACGCTCTTTACGACGCGTTCGGGCAACGCATCGTCTCGACAATATTTACGCAGTCGAACCAATATCGCGTCATATTGGAAGCCAATCCTGAAACGGCATCCTTAACCGCGATTCATTTGCCGTCTTCGAGCGGAGGACAGGTTCCGATCCGTAGCGTCGCGAAGATCTCGGAACGCGTCGCGCCGCTTCAAATCAGCCACATGGGACAATTTCCGTCTGCGCTGATTTCCTTTAACCTCGCGCCCGAAGCCTCTTTAGGCCAAGCCGTCGAGGCTATCGAACGCGCCGAAGCGGAAATCGGCATGCCGCTGAGCGTCATGACGAGATTTCAAGGCGCCGCGCTCGCTTTTCGCGCGTCAATCGTCAATCAGCTGCTTTTGATCCTAGCGGCCATCGTAACGATGTATATTGTTTTAGGCATTCTTTACGAAAGCTATATTCACCCCATCACCATTCTGTCGACCCTGCCCTCGGCGGGAATCGGCGCGCTGCTTGCGCTGATGGTTGCGGGCAAAGATCTCGGCGTTATCGGGATAATCGGCATTATCCTTCTGATCGGCATCGTCAAAAAGAACGCCATCATGATGATCGATTTTGCGCTCGACGCCGAGCGCAAGGAAGGCAAAACGCCGCGCGAGGCCATATATCAAGCCTGCCTGCTGCGCTTTCGCCCCATTTTGATGACGACTATGTCTGCGCTGCTGGGAGCATTGCCTCTTATGCTCGGCACGGGCGTCGGGTCAGAACTTCGCCATCCCTTGGGAATT
Source organism: uncultured Rhodospirillaceae bacterium (assembly GCA_964449155.1). Taxonomy (GTDB): domain Bacteria; phylum Pseudomonadota; class Alphaproteobacteria; order UBA9219; family UBA9219; genus CAIXLI01. Next base: position 14,679 of record CAYVBP010000024.1, on the reverse strand, counting down.
TCGATTGTCGGCGGCCTGATCGTCAGTCAATTTTTGACGCTTTTCACGACGCCCGTCATTTATCTGGCCTTCGACAACCTGTCGCGGCGCTTCGGCTTTAGCGCAAGCGGCGTTATGCCCTTGCCGGACGAGGACGCCTTATGAACATCGCGGCTCCATTCATCGCGCGTCCGGTCGCCACGGTTCTTTTAACGCTTGGCGTGACGCTGGCGGGATGTGTCGCTTTTTTTCTTTTGCCCGTTTCGCCATTGCCTCAAGTTGATTTTCCGACCGTTTTTGTCATGGCCAATCTTCCGGGCGCAAGCCCCGAAACGGCGGCAACCAGCGTCGCGACGCCGCTAGAGCGGCATTTAGGTCAAATCGCCGACGTAACGGAAATGACATCGTCGAGCAGTCAAGGCTCCAGCCGCGTCATTCTTCAATTCGGCATGAATCGCGACATCGACGGCGCGGCTCGCGACGTTCAAGCCGCCATTAACGCCGCGCGCGCCGATCTGCCATATGGACTGCGCAGCAACCCGGTTTACCGCAAAGTCAATCCTGCCGACTCGCCCATTCTTATTCTTGGCCTAACTTCGGACATCATGACAACGGGGCAAATTTACGACGTAGCCTCGACCGTCATTCAACAGAAGCTTTCTCAAGTCGAAGGCGTCGGCCAAGTCACGCTGGGCGGCGCATCGCTTCCGGCAGTGCGCGTCGAGCTAAACCCTCAGGCTTTGTTTAAATACGGCATTGGTTTCGAAGATGTTCGCGCCGCTCTGGCCGCGACAAATGCAAACAGCCCCAAAGGCGCGCTTGAAAGCGACGGCAAGAGATTCCAGATATATACAAACGACACAGTCGGAAACGCCGACGGCTATCGGCCCCTCGTCGTCGCTTATCGCAACGAATCGCCGGTGCGCCTTAGCGATCTTGCAAGGGTCGAGGATTCGGTCGAAGACCTGCGCAATCAGGGCCTTTATAACGGCAAGCCCTGCGTGCCGGTTATAATCTCGCGCCAACCGGGCGCGAACATCATCGCGACAGTCGACCGCATAAAAAAAGAGCTTCCCCAGCTTCAGGCCTCTATTCCGCCCGCTGTCGATCTGGCGATCGTCGTCGACCGCACGACGACCATTCGCGCATCCTTGAACGACGTTGAAAAAACACTATTGATCGCAGTCGCTCTTGTCATCGGCGTCGTTTTCGTTTTTTTGCGCAACGCCCGCGCGGCGTTAATTCCGACCGTCGCCGTTCCCGTATCGCTGATCGGCACATTCGGGATCATGTACATGATGGGCTACAGCCTGAACAATCTTTCGCTCATGGCGCTTGTTGTCAGCACGGGCTTCGTCGTTGATGACGCGATTGTCGTCCTAGAAAACGTGGCGCGCCATCGCGAGGCTGGAATGTCGCGGCTTCAAGCCGCATTGCGCGGATCGCGCGAGGTAGGCTTTACCGTTTTGTCGATGAGCCTGTCCCTTGTCGCGGTTTTCATTCCCATATTGCTGATGGGAGGCATTTTGGGACGCCTGTTCCGCGAATTCGCCGTAACCCTTTCGGCCGCCATCCTTGTATCTCTGGCCGTTTCGGTAACCGTAACCCCGATGATGTGCGCGTATATCTTGAAATCGAACTATAAGCCGTCGACTTCGCGCATTTTCCGCATCGCCGACCGCATCATAAACGGCATGAAAAACGGCTATATCGCTTCGTTAAGCTTGGCTCTGAATCACAAGAGGATTGTTCTTCTGATCTTATTAGCGACGATAGGCCTTAACGTTTATTTGTTCATTAAGATTCCAAAAGGCTTTTTCCCGCAGCAGGATACGGGCCAGCTAATGGGGAGCGTCCAAGCCGACCAAAGTATTTCCTTCCGCATGATGAAGGACAAGATGCAGCAATTTGCCGATATCGTGAAAGCCGATCCTGCCGTTCTAAACTCTCTTGCCGTTACGGGAGGCGGTCAAATCAACAGCGGGTTTATGCATATTTCGCTCAAACCCCTTGAAGATCGCAAAATTTCGTCGGACGAAGTCATCGGACGCCTACGTAAAAACTTGCAGGAAGTCGCAGGCGCGTCGCTTTTTCTTCAAACGGTTCAAGACATTCGCATGGGAGGAAGATCGGGCGGCGGCCAGTATCAATACACGCTGCAAGGCAGCGATTTAAAAGAACTCCGCTTTTGGGCGCCAAAAATCGCCGAAGCCCTTCGTCGCGCGCCGGGCATCCTTGACGTCAACACCGACCAGCAAGAAAGCGGCCTAGAAACCGATATTATTATCGACCGCGACGCCGCCGCGCGTTATGGCCTGAGCGTAACGCATATTGACAACGTCTTGTATGACGCCTACGGCCAACGGCAGGTTTCGACCATCTACAAGGCCGCCAATCAATACCATGTCGTCATGGAAGTCTCGCCGGAATATTCGCAGAGCCCGCAAGTTCTTGACTTTCTGTTTGCCAGCACGTCGGGCGGAAACGTCAGCGGCACGCAAGCGACCGCTTCGCTGTCTGGAGTCTCGGATACATCCTCCGGCGCATTGTTGCGCAATTTGAACGCCAATAAGATTGCCTCTGTCGGTCGATCAGGCACATCGACCGGCGCGGCCGTCAGCTCGTCTTCCGCCGCGATGATCCCGTTTTCAGCTTTCAGCAGCTACGGACCCGGTGCCGCGCCTCTTTCCGTCAATCATCAGGGGCATTTTCCGGCCATTACCGTATCGTTCAATCTTGAACCCGGAAAATCGCTCGGCGACGCGACGAAAGCTCTTGAAAAAACAATGCTCGATATCGGCGTGCCGGCCTCGATACACGGCAGCTTTCAAGGCAGCGCAAAAATGTTCAGGGATTCAATTAAAAACGAACCCATTCTGATTTTGACCGCTCTATTAGCCGTCTATATCGTGCTGGGAATCCTGTATGAAAGCCTTATCCACCCATTGACCATTCTTTCGACGCTCCCTTCCGCAGGTGTCGGCGCTGTCTTGGCCTTAATGGCCTTTAACACCGAATTTTGCATTATCGCCCTGATAGGGGTATTTCTTTTAATCGGCATCGTCAAAAAGAACGCCATCATGATGATCGATTTTGCCATCGACGCCGAGCGCCGTCTGAACATCTCATCCCGCGAGGCGATTACGCAAGCTTGCCTTTTGCGATTCCGCCCGATCATGATGACAACCACAGCGGCCCTGTTCGGTGCCCTGCCCTTGGTTTTGGGAACAGGCGAAGGCTCCGAAATGCGTCGACCTTTAGGCATCGCCATCGTCGGCGGCCTTATCGTCAGCCAACTTTTGACCCTTTACACAACGCCAGTCGTTTATCTTTTCCTAGACCGTTTTGTACGCAAAAACCGCAATGTTTTGCCATAATATAAACAAGCGATGAACTCTTTTACCCCCCATCATTCCTCGTCATCCCCGCGAAGGCGGGGACGACGGCGGTTGAAACATCAAGAGTTAGTTCATAGACTCGCGGCACAAAAGGAGTATCCGATGCATTCGATAAGAAAAAACTTGGCATTGTCGGGCCTAATCCTTTTACTTGGTGCCTGCTCCGTTGGCCCTGATTACGAACGGCCCGACGTATCCGTTCCTTCCGCTTACAAAGAGCTTCCCAAGGATTGGAAAGAAGCCTCTCCGCGTGACGACGCAAAACGCGGCGACTGGTGGAAAATTTTTAACGATCCTTTATTGAACGCGCTTGAGGCGCAAATCGACATCTCAAACCAAAATTTAAAAGCGGCAGAAGCCGCTTACCGCGCCGCAATCGCGCAAACGGCCGCCGATAGCGCGTCTTTCTTTCCCGCCTTCTCGCTTGAAGGCGGCGGCACGCGGACATATTCAAAAGCCGCGCCGAAATCAAACGCGACAAAGTATACAGCGTCGGTCGCCGGTTCGTGGAGTCTCGACCTCTGGGGCCGCATTCGCCGCACGGTCGAAAGCGACGAGGCCACAGCCGAAGCCAGCGCTGCTGATTTAGCCTCAGCGCGGCTGTCCGCCCAAACGCTTTTGGCTGCGAATTACTTTAATCTTCGCGCGCAAGACGAAATCAAAAAGCTTCTCGAAAAAACCGTCGACGGACTTCAACGCGCCTATGCCATTGTTAGGGACAGATACGCCCACGGCGTCGCCTCAAAAGCCGACTTGATGTCGGCCCAGCAACAACTTGACAGCGCCAAAGGACAAGCTCTTGGCGCCGGAATCGAGCGCGCGCGGCTTGAACACGTCATCGCGACCCTGATCGGCAAAACGCCCGCTGAATTGTCGCTTGCGCCCGCGCCCTTAACGACGCACGTCGCGACTATTCCCGTCGGTATCCCGTCAACTCTGCTCGAACGCCGGCCGGACATCGCAGCCGCCGAGCGCCGGGTCGCAGCCGCCAACGCGGATATCGGCGTGGCCACGGCGGCATGGTTTCCAGATCTGACACTGACCGGCTCTTACGGATATTCAAGCGCTGTTTTTGACAAGCTTTTCCAAGCGCCGAGCAGTCTTTGGTCATACGGCCCATCGCTTGCCGCGACGCTTTTCGATGCCGGTGCCCGCAGCGCGCGCATCGACATCGCGGAAGCCGAATACGATAAAACAGTCGCCGAATACAGGCAAACCGTCTTAACGGCCTTTCAGGAAGTCGAAGATAATCTAGCCGCCTTGCGCATTCTCGCCGAACGCGCCGATGCGGAAGCCTCCGTCGTCAAAGCTGCGCGCGAAGCCGAACGTCTGACAATGAACCAATACAAAACCGGAATCGTACCCTACAGCAGCGTCATTACAGCCCAAAACGCCGTCCTTTCCTGCGCGCAAACGGCGCTGACCGTCCGCCAAAACCGCCTGACCGCCAGCGTATCTCTGATCGAAGCATTGGGCGGCGGCTGGAATAATTATAAGGAAGGGGACTAACGACGGCCCAACCTCTGAACGCCTTGCATAAGAAGGGGAAGAAAATTACCCGCGCCAATTACCTACGCGGCTCGACATGCGCCGTGATCTTCCAGATATTTTCGTAAAGAACCTGCAATTTATGCTCAATCGCGTCTATCGATTTATGAACGTCGATAAGCGTCTTCTTGGCATCCGCCTCGCAATGAAAGATAACGATAATGCCGTTTTCCGTATTGTGAATGCGAACGTTATGCACATTGTCAAAATTGCCGTTCTCGCCGATCAGCTTTTTCAACGACGCGGATATAGCCTCAAAGTCTTCGGAAGATACCAAATTGCCTTCGAGTCCTTTTTTAAGAAGCGGCTCAATATGGGTATCGACCTCGGCGGTTTCCCCGAACTCCTTGCGCACAGCATCTTCAAGAGTCGAAGCAATATCATGCGCTTGCTGTATAGATAACAGCCCGTCGACCTCAAGATCGAGGCTAATCGACAACGCGCCGTTCGAACTATGGGCGGAAACATGATGAACGTTGACGCCAAGCATACCGGATATGGCCGCCACGCGCTCCTGAACGGTTTCGGTGTCCATTGCCAACGGCTGCGTCGATATCGAAACTTCGGCCTCTGGGATCTCATTCTTAAGAATTTCCCTGATCCTCTCGCAGATCTGCCCAACTTGTACGAGCGAACACAAGCGCGCCACCGCCAGTTCAATATCGACAAACATGACCGCGCCCGCAGGACGCGCCCTGATGCGGCAAACCTTTGCAACTCCGTCGACGCCGGCAACGATATCCTCGATACGAGCCGTAACTCCCGCCGGAACAGCGTCAATCAAAACGTCGATCGTGCTTTTGCCCATCTTCCATCCGGCATGGCAGATAAAAAACGCTACGCCGATAGCCGCAATCGGATCGCCCATCGGCCAGCCGACGGCCACAAATCCAAGGCCAATCAGGACGACGACCGAACCATAAACGTCCGAGCTAAAATGCAAGGCGTCCGCCGCAAGCGCCTGACTGTTTGTTTTCTTGGCAACGCGGCTCAACGCCCGCGCGCGGGATATATCGATAACTATTGACGCCAAAAGAACGGCGATAGATGCCCACGTCGCTTCGACTTCGATTTTTCCCGATATCAGCCTATGAACGGCTTCGTAAACAACCCATAACGCCGTCAAGAACAACAAAGCTGTTTCGCCCAACGCGGCGATGCTTTCGATCTTGCCATGGCCGTAGGGATGCTTTTCGTCTGCAGGACCGTCGCTGACCCGAACGGCCATGTACGTCATGACAGTTGCGCCGAAATCAAGGAAACTATGCAACGCCTCCGACAAAAGGCCCAAGCTTCCGGTCATAAGACCGACAACAAGCTTGCCGATGGCCATTGTCGCGCTCGCGGCCATCGAGCTGAATGCGACGGTTACTTTTTCATTCGCCATGCAAATTTCCCGATTATTTGCTGGGATACAAGCACCCGGTCCTTATTTCCACAATGCGGCTCATTTTCTTGGCAAGGTCATGATTATGCGTCGCCATTAAAAGCGCCAGCTTGCGCGAAGCCACAAGTTTTTGCAGCATTTCAAAAACATGCTCGGCGGTCTCCGGATCGAGGTTCCCCGTCGGTTCGTCCGCAATCAACAGTTCCGGCTCGTTCGCCAGCGCGCGCGCAATCGCCACGCGCTGTTGCTCGCCCCCGGATAATTTGCCGGGGCGATTGTCCGCGCGGGCCAAAAGGCCCACGCTTTCCAGCGCCGCGCGCGCCCGGCTTTCCGCCTCATGTCGCGCAATGCCCGCGATCATTTGCGGCAACACGATGTTTTCCACCGCTGAAAACTCAGGCAATAAATGATGAAACTGGTAGACAAAACCGATAGTGCCCCGCCGCAAGGCCGTTCTTTCCGCGTCATTCAGCGCAGTCACATCGCGCCCCCCGACAAGAACCTTTCCCTCATCAGGCCCTTCAAGAAGACCTGCAATATGCAGCAACGTCGATTTACCTGATCCCGAAGGCCCTATCAAAGCAACCGTCTCGCCTTCGCCGATGCCAAGCGAACATCCGCGCAAAACCTGCAACGGCTCGCCCGCCTGCTGAAACGTGCGCACGACGCCGCGAAGTTCCAAAACCGATTGCCGAGTTTCTTTATTCATACCGCAACGCCTCTACCGGATCGAGTTTCGCCGCCCGCCATGCCGGATACAGAGTCGCGAGGAACGACAAAGCCAACGCCATGACGACAATACGCACAACGTCATACGCATCGACGACCGACGGCATGTGGGTCAAAAAATAGACTTCGGGCGCGAACGGATCCGTTTTCGTCAACGCTTGCACGATCTGCCGCAAGCCCTCGATATTCTTGGCGATAAAAAGCCCCAACGCCAATCCAATCGAGGTTCCGACGATTCCAATAAACGAACCGTTCAAAAAGAATATGCGCATAATCATGCCGCGCGTCGCCCCCATCGTGCGCAAGATGGCGATATCGCGCCCCTTATCCTTAACCAGCATAATCAGGCTCGAGATAATGTTGAACGCCGCCACAAGGATAATCATCGTTAAGATCAGAAACATCACATTGCGTTCGACTTGCAGCGCGGTGAAAAAGCTCGAGTTGTTTTGCTGCCAATCGACAAGCCTCAAAGGCTGCTGCTGCGTCAGCCCGATGGCAGTTTCAATTTCCTTGCGCACTTTTCGCATATCTTGCGGATCGCGCACAAACATCTCAAGCGATGTCACGCTCGCGCCCGTGCTAAAAAACGCCTGCGCCGCGTCAATGGGCATAAAGACAAAATTGTTGTCATATTCGAACATGCCGACGTCGAAAATCGCCCCAACAGTATACCCCCTCAGCCTCGGCGCAGCGCCGAACACCGTGTTTTTACTGACAGGCGAAATCAAGGTCAGCGTATCCCCTATCCGCAGTTGCAGCCGCCGCGCCATCCGAACGCCCACAGCGACCGTCGTGCCCGATATTTCGTCAAGCGACCCCGCCACGATATGGTTCGCTATCGTCGGCCTCTTGCGCAGCATCTCCGGCGGCAACCCGCGCACATAAACGCCTGACGCCGCGCCATCGCGCGTAATCAGCGCCTGAGCTTCGACGGTTGGCGCGATCCCGAGAACATCGGGAACTTTCGAAATACGCTCGGCAATCGGCTTATATCCTTCCAAGGCCCCTTGCATCGCCATCAGATTCATGTGCCCGTTCAATCCGATGACTCGGGAAAACAGTTCTTCGCGAAAACCGTTCATCACGGACATCACGACAATCAACGTCGCAACGCCCAGCGCGATCCCGATCAGCGAAAACCAGCTGATGACCGAGATAAACCCCTCCTGCCTTTTGGCGCGGAGGTAGCGCATCGCAACAAATCTTTCGAAGGGAGAAAAAAGCATGATGGGTCTCGCATACCGGCGCACAATGATTAAGATATGGAACAGAAAACATTAAAGAGCAACCGGTTAACGCATCGACGATTGACCTTGACAAAAAAGGACAGAATCGATTAAAGAGTGTCCCAGTTGAAGTCCAATAATAATCGTCCTTTTCCTGCAAGGAAAGCGCGGTTCGGAGCTGGGACAAACCCGCCCGCCAAAAATCGTAAAAATTTGCCGATGCCTTGAAGCATCCGTTTGCGTGTGCCGCAACGGCGCTTGACGTTTTCTTGCCTTGCGCAAAGCAAACGCTGCAAGCGCGCGTTATGCAAACCGTGACGGAAACGGTCTCGGCAATGAACAAACAACGATTGACCGTTTCGGAGATAAAATGCAAACGACACAAACGCCCATGCAGGATGGGCAAAAAAGTGAATACTTGGCCCTTTTCGAAGCCGCCAAGATTCAAGCGACAAAAAAGAACAGCGAGATTGTATCTCTTTTTAAACAAGCCAAATTTATATTTGGTTCGGTCGAAGAATACGTCATATCGAAGTTCAAAGCCTTCGGCAAAACGCTTCACGCGCTTAGATATCTTCGGCTCGCAACGCCGTCGGACGAAGCCGGAAAGCCGAAGTCCGTGGCGGCTGATAAAGATCCGCCACCTCCGGAATTTTGCGATTTCATGCGCAAATACACCAGCGCGGCGTCCCGGACTTTTTCCATGTAAAATATCAACGGCCCTATGAATTACCAGCCCCCCGTCATCCCCGTGAAGGCGGATGACGGTGCCTTCTGACGAAGGATCAAATGCATAGGCTTATGATATAATTGCTATCTGGAATGACTATGAAACGATAAGAAAATCTAAACGCAAACAAAAAGGCCGGCAGTAAACCTGCCGGCCTTTGTTTTTCTCCAAGAACGCTTAAGCAACGTCTTGAATTTGCTCTTTCGCGGTCGCGAGAGTCTGCGTTACGTCATCGATCGACGGTTGCGGCGCCGACGCTACCGTTTGCTGAGCCTGTTGCGGCGCGTCGGTGCGCGCGCGCGCAATATGCGGCATCAGATCCTGCAATTCGATAAAGTTATCGGCCTGACGGCGCAATTCGTCCGCAACCATCGGCGGCGACGAACGCATCGTGCTGACGACGCTGACGCGAACGCCCTTGCGTTGAACAGCCTCGACCAAACGACGGAAGTCCCCGTCGCCCGAGAAAATAATAATATGTTCGACATGCTCGGATATTTCCATAACGTCCAAAGCAAGCTCGATATCCATATTCCCCTTGATTTTCCGGCGCCCGAAAGCATCCGTAAATTCCTTCGTCGGCTTTGTCACCATCGAATAGCCGTTATAGTCGAGCCAGTCGACCAGCGGGCGAATGGGAGAATACTCCTCATTCTCGATCAAAGCCGTATAGTAGAACGCACGCACAAGACGTCCGCGACCGGCAAAGACCTCCAGCAAACGTTTATAGTCGATATCGAAGCCGAGACCGCGAGCTGCGGCATACAGGTTGGCCCCATCGATAAACATGGCGCAACGTTCTTCTTTGTAAAAAATCATAATCTCCTCATATATTCTGACTAGAACAGGCTACATTCAACTAACAAAAGGCAATAAAGCCTACTAATCCCTTCCATACATATATGGCGTTCCTAACATGGATAGTATGAGAGACAAACCAGAAAATGGAAAGGGAATCAGTTTTTTAAATATACATTAATCCAATAGAGTTAACAAGCATTAGAAACACGATAGAATGTGAAAAACCAAAACAACGTGCTTTACAATGAGTTCCGGAAAATCGTACAATGAAACAATATTCCGCGTTGCAGGCGCTTTGATATAAGCAAAGTGTTTTTTGTCGAGCGGATTGCAAGTTCAGATAGAAACAAAAGGATACCCGATGGCTCGCGTAACGGTCGAAGATTGCGTACTTCAAATTCCCAACCGCTTTAATCTCGTGATGATCGCTGCGCGCAGGGCGCGCGCGCTCGGTTCCGGCGCAGAGCTAACGATCGATCGCGACCGCGACAAAAACCCTGTGGTTTCTTTGCGCGAAATAGCGGAGATGAAACTCGATCTGGGCAGCCTCGAGGAGTCTTTGATTAAGAGTCTTCAAAAACGCATCGAACCCGAACAACGCGAGGAAGACGACGTCGCCGATCTTATTGCCGGAGAGCAGCAAAGCTGGGTGACCTCCCTCGATATGGCGGCGGCGGAAATGAACGCCGAAGACGAAGAAGAAGGCGACGAAGAAGCATTGTCGGATGACGATGCCGACATGACGGGGTCGTTCGAGGACGCCGGCGCTGACGAAATTAAGGACTAATTAGGACGAAGCCGCTATAGTTCCGATGTAAGGAACTTTGATGGATATCTCCAACTCTCCCTCTTCCGAACCTCTATTGTCGCCCGGGCAAACCGCGCGACCTCATTTGATGCGCCAATACGAGCTCGTCGAACGAGTTCGCGCCTATGACCCTGCCGTTAACGAAGACCTTTTAAATCGCGCCTATGTTTTTTCCATGCAGGCGCACGGCACGCAAACGCGCGCTTCCGGCGATCCCTATTTCTCCCATCCGCTCGACGTCGCCGGGATCCTGACCGAAATGAAAATGGACAGCATGACCATTGCGACGGCCCTGCTCCACGATACGGTCGAAGATACCCTTGTTTCGCTGGAAGACATTCAAAAGCAATTCGGTCCGGGCATCGCGCGCCTTGTCGACGGCGTCACAAAGCTATCGCGCATCGAAAAACAAACCGACCAAGCCAAGCAGGCGGAAAATTTCCGCAAACTTGTCGTCGCGATGTCCGAAGACATTCGCGTTCTTCTTATTAAATTAGCCGACCGCCTTCATAACATGCGGACGCTGCGCTATTTGAAATCGGCCGATAAACGCCGTCGCATCGCGCGCGAAACCCTCGACATTTACGCGCCGCTGGCGCAACGCATCGGCATTGAAAAGATGCAGGACGAGTTGGAAGATCTTGCTTTTTCCGAATTAAATCCCGACGCGCGCAACAGCATTGTCGCCCGCTTGAAATTTTTGCGTCACGAAGGCGGCGCGATTGCGCAAAAAGTTTTAAGCGAACTGAAAGGCCTTCTCAAAGAATCCGGCATCGAGGCCGAAATTGAAGGCCGCGAAAAATCGCCCTATTCGATCTGGCGCAAGATGCAACGCAAAAACGTCGGCTTCGAACAACTATCCGACATCATGGCGTTTCGCATCCTCGTTAATAACGTCGAGCAATGCTATCAAGTCCTCGGCATTATTCACAGCCATTATCACGTCATTCCGGGCCGCTTTAAAGACTATATCTCGACCCCCAAACCCAACCGCTATCAAAGCCTCCATACAGGAATCCTAGGACCAGAACGCCAGCGCATCGAGGTCCAGATTCGCACGAACGAAATGCACGAAGTCGCCGAAATGGGCGTCGCCGCGCATTGGCTGTATAAACAAGACGGATCCGACGCGCCGCGCACGGACGGCCTGCAATATCGCTGGCTGCGCGAACTTCTTGACATCGTCGAACACGCGCAGAAACCCGAAGAATTCCTTGAAAACACCAAACTCGAGCTTTTTCAAGATCAGGTTTTTTGCTTTACGCCTAAAGGCGACCTTATCGCGCTTCCGAACGGCGCGTCTCCCGTCGATTTTGCTTACGCCATTCATGGACGCGTCGGCGACGCTTGCGTCGGCGCTAAAGTCAACGGACGCATGGTCCCCTTGCGCACGATCCTTCGCAACGGAGACCAAGTCGAAATCGTCACACAAAAAGGCGGCACGCCGTCGGCTGCATGGGAACGCTTTGTCGTCACCGGCAAGGCAAAATCTTGCATTCGGCGCTTTCTGCGAACCCAACAACGGACCGAAAATGTCCTTCTCGGAAAAACGATGTTGGAAAAACTGTGCAAGCAAGAAAACGTCGATTTTTCGGAAAAAGCTTTCGAAGCAGTCCTAAAGAATTTTCAAAGCGTAACCTTCGAAGATCTTCTTGCTGGCATTGGCGGTTCCCTGCATCCCGTACGCGAAGTATTCAATGCCGCCTATCCAAGCCACCGCCCGAAACAAGCCGAAAAGCCCGTTGAAAAAATCCTGGCGGCAAAGCTCAACAAAAAGGCCGCCATCGACCACGCAGCGTCAAATACGCTGAAAGGACTGATCCCCGGGCTTGCCGTTCATTACGCGCGATGCTGCCATCCCCTGCCCGGCGATCCGATTGTGGGCATCGTCACGACAGGCCGCGGCGTTACAATCCACACCACCGACTGCGCAATGCTCGAAAACTTTGCGAAGTCGCCCGAACGGTGGATCGACGTCGGCTGGAACGAAGAGAAAAACGCCTCAGAGCGCATGATCGGACGCCTTGACGTTGTCTTGACGAACAAACCGAACAGCCTCGCGACAATGACCGCGATCATCGGCAAAAACGACGGAAACATCTTTAACATGAAGATCACAAACCGGACTCCGGAGTTTTTCGACATCCTCGTCGATATCGAAGTCAAGGATTTGAAACACCTGACAATCGTCATCGCGGCGCTACGCGCCAACTCCGTCATCAATTCAGTCGAGAGAACGAAGGGACGGTAATTATAGCCAATCCCACACAAATCAAGAATATCCATTATTATTCAAAGATTTATTGTTTTGTTTAACGTAACTGCCTTAAGGGGCTTGTCGGTTTCCGATTGATTTTTCCCAATACCTTTGCTAACGTCCACCTATGAACCCACACGCCCATATCTCGCCGGTCCCGTGCCTTGCGCTTCAATGCGCAGCGGCCGCGTATGGTTTTTTCTATTGGTTCCGGTAACCCCGGAAACATTGCGCACACCCCCCCTTTACATTTATAACAACGAACCACCCGCAGGACACTGGCGGGCAACGATAGGATAGATTATGACACGCATTCATTCCTGGACTCCTGACAGTTGGCGCGCAAAAACGGCCAAGCAAATGCCAACCTACACCGACAAGGCAAAGCTGGCCGATGTCGAAGATCGCCTTTCAAGGCTTCCTCCTCTCGTTTTCGCGGGCGAAGCGCGCAAATTGAAAAAGCGTCTGGCTCAAGTCGCAGCCGGAGAAGCTTTCCTTTTTCAGGGCGGCGATTGCGCTGAAAGCTTCGCGGAGTTTTCAGCCAACAACATCCGAGATTCCTTCCGCATTATTCTGCAAATGGCCGTCGTGCTAACGTTCGCGGGCGGCTTGCCGGTCGTCAAGGTCGGACGCATGGCCGGGCAATTCGCCAAGCCGCGCTCGGAAGACAACGAAACCCGCGATGGCGTTACGCTGCCCAGCTATCGTGGCGATATCGTGAACGGCCTTGAATTCACCGAGGAATCCCGCCGTCCGGACCCCGAACGCATGATCCGAGTCTATAATCAAGCCGCATCGACGCTGAATCTTTTACGCGCCTTCGTGCAAGGCGGCTATGCCGACCTGCATCGTGTGCATCAGTGGAATCTGAATTTTGTCGAACGCAGCCTTCAAGGAACGCGTTATCGCGATGTGGCAAACCGCATCAACGAGGCCCTGAACTTCATGGCTGCATGCAACGTGACGTCGGAAACATCTTCGCAGATTCGCGAAACCGAATTCTATACGTCGCACGAAGCGTTGCTTCTGCCCTACGAGCAAGCCCTGACGCGCATCGACAGCACGACAGACGAATGGTACGACGTTTCCGCCCATATGTTATGGGTGGGAGAGCGCACGCGGCAAGTCGACAGCGCGCATATCGAGTTCTTGCGCGGCATCAAAAACCCCATTGGTTTAAAGTGCGGCCCCAAAATGGCCACCGATGACCTGATGAACCTGATCGACGCCTTAAACCCCGCCAACGAGCCCGGTCGCCTGACGCTGATCGCGCGTATGGGAGAGAAAAACATTGGCAAAACGCTCCCATCCCTGCTCCGCGCCATGAAAAAGGAAGGCCGCAAAGAGGCATGGGTTTGCGATCCAATGCACGGCAACACCCATGTGTCGGGCAGCGGCTATAAAACGCGCGATTTCAGCAGCATCTTGGCGGAAGTGCGCGGCTTCTTCGACGCCTGCCGAGCGGAAGGCGCCTATCCGGGCGGTGTCCATTTGGAAATGACTGGCAAAGAAGTCACCGAGTGCATCGGCGGTGCCGCCGCCATTACCGACGCCGGGCTTAAAGAGCGCTATGAAACGCATTGCGACCCAAGACTTAACGCCACGCAATCGCTAGAGCTAGCCTTCCTAATTGCCGAATACGTCAAGGAAGGCCGCAAACCCACTGAATAAGCCTCGTTCGGACTGACTCCCGCCGTCATCCCCGCGAGCGCGGCGGATGACGGCGCTCTTTAATCGAGGATCACTTCATAGACGGGGAGGTATAGCTGATCCTGCATAAAATGATTCAAAAAGAGGAAGAGAAAAGGCGATC
>CAYVBP010000023.1:0-20640 GCA_964449155.1 uncultured Rhodospirillaceae bacterium | reverse complement strand
ATTGTGTCCCCTTCGCGTCACTCTGATCCAAACAAAGGATGGGCAAAAACCCGAAAGAACTATGCCATTATAGCGGAATTGCCTTCGGCTTTGTCCATTTCATCCAATAAATAATAATAAGCCTCGTCACCATCAGCGCCGAGAAAATTGATGTCGCGATGCCAATGCACAACGTGACGGCGAAGCCCTTAACGGGGCCAGACCCGAATATGAATAGCAAAATGCCTGCGATAAGCGTCGTAATATTGGCGTCAATGATCGCCGGCAGTGCATGGCTATACCCCGCATCGATCGATGCGATGATCGAACGCTTGGCGCGAGCTTCTTCGCGGATGCGCTCATAAACCAAAACGTTGGCGTCCAAAGCTGTGCCGAGCGTCAAGACGATGCCCGCGATGCCGGGCAAGGTCAACGTAGCCTGAAGGATCGATAGCGTTCCGAAAATCAACGCAATATTGAACATCAGGGCAACGTTTGCGAAAATGCCGAACAAACCGTAATAAAAAGCGAAAAAAACGACAACGAGGCTAATCCCGATTAGGCTTGCCATCGCCCCAGCCTTGATGGAGTCCGCGCCAAGTCCGGGACCGACGGTTCTTTCTTCCAACACTTTGATCGGAGCGGGCAGGGCGCCTGCGCGCAGCAACAATGCCAAATCCTGCGCCGATTGGGTTGAAAAATTCCCGGAAATAACGCCGCTACCCCCTAAAATCGGTTCGCGAATAACAGGCGCGCTGATTACCTTGTTGTCGAGAACGATCGCAAATAAATGCCCTACGTTCTGCCGCGTCGCTTCGCCGAAACGGCGCGCGCCAACGGAATCGAACTTAAAACTGACGACAGGCATGCCGTCCTGATACGAAGGCTGGGCGTCCGTCAATGTGTCGCCCGAAACCATGATGCGTTTCTGAACGACATACATGCGTCCGTCTTCCAAGGAAGGCAAAATTTCTTCGCCCGCAGGGGCTCTAGGATCGTTTGGATCTGCCGTTTCGTCGACAAGCCTGAACGTCAGTTTTGCCGTCTGCCCCAATAGGCCTTTGATATGTTCGGGATTATCGACCCCGGGCAATTGAACTAAAATCCGATTTTCGCCCTGCCGTTGAATGGACGGCTCGCGTGTCCCTGTCTCGTCAATGCGCTTGCGAACGATGCCGACAGACTGCTCCATGGCCGCTTGCTTGCGCTCGGCGACATACGCGTCGGTCATGGTCAGAGAAAACTCGCCGTCTTTTTCGGCAATATCCATCTCGCCGCCCAAGGTGCGCAACGCCTTCCTAGCCTCGTCAACACCAGCGGCCTTTGTCAGCTTAAAACGAACGGCGCCGTTCGAAGCTGCAAGCCCCGTATAGCCGACCTCGGCTGCGCGCAAGGCCGTGCGCGTTTCGTCGACAAGCGATTGCAACCGCTCTTCGATAACGTTGTCAACTTCGACCTCAAGAAGAAGATGCGATCCGCCGCGCAAGTCGAGTCCCAGATTGACGCCTTTGTTTGGAAAGAATGACGGCGTGTATTTTTGAAGCCATGCGACCTGTTCTTTTCCCATCAAATTGGGCGCGGAATACAAAACGCCGAAGGCGCAAAAAACGATAATAAGGACGATCTTCCAGCGTTCCAGATAAACCATTATTTCTTCTCGCTGTCTTTGCCAGCGTCGTTTGCGGGCTGCGGTTTCACCTCCAGCGCGGCAACGCTGTCGCGATCAATCTTGATCTGAACGCCATCGGCGATCTCAAGCATCAGGCAAGCGTCCTCGATCTTGGCGATTTTACCGTGGATGCCGCTCGACGTCACGACGCGATCGCTGCGTTGAAGAGCCTTAAGCATCTTGTCTTGTTCCGCAAGCTTCTTGTGCTGGGGGCGAATGACCAACAAATAGAAAACGAGAAAAATAAGAATAAACGGCAGATAATTCATCATCGCCGCTTGAGTGTCGGTCACTGCGGACGGCGCGGCATCTTGTGCAAAAGCGGCGGAAACGAAAAGGGAAGACAAGTCGAACATGAAAAAACCTCGAAAAACGCAAAAGCCCCCCAGAACGGGGAACCGAGACATCAAGACATCAAAACGAACATAAAGCAAGGGGCCAGCGTCTGCCGTTCAAGAATCCCTGAACGTAAGACCGCTGACCCCTGTAAGCTTAACCCTTACTTGACTTCGATTTCAACCCTGCGGTCTTCGCGCAGGCAGGAAATCATCTCGGCGCGGGGAAGATTGGCCGGGCATTCAGCCTGCGGCGCGGACTTGCCGAGCGAGCGGACCTCAACCTTCTTGACCTTCAAGCCTTTGGCGACGAGGAAGTCGCGAACGTTCTTGGCGCGCTTCAACGCGAGCTTTTCGTTATAGGCGGCATTGCCCATGCGATCCGCGTAACCGACGACGGAGATTTGCTTCGCCCGGTTAAGTTCGGGAACCATATGAGCCAAGTGGCGGCGAGCATGCTTGGTCAAGCCGGACTTGTTGCTATCGAAGAAAACGACACGTTCGCGGATATGCGACGCGTCTTGCGAAGCCGAATCGCACAGATCGTCGACAGCGTCCTTAACGAGAACGGGAGCGCCGTCCTTTGTCGTCACAACGCCACCGTCAGCCGTGCGAAGGACAGACGCAAAGGCCGGGCTGGACAACATAAGGCCCAGAGCGGCCACAAAAGTGAAAGCGACGGTTTTGCTGGAAAGGGGAGTCATTGTTTTTCTCTCATTTTGATTGAAGGGTAAAAATCCACAACACCGTGGATTATAGCGCTTAGAGCGAGCACATCAATCCCTAACCTATATAGAATTCCCAAAGATTTTCTTAACTGTGGGAAATGAGCCATACTATGAGCCTTCCTCAAAAAACCGCAAGAAAGATAAGCAACATATCTAATTGAAAACCCTTGCTGTTTAGTTTTCTGGACAGCGACGACGGAAAGGGCCATCAAATTCTTTGACTTGGTCCGTCCTGTCCGATAGGTTTCGCTACGTTCATGGCCTCAAAAACCCCTTTCTCGCATGAATCCCCTATCCCTTATTGGACGCACGTTTCTGGATTTTTTATCGGTAGTAGGCCGATTGTCCAGATTCTCTCTTCGTAGCGTAAGACATTGTTTTATGCCGCCTTTTTATTTGGGGCAGACATTCCGGCAGTTTATCGACATCGGATATTACTCATTGCCCGTGGTTGGCTTGACGACCCTGTTTACGGGCATGGTTTTGGCTCTGCAAAGCCATACGGGCTTTTCCCGATTCGACGCTGAAAGCGCGATTCCGACCGTTGTGGTCCTTTCCATCACGCGCGAGCTCGGGCCAGTTATGGCAGGTCTGATGGTGGCCGGGCGAATTGGCGCGGCGATTGCGGCTGAACTTGGAACGATGCGCGTGACCGAGCAAATCGACGCGCTGTCGACCTTGTCGACAAATCCGTTCAAATATTTGATTGCGCCGCGTCTTATCGCCGGCACCTTGATGTTGCCGCTGCTCGTCCTCATTGGCGACGTTGTTGGCGTCTTCGGCGGTTTTCTCGTTTGCGTCTACGACCTCGACTTCAACGCGGCGAATTACATCTCGCAAACATGGGAATATCTTGAACATCGCGACGTAGCTTCGGGCATGTGGAAGGCCGCCGCCTTCGGTTTTATCATCTCGCTGATGGGATGTTATCACGGTTTCAATTCGAAAGGGGGAGCGCAAGGCGTCGGGAAAGCCACGACGAACGCCGTCGTTTCCGCCTCCATTCTCATCCTTGTCGTCAATTACTTGCTGACAGGGATATTCTTCGCCGGGAAGTGACATGGCCGACACGCCGAAAATCGAACTATTAGGGGTCACAAGATCGTTCGGCCGCAAGCACGTTCTGCAGGGCATCGACTTGCGGGTCAACAAGCGCGAGTCCCTCGTCATCATTGGCGGATCGGGAACTGGCAAATCGGTAATGCTGAAATGCATCCTTGGCCTTATCAAGGCCGACGGCGGCACGATCAAGGTCGATGGCGAGGACGTTACCAACATCCAAAGGGGTGCGCTTGACGCGCATCAGGCGAAATTCGGAATGTTGTTTCAAGGCTCCGCGCTGTTCGACTCGCTGCCGGTCTGGCGCAACGTCGCCTTCAAGGTTGCGCAAAAGCCGGGCGTCACGCGCCGCCAAGCCAAGGAAATCGCAATCGAAACGCTGGCTTCGGTAGGCCTGTCGGCAGATGTCGGCGACATCTATCCGGCCGAGCTGTCCGGCGGCATGCAAAAGCGCGTCGGTCTTGCCCGCGCCATCGCGGCCCGGCCCGAAATCATTTTTTTCGACGAACCGACCACAGGCCTCGACCCGATCATGGCCGACGTGATTAACGAGCTGATCGTCAAATGTGTCCGCGAAGTGGGCGCGACGGCGATCTCCATCACGCACGACATGGCCAGCGCCCGCAAAATCGCCGACCGCGTTGCGATGCTCTACGAAGGCAAGATCATCTGGGAAGGCCGCAAGGACGAAATCAACAATTCCGGCAACCCCTACGTCGACCAATTCATCCACGGCCGCGCCGAAGGCCCAATCAAAATGCAAGTTAGAAAACTATAGCCTTTATTGCGAATTGCTCAGCGCCTGAAGCGCTTCCTTAGCCCATGCGTTCAGGCAAAGGTCTGAGGAAACGGCGCGAACGCGCTGATAGGCGGCATCCCAAGCCGCAGTGTCGCGCAAGTGTTGCTCGCCCCAATTTCTTTTTATGTCATCCGGGCTTATCTTGTTCTTTATCTGGAGCTTCCTTTGAAGCATTTCCTCGTTCCATGGCGAGAACGAATACGCGAAAATCATTAAATTCATAACGCGCATCTGCGAGTCATGATGAAACGATGCGTGCCGTCCAGGATAATACATGCCCACAGGACGGCGATGATAAAACCTGTTTTTTACGGGTATCGGGGAGAGTCCATGAGCGACGCGCTCGGCAGGAACCTGAAAGGCGTTGTCGTCGATGCCCCAATGCTTCTGAAGAGGCAGGGAGATATTTGCATCCGGCTTGTTTTCCGGTTCGTTGTCGACGCAAATAAAGCCGGAAGCGGAACACCCTTCGCGTTCCCAAGAAACAAGTTGTTTTTCGACTTCAACCAAGGGCGTGGTCGCCATCAGAAATTCGGTGGCGTTCAGCGCAATTTTCCATCCGGGCAATTCCTGCTCATAGGACATGACCTCAAGGTCGGTAAGATAGGCGTCGAAACAGGTAAGTCGCGAACGGACAAGCCGCCATTCCGGAGCCAGCTGCCGCAAGATATCGCACGATGCGTCCGTGGATCCATGATCGATCATGACGCCGAAATCAAAGAGCTTCGTATGATGTTTAAGCCACCACGGAAGAAGGTACGCTTCATTATAAAAATGGCAAATGACAGTGCGCATGAGTTACGACAAAAATTCGGGGAAAGGAAAATAAGTATAGAAAACCGAGCCGGCGGGAACCCCGATTGCCTTGATTTTCGACATAAGCTCGTTTCGGAAATTCCACGCGGAAAGAACGAATAACGTAGGTTCCGTCATGTCCTTGCACACGCCAAGGCCATCGATAAGCGTTCCGGCCCCGGGCGCGTAAAGGCCTATCTTAAGCGGCGCTTCATCAAGAAAATGATCGGGTCTGATTTTTCCGGCGTTAATGACCGTCATGGATTTTGCCGCAGCGCCGACGAAAACGACCTTAAAACCCTTCTGTCTATGGTCGTCGATGACTTTTTGAAGGGTCGAAACGACGGTTTTCGAATAGTCGCGGAATTTCTCATACGTTTCCCAATCGAAAAGACGGATCTGCGCTTCATAAGTGAAAAGATCGTCGGCAATCGCAAAATCGCCCGTATCGAACGCATGCAAAAGCTGCGCCGAGGGCGGCGTGTCCGCATGTCCCAAAATGAATATCTGGCTATCCCCATGGATCTTCGCAAGCGGAGCCGCGAAAAGTTTTAGCCCCGCAGCTTCGGCCAAAGCCGACATAGACCGCGAGTTATAGAAGGACAAATGCTCATGATAGCATGTATCGAATTCGTAATTACCGAACATCCGCGCCTGAGAGCATTGGATCATCAACGCGCCGCCCTTTTTCAGTTTTTCCTTGCAGGCGGCGACGAACGTCCTCGGACAGTCGACATGGGCCGCGACATTCATGCAAACAATAGCGTCGAACTGGCCGCTTACCTGATCCGAGACATCGGGCCAATACCCGCAATGAATGGGCAAGCCTTCCTTTCTCGCTTCCTCGACGATATTGCGCGCGGGGTCGACGCCGACGCAGTCCAGCCCCTTCGCTTGCATTTGCTTGATCAGGCTGCCGTCGTTTGCCGCCAGTTCCAGAACGCGCGCGTTCTTAGAAAGCGCGGCGGCAAGTCCATCGGCAAACCATGCGAAGAACTTGGTTAGCGTCCCCGACGTTCCGCTAACATAGGCATACCTGTCGAAAATCGCCTGCCGGTCGACACAGAACGTCAGCTGCGCGTGCCAGCATTTGCGGCATATGTTCAATCCCAACGGATACTCTTCCACGCGCTCGTCCTGTGACCGCGCGTAACTGTTGGCCGGAGGCTGAACGCCCAAATCTAAGGCGAGTCGCAGTTCATCCGACCCGCAACACAGGCATTTTTTCAGATAACGGTTGTTCATGATGTTTCTTATATTGAGCAATGAAATCCCTGCAACTTTGCTGAAGGGTAGAGGGATGAAGACTTTCCCCGCATAATGTCTTCATCCGGCCGCAATTCAACGAAAAAGAATAAGTCCCCGAATTGGGCTGATCGACAACCCCGACGTCCCAAGTGTCGGCGATGCCCTGCGCGAGTTCTCCGATCTTGAAGGAAAGGCTTCCGGCGTTATAGAAGCCGCGCGCCTGATCCGTCGTCAAAAGCGTCCGAACCAAAACCCAAAGGTCGCTAAGGAACAAGATCGTGCGCAAAGATTCTTTATTATTTGCCGTGACAAATCCCTTTTCAACGGCGGCGATGTTCATCGCGTTAAAGATAAGCTCGGGCCTCAGGTTTGCGCTAAAGCCCGAGACGGTTCCCATGCGCAATCCATAAAAATTCGGAAGAAAATGATTTGCCAAATAATCGAAAGCAAATTTCGATATGTCATAGGCGTTTTGCGAAGGGATGGCGACAAGAGAATCTTCGGAAGAAGGATCGCCAATTTCTTTTGTCGAATAAAGACTCGCCGAAGACGCGTAAATAAATTTGGTCGTCGAAGGCAGGCGTTTGGCAAACGAGAACAAATTCAGGCAATTATTTGCGATTGCCCCGTCCGGATCGTCCATCGCCTGCTTGACGCTGGCATGACCGCCAAACCATAACACGGCATCGAATCCCTTCAGAAATCCTTCGCCCAGTTCTTCATAGTCGGATTGAATAACCTCAAGCCCCAGAGGATTTCCCCGTCTTAAAAGATCGCACACCGTAACCCGGAATCCCGCCTCGACAAGACGGGGATAGAGGTAGCTTCCAATGTACCCGCATCCGCCGACAAGCAGAACCCTCTTCCCTCCGGCCTCGGGCGCGGCAGAGACCATAGATTGTTTCGATGCTAGGGGAACCACCTTATGCAATGCTCCTCAGTTTGGTGAAAAGAAAGATCCGTTGGCGCAAGGTACTGATCACTGTTATGTTTTTCGAAAATTGGAGCCAAGTCGTCCATAATCAAACTTTATGTCGTCAAAAAAGACCGCATCTGTAAATCCATTCGCAAAACGGATTGCTACGATTGCGGTTTAGGCATGGTTTTCACCAGCGTGGAAATCAGATGGCAACCGTTCCACTGCTGGCTTTCAATAATAAACGCGCCGATGAACCCATACATGTTTGCCCATGTATTTGTGTCATCAAAATAAAGAGGGAATGTTTCCTCGGTTATAATGTTGACATGGGTAGGATCGCGAAAGGCCTCAGCTCTCGGGAAAGCAGGGGTCATCGAAAGAAATTTACCGCCGGGTTTTAGCGTGCGCCAAATCTCGCTCATAAGATCGATAAAAGAATTTTTGCGCTGCGGCGCATATATTACCCTCGGAATGTGCTCGAGAACATCGCACGCAGAAATAAAGTCGAAATAATTATCCTCAAAAGGAAGTTTCTCAACAGCTAAGTCTCGTCTGATAATATTTTGCGCAAGATCGTCGCGTATATCGATCCCATATACGACGTCGGCATTAAAAACGTTAACCGGGCGCGAACCGCAGCCGAGGTCAAGAGCTATAGTTGGCATATTTGTATTCCATAATACTAAAATTACGCGCGTTATTTTGACGCCTTCCTATGAAAATGCAAGGAGATTGTACCAGCCTAAACAAGCGATTCAGTCAGGAAAGAGAATACGAAGTCATGGCCGCCTCGGTTCATACCATTGCCTCGATATGCACCAAGCCATCGCTGTTGCATTCGAAACGTTCGAGAAAAAGATAAGAACCTGTTTACGATCTTTTAAAAGAAAATTGATTCAAGGAGTCCTCACGGAAAGAGGACGAGATGAGAAAGCAGTAACCTTCTTTACAAGCCCAATCAAAGCCCTATCTCAACCCAACGAAAACCCGTCGATTTTCGAAATTTCTCAATTTTTGATAAATCCTTTGAATGTTTAATAACCTGTAAAGGCCCAAGCGCGATACTAAAGGCTTGCGGAAGTTTCTGCGAACTTGCAGGAATTCTGGGGAGATATAAGGAGATCGCATCGAATGGCCAGATTGATGTCGTGGGCCAGTTTCAGAACGTCGCCGAACCAAGCGCAACGGAAAGGGTCCGTTGCGGTCGAATTCGCATTGATCTCGCCTGCCTTCTTTCTCCTTCTGATGGGTTTTTGCGAACTATGCCTGATGGAAGGCGCGCAACAGCTGATCGAAAACGCGGCCTACAACACATCGCGTCTCGCCAAGACAGGATACGTCGAATCGGGGATGTCCCAAGAGCAAACCGTAAACCAGCTTTTGGTCAGCAAACTATCCTCGTTCGGGTCGCTGATCGACACCTCAAGGGTCGAAACGAAGGCGGCAAACTTCAACAATTTCTCAAGCTCCTATGGCGAGGGGGGCGCAAGCGGCTACGGAACGGCGCAACAGATTGTCGTCTATACGATATCGTACAAATGGGTCATATTCACGCCGATGATGTGCTCTGCGCTTGGAAACGCCTGTACGGTTCAAACAGTAGACGGCACGGACAAGAACGTAGTGAACCTGATTTCGACAATCGTGGTGCGAAATGAGCCATATTCGACAAGCTAGGCGCAAAAAATTGAGGGGCAGAGAAAAAAGAACGTTTCTCACTCGAGGCGTCGCGTCGGTCGAGTTTGCTTTGACGCTGGCGGTAATATGGCTTCCGTTATTGCTTGGCGTGGCCGATGGAACCTATTTCCTAATTACGAACGAGCGCGTCGATCGCATCGCGACGACAGTGGCGGATATTGTTTCTCAATATCAAACGAACGTTCCGGCTCAAACGACAACCTATCTAACGCAAGGAACGCTCAACGATATCATGATGGCCGCAGGCCAGCTGACGAAGCCGATTAGTTTTAACCCGGGATCGCTGGGCTCGCGAGTCGACGGATCCTATCCGACGGCAACGGGTTACATAATCGTAACGTCGATATACCAAGATCCAACGCAAGGCCCGATCGTCAAATGGCAATATTCATGCGCGCCCGCGAACAGCCTGCCGAACGTCGCGGGCGTTTGCCCCCCTAGCGGTAATGGCATCGAGCTGCCAGGCAGCAGGGTAGGGAGTTCGCTTCAAGGAAGCCCGGCAACCTTGCCGAATGGCATGACAATAAACGCGAAAGAGAATGTCATCGTCGCCGAAGTATTCTACACTTTTTCGCCGTTATTTCTTGGCCCATTTTTACCGCAAACTATTTACCGCGCGATGGTCTACAAGCCCCGTCTTGGCTCCCTGATAGCGGCGCCGACGTAAGAGAGGAGAACGCCGACGATGAAAAACCTCTGGAAACACATGGCCGAAAACTTATGTATTTTCGCGCTGTCAGAATCCGGCGTGACCTTGCCCATCCTCGCGTTATCGCTTGCGACGCTGGCGGGTTTTGCAGGCATCGCGATCGACGTTGGTCGCGCGCAAATGGTCCAAGCCAAGTTGCAATCGGCGGTTGACGCGGCAGGCCTTGCGGCAGGCTCTACGGCTAACACCCAAAACGTGGCGGCGGAGTTTCAAAAGTTTCTGCATGCGAATTTCGGCTGCCCGGTCCTAACGTCGATATCGACGACCAATACGCCGTGTTACATGGGATCATCGATAACGAACTATACGGCATCCATGGACAGCTCGAATTCCGTCATAACTCTGACGGCGGCCGCGTCGCTGCCGACAACCTTCATGAAGGTCCTGAATGTCAATCTAACGAACACATCCGCACATTCGGAAATATCGCTGTCAAGAACGGGCCTCGAACTTGTCTTCGTCCTCGATGTGACCGGGTCGATGAACTCGACGGCCGGCGGTGGCGTGAAAAAGCTTCAAGCGATGAAAACTGCGGTCAACACGCTTGTCAATAAACTGTCTGCAGGCTCATCGACATTTAAAAATCTATGGGTCGGCGTCGTGCCTTTCTCGCAAGCCGTCAACATCGGAACGTCGCGCACGGCATGGATAAACCCGGACTATGCCTACGACGGAACGACACTGCCTCTTGATTGGGGCCCAAACCACGATTGGGTCGGTTGTGTCGATGCGCGGATGAACGGTTACGATATTAAGGACGATCCTCCCGTTTCAAGCAATCCCCAAACCTTGTTTGGAAAGTATTTTTGGACAAGCGATAACCTCAACACCAACGGGATCGTAAACAGCAGACTGAACGAATGGAAATTCAAAAACTATACGAAATGCGTATACTCAAAGTGGTATTGCCAGCATGCGGGATGCCCGACGTCATGCTCGACGGTGACGAATTGCGGAACGTCCTACATCAGTTGCACTGTCATTGAAGATTCTTTCAGCTACGCCTCGACGCTCAGCACAACGAACAAAGGACCGAACTACTGCTGTTCGCCAGAGGTAACGCCGCTAACGGATTCCTCGACGGCAGTTACAAACGCGGTGGACGGTTTGACGGCGCAAGGCAGCACGATCCTCAACGAAGGAATCGTTTGGGGCTGGCGCATGCTGTCGCCGCGATGGAGAGGTTATTGGGGCGGCACGATGAATTCGAACAGCCTTCCCAAGGACTACAATACGCCAAGATGGGAGAAAGTCCTGATCTTTCTGACCGATGGAGAGAACAGCCCGGGCAATAACAACGGCCACACGGCCTATTGGTTTCTCGGCAGCAAAAGGATCGGATCAAGCAGTGAAAGCACTGCCATATCGCTGCTTGACGCCAAAACGCTTAACGTCTGCACGGCGATGAAAAACGAGGGCATTCATGTTTACACGATCGGGCTTGGTCCGACCGAAGATATCAACACAACCCTGCTGCGAAATTGCGCAACGAATACCGACTATTACTACGCGTCCCCGACAACGGGGCAGCTGGAAGAAATTTTTAATAAAATCGCCGACCAGCTTTCGAGCCTAAGGATAAAAAGATAGTCTATTTCCGCCGCATCCGAAACCCGCCGGTTGCCGGGCGAAGCTTCGGTGCGTCGGCGACTCTTTCCGGGTCGCGAGAAGCGAACGGTTTTTCGCGAGAAAAATATTGGTTCGAAATGTCCCATCCGGCCACAGCGAACAAATCGGCGATCGAATAATCGGCGCGCGCTGCAAAAGCCTTCTGCCAGCCGACGTTTTGAGGATCTCCGGGCGAAAAATGCGCGTACGCGGTGCCTTCCTGCTTAACGTAAAAAACCTCGCTTAACGGCAGCGGCAGGCTTAACGCGATAGCGGCGACCTGAAGGATCTTAAAGCGCCGCTTATCGGTCCAAGCGACGACGGCGATAGCGGACCTCAGCGTCAAAAGGAACAAAGGCCCCATCGTCCCGCGCATCATGAAGTCTAAGGAAGACCCATGCGCGACGGTAATCGCCATGACGGTCAAAAGAGCGACGAGGCACGGCGTTTCGCAAAAAAGCCTATGCCGCAATATCAGCCCAAAGCCGATGAATTGAACGATCCAAAAAACGACGAATCCGGCTCCGGGCGTATCGATAGTGTCAGGAAGGCAAAACAAGCAGGAATTAATGCCGTTCAGTCCTGCGCTCAAATATTTTGCGGCCAGGGCGGAGAAAGCGACGCCCGCGATTCCGCAAAGAAGGGTCTGCGGATTCGAAACGGCGGCCCTGTATGTCCACGCCAGCAAAGCCATAAGAGGCGCAAGGCCGATCATGCCATAAGGCGACCAAATGGCTAAAAGCCCATATCCCAGCAAAGCGGCATTGAAGCTTTTAGGCTTGCGCAAAATTTCTTTACCGCTTGTTTCCTTAAAAGCGGCATAAATCATGGCTGAAACAAGGAATGTCGCGATGCTCTGATGCGGCACCCAAATAAGCGACGTCAGCATCGACGACAGTTCGCCGTACGGAACGAAGGGGGTATTGACGGCCCAAACGTCATAATGAAGCCCCATCCACGGTCCGTCCTTCAATCCCTTTACGGCTCTAAACCCATGGGCGGCAAACACGCCCGCGCCGCCAATCGTCAAAAACAAAGCGATAACCGCGCCGCCTAGCCTCCGGCGCGGCGAAAAAGCCGACAAAAGCCAAAAGACAAGAAAACACCCGAGAAACAGCCAAAGCGCGAAAAACGTTGCGGGTTTAACGAAGGGAATAATTTTCGAAAGCCCGGCCGGAACGAGATAAATGCCCAAATAATACCGCAAGTATTCAAAGTCGATCCCCATGCGCACCAGAGGTGGCCAGTGCGAAGAGACAAGGGTGTTAAAAATAGCCCAATGCTTATACCAGTCGAGCGTAAAAGGCCCATCGGGAAACCCTGTGACCCACATAACGAAAACGGAAAAAAGAACGGCGGCGATGATTTCCTTTGGCGCGGTCTTCAGATGCTTTTCGTCGAGCGCATGGATGCCCCAGGCCAAAACGATAAGGCAGCCGCAAAAAGCGGCAATCGTGGGCCGAATAAACCCAGCGAGGAAAAGAAGAACCGGCACGGCCAAATAAAGCAGCGCAATGCTCGACCCGAATACCCTGTCTTTAGGACAGCAATCCTGCGAGGCGGAAGCAAAAGGCGATTTTGAAAAAAACGCGCGCGCCATGATCCGTTGCCAAAGAGTCAGAAAGAGCACGAAAACAGCTTGGCTGCGGCATGAAAGGTCGCATTCAGCCAGCGTCCAGTTTGCGTCAAAACGTACCGACCGTCTTTTTCCTCGATAGTTCCGGTGGAAATCTGCTCGCGAATTCTCCTGTCCACGCCGCCCTTATTAAGGAAATAGCCGACGTAAAACGCGTTGATTTCGTTCCGATCCATACCGTTTGGCGCGTCTGCCATCGCATCGACCAAACGAATGGAATAAGATCTGTCAACGGTAGTCGGAACCGTGAAGACGAACGAATAAACGAGGCAAAAGACCAAAAGGGAATCGCGCAAGACTTCAGAAAAAGAACAATCGTTCCAGCCTCTTTGAAAAATAAACAATCCCGCAGCTGCAACGGCACCCGCGGCAACGCCCTGATAAAGCAAAATACCTGACGGGTGTGCGAGCCGCAAAAAAACAAGCCCCAGCAAGGCAAGGACGGTAGAGACGGCAATCGGCTTCATTTGGAAAGGCTCTCTTGAGAATCGGCCAACGAAGACTTCATCATAACATTAAATACAAAAGCCAAAGAGAGAATTCCCGTCTTCTCAAAAACAAAGCCTCTTTTCGGGATCGGTATTATTCCCCGATAATCTCTTTTAACGTATCGCGGACTTGCGCGCCAATTTCAGCGTGCGCCAGAGCAAATGCGACATTCGCCGCGATAAAGCCGACTTTATTGCCGCAGTCGTAGCGCGTTCCTTTATAACGCAATCCGTGAAAAGGCTGACGGCCAATCAGGCGCGCCATGCTGTCGGTTAGCTGGATTTCGCCGCCCGCGCCTGTGCGCTTGGCTTCCAGTTCGTCGAAAATATCGGGCTGCAAAATATAACGACCGATGATCGACAGCGTCGACGGAGCTTCTTCCGGTTTCGGCTTTTCGACAAGGCCTTTGACCCGCGCAAGGCGTCCGTCGTCCGATTCCACGTCCAGAATGCCATAACGGTTCGTATGCGCGCGCGGCACGTCGACCACCGCGACAAGGTTGCCCCCGACTTCGTCGTAGGCTTCGATCATTTGCTTAAGGCATGGCTTTTCGGCCAGAACGACATCGTCGGCCAGAAGAACGGCAAAAGGCTCGCCGCACACAAGATGGCGCGCGCACCAAACCGCGTGGCCAAGGCCCAGCGGTTCGCGCTGGCGCGTGAAAAGGAGCTGGCCAGAGTCGATATCCGTAGATTTAAGAAGATCGAGCGCTTGCGTCTTGTTGCGCGCTTCAAGCGTGCGCTTAAGATCTCCGTTGGTATCGAAGTGGTCCTCAAGCGCGCCTTTGCCGCGGCTCGTAACGAAAATAAATTCCTCAATGCCCGCCGCGCGAGCCTCGTCGACGGCGTGCTGAATCAGCGGTCGGTCGACAAGCGTCAGCATTTCCTTGGGCATTGCTTTTGTCGCGGGTAAAAACCTTGTGCCGAGACCGGCGACGGGAAATACGGCTTTGCGAATGCGGTGCTTCATAAACGGCTCTTTCTTAACTGTTCTGTGGGCTTGAAACTAACCGCCTTGAGGATTTCTTCAAGCGAAAATATTTCCAAGTTGGGCGGCGTTACGGCTTTTCTTTTCGCGGCACGAACTCAAGGCTCACGTCTTGGATCGTGCGCTCCATCGACGAGGCAATTTCTGTGTGAAAGGGAACAGTCTCGCCCGGCTCAAGCTTATCGACAGGCCCGTCCGCTATCCATGATCGTATGATGCTTCGGTCGGCCGCCAGCGCACAGGCTTTAATGTCCGGCATGTCTATCCTATCTTCGGATTTGTTCCGTATCGTGCCATCGACAAACAGCCTCATCGTGCCGCTGTCGTATCTGAGTTCCGATATAATGTCCTCAAAGACAAGACCGTCCCATTCGGGGCGACCGTTAATTACAGCCTCATAAACGATCCCCGATCCCGGCACGATTTTCACGATTCCCCGGTTGATTGCGACAGTGACAAGCATGAAGATCGCCGCAAGGACCGCAATCGCCGACAAGAGGGCGTCCTTGGTTATGTATTTTTTCTTTTCGATGACCGCAGGGAGGTTTTCAGGAGGCTTGGTGGGCGTTCCGAGATTTGGCATTGGCGGCGCTGTTGACGACAACGGCGGCGAAGATACCGGCATATCCGGCGCTGTCGATTCCACAACATCGATCGACGTTGGTAATGTCACATGCCATTCATAACGGCAACGCGCACAACGCACGCGCCTTCCGCCTTGGGCGAAAAGGCCAATCGGCGCCATATAGCGCGTACCGCATGACGGACATTCAAGAATCATCGTTCATATACTATGCGTTAGGCTGAAAATGCTGAATTTTTCTTCTCTGATATCCGGGTATATCAGAAAATAAAAATGTGTGATAGTTCTGTCCATATCCTTTAAACGGCTTCTGGCTTATGATTCATGCTCTTATCTTTTAAAAACGTCAGTCTTGCCTACGAGCCGAAAAGATACATTCTTGAAAACATTACATTTTCTTTGGCCGATGGCGGGTTTTTCTTCTTAACGGGAAACAGCGGCGCGGGAAAATCTTCGCTTTTGAGGCTTATTTATCAGGCGGAGAGGCCGTCGGCGGGCAAAATTTCGCTCTTTGGAGAGAGAATTTCTCTCGGTCAACGCGAAAGACAACTTGAACTCCGCAGGAAAATTGGAATCGTTTTTCAGGACTTCAGGCTCATTCCTCACCTGACCGCTTGGGAAAACGCCGCCTTGCCTTTGCGCTTAATCGACGCCGACGAGGCGTATATAAGAAAATATACGAAAGAGCTTCTTGACTGGGTCGGCGTGGGGCATCGACTTAACGCGCGGCCTGCGGAAATGTCCGGCGGTGAGCAGCAGCGCGTCGCCATCGCTCGCGCCGTCGTGACGAAGCCCAAGCTTCTTTTGGCCGACGAGCCGACCGGCAATGTCGACGAAGAGACGGCGATGAAATTATTCTATCTTTTCGACGAGTTGAACAAGCTGGGAACGGCCGTTATTCTCGCCACGCACCAGAGCCATTTGGTCGAGAAATTCCAAAAGCCCGCGTTGCGTCTTGAAAACGGTAAAATTCGCAAGACGGATGACAGGCATAATGAAATTTGCGACAGTTCGTTCAGAAAACGTTATCTCCCTCCCGATTATTGACGGTTTTCATGTCTTTGCCGCGCCATCTTTTCACCCCTGCTTTCCGGCACCAGAACTTGGGCCGGTTTTTCGGCGCCATTGTCGGGATCATGGTTTTCATCTCAAGCTTCGCCATGGCCGCCGAGGCCGTTATGCTGACCGCCGGATATAATTGGGGCAGGGCTATGGAAACGCGGCTGACCGTCGAGCTTCCCGCCGTTGGTGACGAGGCGTCAATGTCGCAAGCCGACCGCGTCAAAGAAGCCGTTTCGGTTTTGCGCGCCCTGCCTGGCGTTGGAAGCGTGACTCCTTTATCCGATGACGATGTCGGGCGCTTGCTTGAGCCGTGGTTTAACGCGCCGGATCTGCTAAAGGCGATGCCGTTGCCTGCGCTGATCGATGTCGAACGGAAATCGGGCGTCGCGCTGGATGCGGCCGGCCTTCGCGACGCTCTGAAGGATGTCGTTAAGGGCGCGCGCGTCAGCGATCACGGCGAATGGACGCAAGACGTGCGGCGGCTTTTGCGCGGGTTGACCCTTTTAGGCGGCATGACCATCGCCTTGACCGTTTTCGCCCTTGTCATGACCGTGAACCTGATTTGCAGGACCGTTATCGCGACCGAGCATGAAACCATTTCCTTGCTACATCTGATGGGGGCCAAAGATATCGATATCGCCCGGCACTTTCAGACTCAGGCGCAGCGCATCGTCGCGCCCGCTTCGGGGTTGGGCTTTTTCGCCGCAATGGCCGTGGTCGGCGCGCTTGTTTATTCGACCCGGCATATCGCCGATTTATCCGTGCTTGAATGGGGACATTGGGCGGGCGTTTGCATGGCGTCGCTTCTTGTGCCAATTTGCGCAACGGCCTTGGCCGCCTTCGTCGCGCGGCTTTCGGTGATGCGTTCGATCAAGGATTTTCCATGAAAAGGCTCTCTGCTTTCGTCGTTTTCGTTTGCGCCGCGCTTGTGGGGTTGTGGGCCTATGGCTTTATCGGGTTTGTCGGCGATGTGGCGGCTCAGCGCGAGCGCGACGTTCGCGAGTATCTTGAGTCCGCCGATGCCATCGTCGTTTTGACGGGCGGCAGCGAACGCGTGGCCACGGGTCTTGGGCTTTTGGAATCAGGAAACGGCAAAAAGCTTTTCATTTCGGGCGTCGGGAAAAAACTTTCGCTTGAAGGCATCTTAAAGTCCTCGACTCTTCCGCAGAATCTTCGCGATTGCTGCATTGCGCTCGGCTATAAGGCC
This sequence comes from uncultured Rhodospirillaceae bacterium, assembly GCA_964449155.1. Taxonomy (GTDB): domain Bacteria; phylum Pseudomonadota; class Alphaproteobacteria; order UBA9219; family UBA9219; genus CAIXLI01. Next base: position 3,130 of record CAYVBP010000023.1, on the reverse strand, counting down.
AACAGCACGGCGGGAAACGTTGACGAGACGCGCGATTGGATCGCGGCTGAGGGTTTTACTTCCTTGCGCCTTGTTACGGCTAATTATCATATGCCGCGCAGCTTGTTCTTGTTCCGCGCAAACTTGCCCGGCATTAAGATTGTTCCTTATCCTGTCGCGCCGGATAACGTTAAACTTCAGGAGTGGTGGCGGCATCCCGGAACGGTCAGTCTTTTAGCAACCGAATACGGCAAGTATTTGCTCGCCCGCGCCAAAATCAGCATCCGGGATTGTTTTATCGAAAAGGTCGAGCCTTCAATTCCGGCAAACGATGGCCAAATTCCTAATATGGATTTACCATGAAATATCTTCGCTCCCTTTGGTTCAACGTCATTTTTTATTTTGCAGTCACGTTTTTGGGAATCGGATTGAGCTGGGTTTTGTTTTTTCCGCGCAAAACCATCGTCAAGATTGTCGGGGTTTGGCTTAGTTCCGTCGCATGGATCGAAAAACACCTTGGCGGCATCGATTATCGCGTCGTCGGGCTCGAACATCTTCCCAAGGGCGCATGCATCGTCGCGTGCAAGCATCAGTCCGCGTGGGAAACTTATAAAATGCATCTTTTTTTGGACGATCCCGCCGTCGTTCTAAAAAAAGAGCTGCTGAGCATTCCTTTCATCGGATGGTACATGAAGTTATCAGGGTCCATTCCCATTGACAGAGCCGGCGGTGCGCGGTCCCTGTTGCTGATGGTCGATGAGGCGAAAAAAGCAGTCGCTGAGGAACGCCCTATTGTCATTTATCCCGAAGGCACCCGCGTAAAGGTTGGAGAATCCCGTCCATATAAAAGCGGCGTTATAGCTTTGTATAGGGAGTTGAACGTTCCTTTGGTTCCTGTCGCGTTGAATTCGGGACTGTTGTGGCCAAAAAACAGCTTTTTCAAATCGCGCGGCACGATTACCGTCGAGATATTGCCGCCTATTCCTCCCGGCCTCTCCCGAGAGGAAATGATGAACAGACTGCGCGACGCCATCGAACCCGCGACGGCGCGGCTTTTGGAAATGGGGGCAAAGTAACATGGCGCGATGGGCCTTGGTCACAGGAGCGGCTAAGCGCATCGGGCGCTCAATTGCCTTGGACCTTGCGCATCACGGATGGGATATCGTCGTGCATTATTTTCGGTCGGCCGAGGACGCCCAAAAGCTTTCCGAAGAAATTCAGGAATTGGGACGATCAGTTTGCCTTGCCGAAATAGATCTTGCGAACGCGGCCGCCGTTGAAAAACTTATTCCGTCCTTGGCCGAGGAACTGGGCGCGCTTGACGCGCTGGTCAACAATGCGGCGCTGTTCGACCCCGATGAAAGGGACCCTGACGGCGCGCGGCACAGGGCCGTCAATGCGGATGCGCCGCGCCTTCTTTCGAAAGCTTTTTTCGCGCAGATTCCCAAAGGTGGCCGGGGTGTCATCGTGAACTTGCTGGATGCGACGCCGATGCCGCCGACTTTCTCGGCTTATACGGAAAGCAAAAAATTTCTTGCTGACATGACCCTAAACATGGCGCGGTCGTTTGCGCCGCACGTCAGGGTTAACGGCGTCGCGCCCATGTATGTTTTTCCCTCGCCGCGTCAAAGCGAAGAAAGTTTTCGCAAGATGGCCGGAGATAATATCGTATCTCCCGAACGCGTCGCGCATGCCGTCAGGCGGATGATCGAGGCGGTTGGCGTCACGGGAGAGATCGTCGAGGTATTGAACGGAGGTTCAAGATTCGGGATTAAGGATTCGGGAAAAGGTACCCCAAAACGATAATTTTTAGCCAAATCCCGAATCCCAACCTTCGGATATTAACCATCTTTTTCCCTTTTCATGCGCCTCATTATTGACATAACATTTCGGTATGAGGGAAGGGAGGAGATAAGGTTTATGCGCGCTTCAGCATTCGTTCTTTCATGTTCCGCGCTTGTCGTAGCGCTTGGATCGGCGCAGCCGTCGCTGGCAAGCGAATCGTCGTTGATCGGCTTTGGGCTTGGCGCGGCGTTTGGCGGTTTGTTGGGTAGCGAGATCGGTCACGGATCGGGACGCGTCGCTGCCACGGGCCTTGGCATCGTCGCAGGCGGTTTGATTGGCAGCGCTATCGGCGAAGAAATCGAGCGCGACGCTTATTATCCGGAACATCAGTATAAAAGCTTTACGCCATCGCCCGTTTATTATTATCCGCCGGTCGTTTATTATTCCTATCAACCCAATTATGTCGCGCCGCCAGATCCGCCTGTGCAAGCCGAAACGTATATCGATCAGGGCGGCGCTTATTGCAGGACGTATTCGGAAGAAATTATCGTCGACGGCATTCCCCGCGAAAGCTTCGGCAAGGCTTGCCTCCAACCTGACGGCACGTGGCGCACCGTGCAGTGATGAACCCCCGTTCCCTTGAGGTCGGCGTCCGATTAAAAATGCTTCAAGCTGGCGCGCCAGTAATCCCACGCCGTGATAACGGTTAAAACGCCCGCGATCCAAAGGCCGATATCGCCGATAGCCGTCGAAGGAATGCCTTCCGGCGCGTAGCGTCCGACGATCAAAAAACCCAAGGCGATCATCTGAATCGTTGTTTTCCATTTTGCAAGGCGGCTGACGGGAACGCTGACGCGCAACCCGGCCAAAAATTCGCGTAAACCTGAAACGGCAACTTCGCGCATCAGAATAATGACGGCGGGGAAAATGGCCAATCCCGAAATCTGCTCCGTCGAAACCAGAAGAAGGATGACAGCCGAAACAAGAAGCTTATCCGCGATAGGATCGAGGAACTGTCCGATCTTAGTCACCTCATTATCGCGACGCGCCAAATAACCGTCGAGCCAATCGGTAATGCCCGCAAGCGTGAACAAAACCAAAGCTGCCCAAGCGGCCCACGCATGCGGAACGATAAGAAGAACGAGAATAACGGGAATAACGACAATTCTCGAAACAGTTAGTTTGTTTGCTAAAGAAGTAATCATTGACGAATTCTTTCCGGCAAGAGAATGGTCTTTTAACACTAAATCCAATTAAGTCAAAACGAACGGCTTTACAAGAAGGGGCAAAAGCAAAAAGGCCCATCTCAGACGTCATCCCCGCGAAGGCGGGGACCCAGTTTGAGGTCGGGGAGAAAATGGCGGAT
>CAYVBP010000022.1:0-20979 GCA_964449155.1 uncultured Rhodospirillaceae bacterium | reverse complement strand
AGACGGCTTAAGTTCAAGACTTTATGTAATAACCTTTCCCGTCCGCGAAAGCGGGGATCCAGTTGGACGCGCCGTGATAATAAGCCTTTCCGGCGTTTCTTTGGATTCTCATACCAATCCCGGATCAAAATGAAGCAAAGGGGACACAATAAAAATGCCCGAACCACCGTTACCCGTTCCATACCGCCTTTTCCGGCATTTTTATTGTGTCCCCCGTGCCCTTTCGATTCACTGCGATCCGGGATTGGTATCAGACTGGATTCCCGCTTTCGCGGAAATGACGAGGACAGTATAGCGAGGCGATCTTATGAAGCTTGAAACCGGGACTATGACTGAAATTCTTGGAGGAACGCTTGAGGCCGGATGCGATCCCAAGGCGATTGTCGATACGGCCCAAGCTTGTTTCGATTCGCGAAAGATCGAAAAGGACGCGATTTTCTTTGCTTTTTCCACCGAAAAGCAAGACGGCGCAACGTATATCCGCGACGCCTTGGACAAGGGCGCGGCGCTGGCCATAGCGCAAAGCAATCCGGATGGCGCGCAAAACGTCATGATCGTCAAAGACACGCTTCTGGCGCTTCAAGCGTTGGGACGATACGTCCGATCCCAATATAAGGGCTTCGTCGTCGGAATTACGGGCAGCTCGGGGAAAACGACGACGAAGGAGCTTGCAGCGCATATGCTGTCGCGTTTCGCAAAGACAACTTTCAGCGAGGGATCTTTTAACAATCATATCGGCGCGCCTTACAATTTGTGTCGCATTGACATGGATGCGCCTTACGCCGTCTTTGAGATGGGCATGGATCACGCGGGCGAGATTTCGGCTCTGGTCGACATGATCCGCCCCAATTTGGCCGCCATTACGAATATTTTTCCGATGCACATGGAATATTTCAAGGAGTTCCGCGACATCGCTTTTGCCAAATCGGAAGTATTCGAAAAAGTCGTTCCTTTCAACGGACTAAAAACTGCCGTCATTAACGCCGACGCGAGCTTTGCGGACGACGTTCTTATTCCCCAAGCGAAGAAAAACGGCATCGACAAAATCGTGACGTTCGGGAAAAGGGGACAGGTCAAACTGAAGCAATTCGCAATTAACAAGGATTGCAAAACCGACATCGATATGGAAATCGGTGGAAAAACCTATCGCCATGTCGATCTGGGGTTGGGCGAACGGTTTGCCTACAACGCCAATTTCGCCGCAGCGTTGGCAGTCGCGATGGGATTGGACATCAAGAAAGCGCTTGAGGCTATTGCCGATTTCGGTCCGCTGAAAGGACGCGGGAAAATTTCGACCGTCTCTTTAGGCAAGGAATTTAACGTAACGGTTGTCGACGATTCGTACAACGGACAGCCCGCCGCCATGCGGTACGCCATCGCGACCTTGGGCGACATTCCGCGAAACGGGGGAAGGAAAGTCGCCATCGTCGGTAAAATGGCCGAGATCGGCGCAGCAAGCGAGGAAGAGCACCGGTCGGTCGGCAAAGCCTTGGTCGCAGCGGATATTGACGTCGTGATTGGCGTCGGCCCGGAGGCAAAGTACGTTCTCGAAGAAGTGCCTGACACAAAGATTAAAATCTTTAAGAAAAACGTCGAAGGGCTATACGACGAACTGGTTTCTTCCGTGCTGAAACCAGGGGATATCGTTCTAATCAAGGGCGCGCACTACTCGTCGCGCGTATTCGAGATCGCCGAAAAGCTTTTGAAAAACGAAAAATAATCTTCTCAAAAACGAAGGCTTATCTTTCCTCGACCACGAGCGAACGTTTTTGCCCCAAGACATGGCGGCGAACCACGATAATGGTAGGAATGCCGACGCAAACGAACATAAGGCCTAGCGGCGCAATCAACGTGGCCACGGAATACGTTTCAAGAGCCAACAGAACGACAAAAGACCGTATGCCATGGACAATCCATGAAAACAGGTTTTCGCCATAGGGATCGACATAGGTTTTCCGAAACGTCGGATAGCTGCCGACGATGTCAATCGCCGTTACCAAGGCGAGCGCCGCCAAAGGATCCTTGGTCAATACCCACAAGGGAATGGAGGCAAGCGCAACGGTAAAAGCGATCCAGTCGCTTCGGGTTATATTTCTGTCGCCGTAGACGAACGAAAGGCCCGTAACGATCCCGCAAAAAAGAGTTATTGCGACAAAACTCCACGACCCCGCCCCTGCCCCGGACGCCACAAGCCCGGCGACCATAATACCGTCGACGAGAGTCCACGTTATCCACGAAAACATGTGCGGCTTCGTCTCGCGACGAACAATGGACCGAAAATAGATCGCATATCCGAAAAATACCAACGCAACGGATATTATACCTAGTATTTGCTTATCCAAGACGACCCTCCGCTCTTTTCCCCGAAAACTGCCGGAATGCGGGCTGGCGGTTCTTCGTAGAGTATTCCTCGCATGAATTCAATCGCCATTCCTTTGTTTCCTATTGGCTCAAACCGCGCTACAAAAGAGCTTCTTTCGCCAAATCTCGGGTTGCTATGCGTCTTCTCGTTTCCTTATTTTCCTTGCTGTTGCTGGGCGTCGCTTTGGCCGCAGGGATGGCTGTCGGGGCCTATTCTCACTACAGTCAGAATCTGCCCGAATATCGGTATCTGAAAGATTATCAACCGCCCATCTTGAGCCGCATTTATGCCGACGACGGACGCATGATGGCCGTCGTCGCTTCCGAGCAGCGACTTTTTATTCCTTTCGACGCTATCCCGAAGCGCATTATCGACGCCTTCCTTTCCGCCGAGGATTCCGAATTTTTCGCGCATAAGGGCGTCGATCCCGTCGGAATCGCCCGCGCGGCGTTGATTAATCTTCAAAACCTCGGGCGCGAACGGCATCCGATGGGAGCGTCGACAATCACCCAGCAGGTCGCCAAAAATATGCTGTTGACCAACGAGGTGTCGATTTCCCGCAAAATCCGAGAGGCCATTCTGGCATTGCGCCTTGAGGAAACCTTGAGCAAGCAACGCATCCTCGAAATCTATATGAACCAGATTTTCCTCGGCAATCGATCATATGGCATCGCAGCTGCGGCATTGAATTATTTTAATAAGTCTTTGGACGAACTGACCCTGGCCGAAGCCGCGTATCTGGCCGCCTTGCCCAAGGCGCCGAACAATTATAATCCAGTCCGCGAATATGCGGCCGCCATCGCCCGCCGTAACTGGGTTTTAGGGCGCATGGCCGATACCGGACGCGTTTCTTCCGAAGAGGCCGAAATTGCGCAAAAAGAACCGCTTCAAACACGGTCGCGCGACGAGAACGAAAGCGTTTTGGCTGACTATTTCTCTGAGGAGGTTCGGCGCGAACTCGTCGGGCGATTTGGCGAAACGCAGGTTTTACAAGGCGGCTTGGCTGTTAAGACGAGCTTGAACCCCATGATGCAAAACGCCGCGACGAAGGCATTGCATGACGGACTTGTAACTTTCGACCGGCGCGAGCGCGGATGGCGCGGGCCTGTCGCCCATTTGGCTGATTTTTCCGACTGGCAAAAACGCTTGAAAGGTATTGCAGCTCCGGCAGGATCGGACGGTTGGCAGTTGGCCTTGGTCTCAAGCGTCAGCGCCTCGGAAGCTAAAATCGCGTTCGCCGATAACGCCCGCGGAAGCATTCCGTTGGCCGAGCTAAGCTGGGCGCGCAAGGAATATGCCGACAACAAATTCGGACCCGCCATTCGCAAACCCGCCGACGTGTTAAACCCCGGCGACGTTGTAATGGTCGAGCCAGTTAAGCAAAACGAGCAAGGCAAGCCCTATCCCGAAGGCACATTCACGCTGCGCCAGATTCCCATCGTCCAAGGCGCTATTGTCGTCATCGACCCCCATACCGGGCGCATTTACGCCATGAACGGGGGTTTCAGCACCAAGATCAGCCAGTTTAATCGCGCCACGCAGGCGATGCGGCAACCGGGGTCGTCGTTTAAGCCCTTCGTTTATATGGCCGCGCTCGACAAGGGATACACGCCGGCAAGCCTGATCCTCGATTCAGCTTCGGATTACGAACAGGGACCGGGGCTACCGTTGTGGCGGCCTGAAAATTACGGCGGCGAGGACCTTGGGCCGCTGCCCTTGCGTCAGGGAATCGAAAAGTCGCAGAACGTCATGACCGTGCGCCTTGCCAACGCCATCGGCATGGCGACTGTCGTCGAATACGCGAAAAAATTTGGCATCGCCGATGAAATGCCCGAATTGTTGTCGTTTTCCCTTGGTGCCAAGGAAACGACGCCGCTGCGCATGGCGACGGCCTACGGCATGATGATCAACGGCGGCAAGAAGATTACGCCAAGCCTGATCGACCGCGTTCAGGACCGCGACGGAAAAACCATTTGGCGTGCCGACGCGCGCGCGTGCAACAATTGCCAATCCGTCGGATGGACGGCAGAACTGATGCCGCCGGATATTCCCGACATGCGCGAGCAGATTCAGGATCCGCGCACGGCATACCAGATGGTCAATATTCTTCAGGGCGTCGTTCAGCGCGGAACCGCAGCGCGGCTGCGCGATATCGATTTTCCGCTGGCAGGAAAGACCGGAACGACCAACGACAGCAAGGACGCGTGGTTCGTCGGCTTCACGCCCGACCTTGTTTGCGCCGTTTACGTCGGTTTCGATAATCCCGTTCCGTTGGGCTCACGCGAAACGGGTTCCAGCGTCGCCGTTCCGATTTTCCGCGCCTTTATCACCGAAGCTATTAAAGGCAAGCCCCCTATTCCTTTCCGCGTGCCCCCCGGCTTGCGCATGGTCAGGGTCAACCCGCAAACGGAAGAGCTAGCGCCTCCTTCGGACAAGTCCGCCATTTGGGAGGCCTTTATTCCGGGAACCGAACCGCAGGAAGGACAGCCGCTACCCGTATTAGGCGTCGATGCAAATGAGGGACCGGTCAACCCGAACGACCCGCAGCAGCCCCAAATTTTGGAGAATGGGGAAGAGGCACAGCGACCAGCAGTTGAGAATTCTGTGGTTGTTCCTTCGGTACAGGTTCCTGCTGTCGCGCCGGTGCCGACTGCACCGCAACCAGCGCCTCCGCCACCGACAAGCGGGACGGGAGGGTTGTATTAAAACGCCTTAATCGACAGGCGAACACCTACGCCAGAACCAAAAGTTTATGGTCGTTTCAACCAATAACCTTGATTAAAATTGAAGGTTTGGTTGAGAACCGCCAAAAACGGTGTAATGGGCATAATGGACAAAAAGGCCGTTGATATAAAACCGCGCCTCAACGCCTTCCGTTGAGAACCGATACAGGCCCTAAAAACGTCATAACTCTATGATTTTTCATTTGAAACTTTGCGATTGAAAAAACGTTCGCCCTTTACCATATCCTTAAGGATCTTTGACACAATGACTCGTCGATTCCGGCGTGAAAGGCTTCTTCGTGAATAACAATCTCGGCAAAAACATTGCGCTTATTGTCATTATTGGCATTTTGACTGCGCTTTTGTTCGATACGTTCCGCACCGGCGGCGCTGCGCCCGAACAAAATCTCACGCCATTCAGCGAATTCATGAAGAACGTCGAAGATGGCAAGGTTAAGGAAGTCGTCATCAAGGGATCGTCTTTGACCGGCCTTTTGACCGAAGGCAGCGTTCCGTTTGAAACCTATTTGCCCGACGACGCGCCGATTACTGAAAAACTGCTTTCTAAAGGAATCAAGATCAAGGCCGAACCCGTCGATCAAGATTCAGTGACGTTCTGGGGCTTTATTCTTAATTACGCGCCGTTCTTACTGATTATTGGCTTGTGGATTTTCTTTATGCGCCAGATGCAGGCTGGCAGCGGCCGCGCCATGGGATTCGGACGCAGCCGCGCGCGGATGTTGAACGAAAAAACGGGCAAGGTCACGTTCGAAGACGTCGCAGGCATTGACGAAGCCAAGCAAGAGTTGCAAGAGGTTGTCGATTTTTTGAAAGACCCGCAAAAGTTCCAGAAACTGGGCGGCAAAATTCCGAAAGGCGTTCTTTTGGTTGGCCCTCCCGGCACCGGCAAGACTTTAACGGCGCGGGCTGTCGCAGGCGAGGCCGATGTGCCTTTCTTTACCATTTCGGGTTCAGATTTCGTCGAAATGTTCGTCGGCGTCGGCGCAAGCCGCGTCCGCGACATGTTCGAACAAGGAAAAAAGAACGCCCCTTGCATCATTTTCATCGACGAAATCGACGCCGTCGGACGCCATCGCGGCGCGGGGCTTGGTGGCGGCAACGACGAACGCGAACAGACCTTGAACCAGTTGCTTGTCGAAATGGACGGCTTCGAAGCGAACGAAGGCGTTATTTTGATCGCAGCCACAAACCGCCCGGACGTTTTGGACCCCGCCTTGCTAAGGCCCGGCCGCTTTGACCGGCAGGTTGTCGTCCCAAATCCGGATATTTTGGGGCGCGAGAAAATCCTGAAGGTCCATATGCGCAAAGTGCCTTTAGGAACGGATGTCGAAGCCAAGATTATTGCGCGCGGCACGCCGGGTTTTTCGGGAGCCGATCTGGCCAATCTTGTCAACGAAGCCGCCTTGATGGCCGCTCGAGCCAACAAAACCGCCGTCGGCATGGTCGAGTTCGAGGCCGCAAAGGACAAGGTTATGATGGGCGCGGAACGACGGTCCATGGCCATGACCGAAGAGGAAAAGAAACTGACCGCCTATCACGAGGGAGGCCATGCGCTGGTCGGCCTTCACATGCCTCAAAGCGATCCTTTGCATAAGGTTACGATTATTCCTCGCGGTCGGGCGTTGGGCTTGACCATGAATTTGCCCGAGCGCGACAAATACGGAGCGACGCTGACAGAGCTGACTTCGCGCATTGCGATGATGTTCGGTGGCCGCGTCGCGGAAGAGATCGTTTTTGGCAAGGAAAACGTAACCACAGGTGCCGCCAGCGATATCGATCAGGCGACGGGTCTGGCGCGGCGCATGGTGACCGAATTTGGCATGTCCGACAAGCTTGGCCGCGTGCGCTATAACGCCAACGAGCAGGAAATTTTCCTCGGCCATTCCATCGCTCAGCAGCGCAACGTTTCGGAAGCGACGGCGCGGCTGATCGACGAGGAAGTGCGCCGCATTGTCGAGGAAGGCGAAACCAAAGCGCGTCAAATTCTAACGACGCATATGGACGATTTGAATAAAATCGCGACCGCGCTTTTAGAATACGAAACGCTGTCGGGCGACGACGTCCGCGCTTTGCTTCGCGGCGAACCGATTTCGCGCAACGACGACAGCAAGCCGCAACCGCCTGCGGTGCCGTCGACCAAGCGCGGCTCGGTTCCCGCAGCGTCCGAGACGCCGACGGTTTCGACGCGACCTTTAACGGCGTGAGGATATTAATCGATGGCCAGCGACAAAGAACAGCCATCGGGGGCCTCTCCTAAAAAAGGGGGAAAAGTTAAACTGGGCCTCATGTTGCTTGCCGCTTGCGTCGCAATGCCGTTTACGCTGCCAAGCATTGTATTGATCCTGGCAGGACTTGTTCCGATGTACATCGCCTATGCCACAGACAGCGATCCCGAAAAATCGGGCGCGGCATCAGTGGGGGCAATGAATTTTGCGGGCATTGTCCCGTTTCTGATCGATTTGTGGACAAAGGGCCAAACACTCGATAACGCCTTGCGGATGCTGATGGATACGCACACATGGGTCGTGATTTTGGGCGCGGCCGCCGTTGGACAGCTGATTGTCTATGCCGTGCCCCCGGCCATTGCGGCAATGTCTTCGACTACCGCCGAAGCGCGCGTCAAGGCCCTGAAAAAAAACCTTGAATTGCTCAAAGAATCTTGGGGCCCGGAAGTAGCTTCTGGAAAAAGTGGAGAAAAAGAGCCGTAATGGCGCGCAAACTGGCGACAGTTTAGGCATAAGGAGTCAATTCATAGGGCCGCATATAAGGAAGCAACTAGGTTTTCTTCAGCTGGCGGCGAATTTTTCCAAGTCTTCGTCAGAAATATCGTAGTTGCCGAAAACATTTTGCACATCGTCGTTGTCGTCCAAAAGGTCGATCAGTTTCAGCAACGATTGCGCGGCATCTCCCGTTACGGGCGTTTCCACATTCGGATTCCATGTCAGCTTGGCGCTTTCGGGATCGCCAAACTTGGCTTCCAGCGCGCTGCGAACGGCACCGAAGTCTTCAACCGAACACGTGACGACATGCAACTCGGCATCGCTTTCGACGTTATCGCCACCGGCCTCAATCACAGCTTCGAGCATCGCATCGGCAGAAGCGACTTTTGCCGGAAATACGATTTCGCCCACGCGCGCAAACATAAACGCCACCGATCCGCTTTCGCCCATCGTGCCGCCGTTTTTTGAGAAGGTCGTGCGCAATTCCGCCGCCGTACGGTTACGATTTTCAGTCAGCGCCTCGACGATCAACGCAATGCCGCCGGGTCCATAGCCCTCATAGCGCACTTCTTCGTATATCGCCGCGTCGTCGCCGCCGGGTTGCGCCGATTTTATGGCGCGCGCGATTCTGTCGCCGGGCATATTGTTCTTGCGCGCTTCCTGCATGGCCGCGCGTAAACGCGGGTTATGGGCGGGATCGGGCAAGCCTTGCTTGGCGGAGACTATAATTTCGCGCGCAAGTTTGCTAAAGAGCTTCGAGCGCTTGGCTTCGACTTTGCCCTTCTGATGCATGACGTTTTTAGCGTGAGAATGACCGGACATTTTTTAATTCCGTTGGTTAATGTTTTCCGTTCCTGTATGCATAAAGGGTTATATCACACATTAAACTTGAAATGGAAGATGTCGCCGTCTTGAACAAGGTATTCCTTGCCTTCCTGACGCAACTTTCCTGCTTCCCGGGCTCCGGCTTCGCCGTTGCAGGCAATGAAGTCATTATACGAAATTGTCTCGGCACGGATGAATCCGCGTTCAAAATCCGTATGGATGACGCCTGCGGCTTGGGGCGCAAAAGATCCTTTTTTAACCGTCCATGCGCGCGCTTCTTTGGGACCTACCGTAAAGAAAGTTAACAAGTGCAGCAGATCGTATCCGGCCCGGATAATCTTGTTCAAGCCCGGTTCTTCAAGGCCTAGGGACGAAAGAAATTCCTTTTTCTCCTCGTCGCCTTCGAGAACCGCGACTTCCGCCTCAATAGCCGCAGCGATCATGACGCATTCCGTGCCTTCGGCCTTGGCTTTTGCCTGTACCTTTTCAGACAGCGTGTTGCCTTTGGCAGCGTCGTTTTCGCCGACATTCGCAACGTACAAGACCGGTTTTGAAGTCACTAATTGAAGTTGGTTCAAAATAACGCGCTTGTCGGGCGACAGAGACGCAAGAAGCGTTCGCGCAGGTTTCCCGTCGCGCAGAGCTTCAATGGCGGGGTCCATGACCGTCAGCTGTTCCTGAGCTTCCTTGTCCCCTTGCTTGGCTTTTTTCTGCACGGTTACAATACGCTTTTCGAGACTTTCGAGATCGGCGAGCATAAGCTCGGTTTCGACTGTCTCGGCATCGCGGATCGGGTCGATCGAGCCTTCGACATGCGTGACGTCTCCGCCTTCGAAGCAGCGTACAACGTGAATGATCGCATCGACCTCGCGGATGTGGCCGAGAAATTTGTTGCCGAGGCCTTCGCCTCGCGCCGCGCCACGGACGAGACCTGCGATGTCGACAAATTCGAGTTGAGTTGGGATGACTTTGGCCGAGCGTTCAATAACGGCGAGTTTTTCAAGCCTCTCGTCGGGAACGGCCACGCGGCCGACATTTGGCTCGATGGTACAAAACGGATAGTTCGCGGCCTGCGCCGCAGCGGTCGCTGTAAGCGCGTTGAATAAGGTTGATTTGCCGACGTTGGGAAGACCGACAATTCCGCAGTTGAAGCCCATGACGCTATCCTTTTCCTTCGCCCGAAAAACCGGGAAGGCTTCTTTTAGTCGTTTGTTGTCGCGATTTCCAACGGAATTTCTCGTTAATTGACAAAGGGTTAAAATAATATGACAGGTTTTACGGGAGCAAGAAAAGCAAAAAGAGCGTAAAGAGCGACGGTCCCGGCCAACATCGCCACGCCGATTTTTCCTATCGTTTGGCGCAACGCGAGGGGCGTTTTTCCAAAGCGCAAGGACAGAGCGAGGCTCGTGATGAAATTTAAAACGCCCCAGCTTAAAACAAGCGCCGCGATAAGAGCGCCAAGATCGATCAGGATCGCGAAGACGCTCGACGCGGCGCTGCGCGCAAGATCCGCCTCCATTCCCATCATAAAAAAGGCATAGAAAAACACAGCGCTGGCCGCAAAAGAAATCAAAGCGCCCATGGCGCGCGCACTGAGCGTCGCCTTTTTTAGCGCAAGACACATATTATTCATAATCTCCGCCAACGCTTCGGACGACACCCCGAAGGGATAAAGTTTGCGAGCCTCCTTCTCAGTTCCCTTGCCCGCGACGGCAAGAAGGAAAAATTCTTTAAGCGCGCGCGCCTTAAGCGCATCTTCGAGGGGGCCTTTTCCTTGAGCCGCATAGCTGAGCTTTTCTCGCCATGGCTTTAGCGATTTATCGAGAAAGGTCGGAATGCCCGTCAACACGCCCTGCTTTCCAACGGACGAAACGACCGCTTTCTTGCCGCTGAAACTCATTTTCAACTCGGCATAAGGCCATGAGGCTTCATATATAAGAACAAGTTCTTTGGCCTGTGGCGTTTTGTCTTCGTCTTCTTTTTTCGGGGGGGGATAGGATTTTATATCGGCATGGCCTTTGCCGAGATTCGCGACACCGATGCGATCAAGCCCTCGAAGCGCGCCGCTTGGAAGATCGCCGTAGGATACCGTAAAAAACGTTTCCACGCCGCAGTTAACTTTGATTTCTTGCGTAATTGCGCCGGTTCCTTTGCAATTGGGGCACGCCATGCCGCCGCTTCCATGACAGGCAGGGCACGGTGCCGTTCCGCGCGCCTGGCACTGCCGACAGGGCGCAAAGCGCGTGCCATGGCAGACAGGGCACGGCTGGCCCGGGCGCTGCGGATCTTCGCCGCGACCATAGCAGTGATAGCAAGGCTCGTGGCCGTGATACTGGCCCTGATACTGCGCTGCGCATTGCGGACAGACAATAAAACCTTGACCTTTGCATTCCTCGCACACCAGAAATTTCCGGCCTTGGCAACGGGGACATGGCTGGGTAACAGCAAATATCGCCGATTTCGCAGGCAGCATTACCTTTGCGCTTTCCAAGCCCCATCCTTGAAAATCGTAAGCCTGCAGTTCTTTTACGACATCCGCAATCCAGTCCCGTTCTTTGCAAAACATTTCTCGATGTCGAGAAACAAGCTCTTGCATTTCCGCATCCGAGCTTGTCCTTTTGTCCATTTTGCGGCGCGGGCCACCGGGGTAAAGCGCGGTTTCAGTGTTGCATAAAGGCGCGACCTCAATCTTTCCGCGAATGGTTATAACTTCTTCCCTGATATCGAAAACAACCAAGGAAGAAAGATCGAACCCATTGCCCTCCGCGAGTTTCTTGATGCGCGCGAGGGCACGGTCGGCATGGAAATGTAAAGACGTCGTATCGGACAAGGGAGAAAACCGAGGTGAATTCTATCGATGCTGCAAGGTATCATCGGATTCAAGAATAATAAACAGCGATATGCCGGGCGGCATTATCGCGTCAAGTATTTTGCAAGATAACGTGCCGTATAGCTGATCTTGGACTTGACGATTTCTTCCGGTGGGCCTGACTCTACAATCCGACCGCCGCCGTCTCCCCCTTCCGGGCCTATATCGACAATCCAATCCGCTGTTTTAATAACCTCGAGATTGTGCTCGATCACAATCACGGTATTGCCTTGATCGACCAAGGCATGCAAAACTTCAAGAAGCTTGCCGACATCGGCAAAGTGCAGGCCCGTCGTCGGCTCGTCAAGAATATAGAGCGTCTTGCCCGTGGCGCGACGCGAAAGTTCCTTGGCCAGCTTTACGCGCTGAGCTTCGCCGCCGGAAAGGGTCGTCGCGGACTGCCCGATCTTGACATAACCAAGACCCACGCGCTTAAGCGTTTCCATCTTGTCGCGGATAGACGGAACGGCTTTAAAAAACGCTGCCCCTTCCTCCACCGTCATGTCCAGAACGTCGGCGATGCTCTTGCCGCGATAAAGAACCTCAAGCGTTTCGCGGTTATAGCGTTTGCCGTGACATTCCTCGCACGTCACGAAAACGTCCGGAAGAAAGTGCATTTCGATCTTAATTGTGCCGTCGCCTTCGCAGGCCTCGCAACGCCCCCCCTTCACGTTAAACGAAAAACGTCCGGGGCCATAGCCGCGCGCCTTTGCCTCGGGAAGACCCGCAAACCATTCGCGAATGGGCGTAAAAGCCCCCGTATATGTGGCGGGATTCGACCGCGGCGTGCGCCCGATGGGAGATTGGTCGATATCCACAATCTTGTCGATGAATTCCGCGCCCTTGATCGCGTCGTGCGCCAAAGGAAGATCGCGCGCGCCGTTCAGCCTTTTTGCCAACGCACGGTAAAGCGTTTCAATAACAAGCGTCGATTTGCCGCCCCCAGATACGCCAGTGACTGCCGTAAACGCGCCCAAGGGAAATTTGGCACGAACGTTTTTGAGGTTGTTACCCGTCGCGCCAATGACTTCGAGCCACATGCCTTTGCGCGGCAAGCGGCGCTCGGACGGAATCGGTATGAACTTGCGCCCCGTCAAATACTGCGCAGTAAGGCTGTCGGGAGATTTCTCAACTTCCGCCGGGGTTCCAACCGCGATCACGCGGCCGCCATGGACCCCCGCGCCCGGCCCAATGTCGATAAGATAATCGGCGGTGCGGATTGCGTCCTCGTCGTGTTCGACAACAAGAACCGTATTCCCGAGATCTCGCAAACGTTTCAGCGTGCCAAGCAAACGGTCGTTGTCGCGCTGATGCAATCCGATACTAGGTTCGTCCAAAACATAGAGCACGCCCGTAAGGCCCGAGCCAATCTGCGAGGCCAAGCGAATGCGCTGGCTTTCGCCCCCCGAAAGCGTGCCTGACGCGCGGGAAAGGGCCAAATAGCCAAGGCCGACATTGTTAAGAAAGCCAAGGCGTTCGTCGATTTCCTTAAGAATGCGCGCCGAGATTTCGCGCTGTTTTGATGTCAAGGACTGCGGAAGCTCCTTAAACCATTGCGCAACCTCGCGGATCGAAAACTCGGCGACTTCGCTGATGTTTTTGCCAGCGATCTTGACGGCGAGGGCTTCGGGTTTCAATCTTTGGCCCTTGCACGCGTCACAGGGCTTGCTGGCTTGGTATTTTCCAAGTTCCTCGCGCATCCAATCGCTATCGGTCTGTTTCCACCGGCGCTCGATGTTGGGAATTACGCCTTCGAACGCCTTCGTGTTGCTGAAACTGCGCGTTTCGTCTTCGTAGGCAAATGTAATCTTTTCCTCGCCTGTGCCGAAAAGAATGGCGTCACGGAAGGCCTTCGAAAGCTTTTTCCACGGCGCGTTAAGATCGGCCTTGTAGATTTTTGCCAACGCTTCGAGCGTCTGGAAATAAAAGAACGATGTCGTTCCCCGCCATGGCGCGATAGCGCCGTCGCGCAAGCTTGAATCTTCGTCCGGGACGACAAGGGCGGGATCGAAATAAAGCTTTTCCCCAAGACCGTCGCAGGCAGGGCACGCGCCGTGCGGATTGTTAAAGGAAAACAAACGCGGCTCGATTTCCTCAATCGTAAAACCGCTTACGGGACAGGCGAATTTCGACGAAAAAATCGTGCTTTCCCCAGACTCCGCGTTTTCGGCGAACAACAACCCATCGGAAAGCTTCAACGCCGTCTCGATGGAATCCGGAAGGCGGTTGTCCAGATCGGGTTTAACTACCAGCCGGTCGACGACAACGTCGATATCGTGCTTGCGTTTTTTATCGAGCCTCGGCGCGTCTTCGATATCGTAAACCTTGCCGTCGATCTTGACCCGCTGAAAGCCCTGTTTGCGCAAGTCCTGTAGTTCCTTTCTGTATTCGCCCTTGCGTCCGCGCACAATGGGAGAAAGCAGCATGAGTTTCGTTCCCTGCGGCATCGCGCGAATGCGATCCGCCATTTGAGTAACCGTTTGGCTTTCGATGGGAAGGCCGGTCGCGGGAGAATACGGAACGCCGACGCGAGCGAAGAGGAGACGCAAGTAGTCGTAGATTTCGGTAACGGTGCCGACGGTGGAGCGCGGATTGCGCGATGTCGTTTTCTGCTCGATAGAAATGGCCGGAGATAAACCGTCGATGGAATCGACATCTGGTTTCTGCATCATCTCAAGAAATTGGCGCGCATAGGAAGACAGGCTTTCGACATAACGGCGCTGCCCCTCGGCATAAATTGTGTCGAAGGCAAGAGACGACTTGCCCGAACCGGACAAGCCTGTAACGACGACAAGTTTGTCGCGCGGGATGACCACGTCGATGTTCTTTAGGTTATGTTCGCGCGCGCCGCGTACGTGGATAGATGTTTGCATGGGGCTCGCTATACCTCTGCTAAAGACAAAAAGCGAGTCTTTTTGTTCTTGGAATGTTCTTTTTTTGCCCTTCTTGCTCGCCCGGCGCTGGATTCCCGAAGGAATTAAATTGTTCTTGCTTTGTTCTTGTTCGTGGGGTAGAAGTTTTCTGGACTCGCGAAAGCAAAAGTTTAGAGTCCCGACTCGTTCTCTTTTTTCCTTTTTGGAGATTCCCATGGCAGGCAGCGTTAATAAAGTCATCCTCGTCGGCAACGTCGGACGCGACCCGGAAATTCGTTCGTTTCAAAGCGGCGGGCGCGTTGCGTCGTTTTCGGTTGCGACTTCCGAAAACTGGAAAGACAAATCCACGGGCGAGAAGAAAGAACGGACCGAGTGGCACCGCATTTCAGTTTTGAATGACAAGCTGGTCGAGATCGTCGAACGATATGTCAAAAAGGGGTCGAAGCTGTACCTTGAGGGGCAGTTGGAGACTCGTAAGTGGACGGATAAGGATGGGCAGGAGAAGTATACGACTGAGGTTGTTTTGCGGCCCTTCCGTGGCGAACTAACGATGCTGGACAGCGCAGGCAGCAAGAGCGGCGGCGGATATGTGCCTCCGCCAAGCGAAGAGGACGCCTTTGGCGGCGCATCCGGATCTGGAAACACGGCAAGCAGCGGGGATCTGGACGACAGCATCCCCTTTTAAGCATGGGATCATTGTTATCCCGGCTACGTTTTGTAGCCGAACAATAATGAGGTTTCATGGCTGAGTCCTCTTTCATTCATTTGCGCGTGCATTCCGCCTATTCGCTGGCCGAAGGCGCGATCAAGGTCGCCGAGGAAAAACCCAAGGACGGGTCGGAACCTTCGAGAAAAGACCTTATCAAGCTTTGCCTCAAGCACGGGATGCCTGCGGTCGCATTAACCGACAAAGGCAATCTTTTCGGTGCGCAGGAATTCGGGCAGGCGGCCGCAAGCGCGGGAATTCAGCCAATTATCGGAAGCCAAATTTCCGTGCTGCGGGCCGAACAAGCCTCGATTAAAACCATGCCGCGCGATGGATACGATCAGATCGTTTTGCTGGTTCAGGACGAAACCGGATATCGCAATCTATCCGCACTTGTGACCGTTTCGTACGTCGAACAGGGGCGTGTCGATCCTTACGTCACGATGGAGGAATTTGCGGCCCATACCGGCGGTTTAATTGCTTTATCGGGCGGGATAGAGGGAGAAATTGGACGTCTGTTGCTGGCCAATCAGCGCGACGCGGCCGAGGCGACGGCCCAAAAATACGCCGCCTTATTTCCGGGCCGCTTTTATATTGAAATCACGCGCCATCACGGCGGCGTTATCGGAACCGCCGAAGCGCGTATTGAGGGCGAATTGATCGACATTGCCTATCGTTATGACATTCCTCTTGTCGCGACAAACGACGTCTATTTTGGCGAGCCCGACATGTACGAAGCGCACGATGCCCTTCTGTGCATTGCGGATAAAACGGTTGTGGACGCCCCCAACCGCCGACATCTGACGCGCGACCATTGGTTTAAATCCGCCGCCGAAATGCGCGCGTTGTTCGCGGATTTGCCGGAGGCTTGCGACAACACCCTTGTCATCGCGCGACGATGCGCTTTTATGCCGCCATCGCGCAAGCCGATTTTCCCCAAGTTTCCGACAACAGGCGGACGCAGCGCCGAAGACGAGCTTCGCGCGCAGGCCGGGGAAGGCTTGGAGGCGCGGCTGGACGCGCTAGGCATCGAAGATCGCGACGCCTACCGGAAACGTTTAGCGTTCGAATTGGACACCATTGTCAACATGGGGTTCGCGGGCTACTTTCTGATCGTGTCCGACTTTATCAAGTGGTCGAAGCAAAACGGCGTTGCCGTCGGACCCGGACGCGGATCCGGCGCGGGTTCCGTTGTCGCATGGTCGATGCTGATTACGGATTTGGATCCCTTGCGTTTCGGGCTGCTGTTCGAGCGTTTTTTGAATCCCGAACGCGTGTCCATGCCGGACTTCGACGTCGATTTCTGTCAGGAAAAACGCGACCGGACAATTCAATACGTGCAGCGCGCCTATGGGTTCGATCGCGTTGCCCAGATCATCACGTTTGGCAAGCTTCAGGCTCGCGCCGCCTTGCGCGACGTAGGGCGCGTTTTGGGCATTCCTTACGGATACGTCGATAAAATCTGCAAGCTCGTGCCGAACAATCCCGCCAATCCCGTGACGCTGAGCCAAGCCATCGACGGCGAGCCGCAGTTGCAAAAAATCCGCGACGAAGACGCTACCGTCGCCCAGATGATGGACATCGCCCTTAAGCTCGAAGGACTACTCCGCAACGCCTCGACGCACGCGGCCGGTCTTGTGATCGGAGACAGGCCCTTGGTCGAGCTGGTTCCTCTTTACCGCGATCCGGATTCGCCTTTGCCCGCTACGCAGTTCAATATGAAAACCGTCGAAGCGACGGGTCTCGTCAAGTTCGACTTTCTAGGGCTTAAAACGCTCGACGTCCTGCAGATGACCGTCGATCTATTAAAAAACCGCAACATCGATGTCGATCTGGGAAAGCTGCCTTTGGACGACGCAAAAACCTACAAAATGCTGGCCAAGGGCGACACGACCGGCGTATTCCAGCTGGAAAGTTCGGGCATGCGCGATGTCCTGCGCAGGCTAAAACCGAACAGATTCGAAGACATTATCGCGCTCGTCGCCCTATATCGTCCGGGGCCGATGGACAACATTCCCACCTATATCGGACGTAAAAACGGAGATGAACAGGTCGAATATTTGCACAGTTCGCTCGAACCCATTTTGAAGGATACTTTCGGCATTCTAATTTATCAGGAACAAGTGATGCAAGCGGCGCAACTTCTGGCCGGATACAGCCTCGGTGCCGCAGATCTTTTGCGCCGCGCCATGGGTAAAAAGAAAGCGTCCGAAATGGCCGCGCAACGAGCCAATTTCATTAAAGGCGCGTTTGAAACACATAACCTTCCGGCGGATCAAGCCGGGACGATCTTCGACCAGATCGACAAATTCGCAGGTTACGGTTTTAACAAAAGCCACGCCGCAGCCTATGCGCTGATTGCGTATCAAACCGCTTATCTCAAAGCGAATTACCCGGTCGAATTCTTCGCCGCCGCGATGAACTTCGAATTGGGAGACACCGACAAACTGAACGTTTTTCGGCAAGAACTTACGCGCAACCGGATTCCTTTGCTTCCGCCGGACGTCAATCATTCGTTCCCGACGTTCTCGGTCGAAGCCACCTCAAAAAAACCCGCGATCCGATACGCCTTATCCGCCATCAAAGGCGTCGGCGAAACAGCCATGCGCGGCGTCGTCGAAGCGCGCGGGAAACAGCCATTTGAAGATCTTTTTAATTTTGCTGAACGCATCGATCCGCATGCGGTCAATCGGAAACAAATGGAAAATCTGGCGCAAGCTGGGGCGTTCGATTCGCTCTGCCAAAACCGCGCACAAGTCGTGGCATCCATCGATACCCTGCTTAAGCACAGCCAACAGAAGAACGCCGAGAGATCGAGCGGACAATCCAACATGTTTGCCGAAAGCCGCGATATGGCGCGTCCGCCCCTGCCGCAGACAAAAAATTGGGACGACTTGACGCGATTGCAGCATGAGTTTTCCGCACTAGGATTTTATTTGTCCGCCCATCCTTTGGACAACTACCGCGCCTTCCTCGACCGCTTGGGCGCGGCACAAGCCAATAAAATAGCCGAACGACAACGCATGACGGGATCAAGCCGCTTCAAGCTCGCCGGGATTGTCGTCTCGAAGCAGGAGCGCACGTCCAAGCAGGGCAACAAATTCGCCTTCGTCCAGTTGTCCGACGGCAGCGGCGCGTTCGAGGTTACGGTGTTTTCAGAACTTCTGGCGGCCAAGCGCGACATCCTCGAACCCGGACAGGCGGTCTTGATCGAAGCCGACGCGCAGGCCAATACGCAAGGAGGCGGAAGAGGCGGCGGCGAAGGAACCCCGAACTTGCGCTTTATCGCCCGGTCTGCCGAGCTTCTTTCCGAAGCCGCAGCGAGATCGGCGCGTGGCATCCGCATAAAGCCGTTCGAGCCGGAACAGATCGGGGAAATTCAATCCATTCTGACCGCCGCGCCTAAAGGAAAGGCGCAAGTGGTATTGGCGCTGGATCTGGACGACGGAGAAGAAGCTGAAATCGAACTTCCCGGATCGTGGGCATTGTCCGAAGCCGTGAAGTCCAAGCTACGGCAGATCGGCGACGGAATCGAAGTGGCAGAGTACTGATACCAATCTCGGATCAAAGCGAAGCGATGGGGACACAATACAAATGCCCGAACTGTCATTATCCTGAAGAAAGCCTGATTTTATTTTTCTGTGGGCGAATACCGCCGCATCGCCCATGGAAAACTTCCCCATGTTTCGGGAGAAAATTCATACAGGTGGCAGTTTCCCAAGAGATCGATCTTGCGCCCGTATAACGACAAAAATACCCGAAAAACGCCCGCGTGCGAAACGATAAGAACAGGCTCGGGCGCCAAGTTCATGATCCTCGACATACCGCGAAAAACACGGTCTGCAAATTGTTCCGTCGTTTCGCCGCCCGGCGGTTCAAGGCCGTCTTGATGCCTGTGCCGCCATTCCTTGACCGGGATCCCGGCCCAGTCGCCAAAATTTCGCTCCGCTACATCCGCAATTTCCTGCATCGGGATATTGAGTTTTTCGTTAATTATTTGCGCCGTGTCCTTCGCCCGCGACAGATTGCTGTGAACGATCAAAGCCGGTCTTTCGTGAAGCGTTTCGACAATGCTACGCGCCGCTGCCGCCTGCCCCCGCCCCTTTTCCGTCAAAGGCGTATCCATCGCCCCAGATACGATGCCTCTTGCATTGGCGATCGTTTCGCCATGCCGGATCATATAAAAGCGTTTAATAGGAATGCCGGTCATCGTAGGCCAAATCCGCTTCGCTTAAAGGACGGCCTGCTATCCGAAGCTGCGCAGCAGCGAAGGATGGTGCGCCCAAATGGAATTATATCGAACTTTTCAGACGCTCACAAAGTGATTAACACAATGGTTGAATGGGGCACAATCTTAAATAAGCTTCAGCAAAATCAGCCATCTAGTGCCGAGGCTCTTTTTTAAGAAGCTAGGCGGGTTAGGCTTTCTTCTGTCTATGTATGGTTAAGATTTTAACATACAGAATTTTATATTTAAGAAACATGCCGTGTTTCTTAAATAACGATTGACGCTATATCGCAATCTGAACTATAAAATTAGCTGTTGTAGAAAGGTGGGGGGATTCTTAAATATGCATATTTTGGAGTACAAAGCTGGAAGGTATGAAGCTCAATACGAATATAAGAGTTTCCTCCCGGAAACCATACACCATGACTGGGTCTTTGATGACCCAAAACTACAGTGTCTGTTGGGGCAAGCTGATCGTGCTTTGGGTGAGCTGAATGCTTTTGCGCAACTTATTCCAGATATAGATTTTTTTATCAAAACTTACGTTGCAAAAGAAGCTACTCAATCAAGCAAAATGGAAGGCACCCAAACAAGCATTGAAGATGCTTTTAAGGAAGCGGATGACGTTGTGCCTGAAAAACGAGATGATTGGTCTGAAGTTCAAAATTATATTCGTGCCATAAATTATGCAATTAATAAGCTGGAAACATTGCCTTTATCCAATCGACTGTTAAAGGAAACACACCTCGTTTTACTGGATGGAGTGCGGGGAAAAACAAAACAACCCGGTGAATATCGTATCAGTCAGAACTGGATAGGGGTTAGCTTAAAAAATGCAGTTTTTGTTCCGCCTCATCACGATCATGTCGAGAACTTAATGAGTGATATAGAAAAATTTCTTCACGATGAGGTTCATAGTGTTCCTCCCTTAATAAAAATTGCAATTGCGCATTATCAATTTGAAACTGTACATCCTTTCTTGGACGGCAATGGACGACTCGGGCGCCTAATGATTTCTTTATATTTGACCTCAGAAAAATTGCTTATAAAACCAGCACTGTATTTGTCCGATTATTTTGAACGGAATAAAACAGCATATGTTGACCATCTCATGGCAGTAAGGGAGGGCAATCATATGCTTGCATGGTTAGTTTTTTTCTTACACGGGGTTTTGGAAACATCTCAATCTTCTATTGCGGTGTTTAAAGCCATACTCGTCTTAAAAGAACGTATTGAACGAGAAGTGTTGCCGCGTTTCAGCTCGCGAAGAATAGAAAATGTACAAGCACTGGTTCAGCATCTCTATGGCAGGCCAGTGGTTGATGTGAAATCAGTTAGCAAGTTGCTTGAAACAACGCATAATACAGCTGCATCCTTGATAGCAGACCTAGTGAAATACAAAGTACTGACAGAAATTACAGGTCAACAGCGCAACAGGCTTTTCGTCTTTTCCGAATATATTTTGCTTTTTAAAAGATAATAGCTTATGGGCCGCCCTAAAAAGAATCCCTTCCATTCGCGCCCATAAGAAACGGGTCGAGAAAATAGACGCCCAAAAGATTATTCTGAGGAAAAGAATAGGGCGCGGAATCCAGTCAAAAGGAAGCTTTCAGGAAATTTATAGAACTGCGCTCGATTTTCTTGAAATTCCG
>CAYVBP010000021.1:13098-21286 GCA_964449155.1 uncultured Rhodospirillaceae bacterium | reverse complement strand
ATTGTGTCCCCCGTGCCCTTTCGATTCACTGCGATCCGGGATTGGTATAAGTTTTTTGTTTTCTACCCTAGTATGTCTATGTATGAAAGGTCTTTTTGGAAAACTTTTTCATGCGCCGAAAGAGAAAATAATGTCCCCTCCTTCTAGTTTCTCCGATTCGGATTTATAATCACAAGCAGTAAATACATCAATAAGATCAATGTATTAATGTGTTTAATGCAGAAAATAAAAAATTTCATAGAAGAGAGTTAAGGGCTGCAAAACTTCAAAATTATTTCTTGTAAGCCGAATTTGTTTGATGCCGATAAACAGTAAATTGGCACAAACGATCGGCAAAAATCCTTATGAACAAAAAGCATAAGCCCCATTGAAATTAACAGGGCATTAAGCAATTATACGTAAATCATATTATGTCGGAAATCAGGCTCCCAAAAAGGGTCTGGTCCGTTGGCCATTCACGGAGGATTTTCATGCGTCGCCCTTATCATTCTTTAGTTTCTTTCTTGGGGATGGCCCTATTTTTTAATCTTGTGACTCCTTCCGAAGCGAGAAGCGCAGATGTCTCTGGCGTGTGCGGTTCAGCGAACGGGATCGCGACATCGTCCATGCCGACGGCGAATTTATGCGACTCGGGCATTGCTTCCTCCGTTTACGGATCTGGGCCGTGGGTTTGGGTGTGCCTTGGTTCGGGCAATGGCAGCAATATATCTTGCGATGCGCCGTATGCTTCCGGCGGCGGAACGGTAACGACGAAAGCAAAATGCGGAAAGGCCGATGGAACGACGGTTTCCAAAAAACCGTCGACAACTTCGGACTTATGCTCTGTCGGAACATCTTCCTCGGTAGATACGGGATCGTCTTCGTTCACATGGACGTGTGCCAAGGACGCCACCGAGGATTCGTGTTCGGCAACGATCGCATCGGCGCTGCCTGAAGCGACGGGCGTTTGCGGCGATTCCCAAGGAAAGACGCTTTCCGTTGTGCCGTCGTCAAGCAGCGATCTATGCAGCGTCGGCACCGCTTCGTCGGTAGTTGAGGATACCTCGCTCTATGCATGGACGTGTATCGGGTCGCGGCATACGGTTCCATGCTGGGCGAACATAAACATCAATTCAAACAACAACAATAATATTAACAGCAACGATAACGACAACAGCAATGTTAACGTAAACAGCAATTCGAACAATAATAAAAATTCAAATTCTTCTCCAAACGCAAACAGCAATCCATCCAACAGCAATTCGTCCAACAGCAACACGAACTCGTCGAGCAATCGCTGCGTATTTCAGACGAGCGAAGACTGCGACGAGGACTATTTTAAGTCCAAATATGCGTCATGCAGCTCGACCCCCGGCCAATGCAATTCAGGAACCCCGACCGGAGGCGCTCGCTATAACGGAGTTGTGACATGGCTGTGCGTTGGCGAAAGAGGCCCCGCCGTTCCCTGCACATATATCGACAGCAGTTTATATAATTCCAATTCCTCTTCCTCGACCGGCCTCGTCGCTCAATGCGATTATGAGAATAAGGACTGCTTGGTAGGCAGCAAAATACCGACAGAAGGAAATGTCTGGATATGCGAAACTAAAGGCAACGGCAGCGTTTCAGCAACATGTTCGCCCGACAGTTCCTCCTCAACCACCACCACGCCAGCGACCGTCTGCGATAGCAAAACGGTGTGTGCGACATGGGCCGAGATCAATTATAAGTCCATCTATTGTAAGGGTGAGTATACCGTTCCTCATATGATAATCGAAGCTGTTAAATGGCGTTGTAGCAATGCTGATGATACCGTATCTTGCGATTGTCCTGCGACGGAGAGTCCCACAACGACCACAACGAAATGCGGCTCGGCCGCGACCGCAGGTGCCGTGACGCACTATCCGACCGAGAATCATTGCCAATCCGGTTATGCCTATACGGCGGGTTCTGCTGAAGCCAATGGGGACGGCAGTTATATTTATAAATGGACATGCGACGAAGAGCAGTGCACGGCGACGACCGGCAACGTTTGCGCGCAAGATCTTTCGTCTGGGGGATGCATCCCATCGGATTGGTCAAATCCAAACGCTGCCTTGCCATCGACCACCAACGCTGTGGGCACGGCGATATGGACTTGCAGCAACAACAATCCGCTAAATCAGGCCGAAGAGGTGGAGTGTTCGGCGACATCGACAGGATCCGGATCTTGCAGCCCGCCGACCTATGATTATCTTCTGGACATAATTAAGGATAAGCTGACAGTGCCTGCCTACAACGCAAGTACGGGGGTAGCCTATAAACAACTGACTTCTTTTGCCGGCGGAGAAACCGTTAGAATATTCGACCTTGGTGCCGCGATCGATAAATCGCATGCGCATAAGTATTATGCGGTTGTTACCAACGGGCTCAAGCAGATGATCTTTAATACGAATAATCAATACAAGGCGTTTGAATTGCCTTGGAGCGGTTGCGACAGCGAAACGGAAGGGTACTTCTGCTACGCTAAGCATTTGACGGTCGACAAGGATTCGTCGAGCATCATGATGCAAGGCGACGGAGCGAATAAAGCGTCGAATACGTCGGTGGTTTATGCGACTCTCGGGATAAACGGTTCTTCGAGCGAAATGGGAAGAAAAGATAAAATCGGCGCGGCGAACAGTAAAGCTATGGCCGATATTGGCAACCCGACATCGTCAAGCGTCGTAACCATTTTTGGTCCCGGACCAAAAGCATATCAAACGGAATCCGGCTGCAAATCGGAATCGAATACCGATGTCGATGCAAGGAATAAGACTTGGGCCAAGCACTTTCAGTTGAACATGGGTTGCTGGGAGCAAAAGAAAGAAGCGGAAGCCAAAGGCCGGTCGTGGGATTGCGAGGACGTTGAAAATATGGACTAGCTCAGATGCTGACGATAAGCGGCATCTGAGTCGTGGAAAGCTAAGCCAAGTTGCAGGGAAGCCCGCAACTTGGCTTTTTAAACCCTTCGTCAAAAGGCCGCATCATCCCCGCCTTCCCCCTTCGCCAAGGCTTCGGAGGACAGGTCGCGGGGATGGCGGTTTTTGTTTGAAAAAGACTATGTTTTGTCCGCTTCGTCTTCCCTTGATCCGAGATTTGTGCGGGGGGGACGGCCGTTTTTGAGGTGGGCGTTAGTTCATGTGGCCTTTGATACCAATCTTGGATCAAAGCGAAGCGAAGGGGACACAATAAAAATGCCCAAACTGCGGTTCTCTGTTCTGCACTGCCTTTTCCTGCATTTTTATTGTGTCCCCCGTGTCCCTTCGATTCACTCTGATCCGGGATCGGTATGAAATCAGCCGACAGGGCAGGGGAATCTTTCTGTCCCCGTTTTCTTTGATGGCGGTGGACTCGAATCGCACAAGGAAAAAACGCGTTTTTTGCCTGATGCGCAAACGTTATTTTCTCAATTTTCTCGGTAATTAATGACCCGTTAAGTATTTACTTATACATCATATTAATATATTTATTATCGTCCCGTGTTGGGATGTCTTGAGTCTCGCTGCTGAACCGCTTACGGAGGATTTTCATGCGCCGCCCCTATTACTCGATGGTTCCTTTCCTGGGTATGGCTCTCTTTTTCAATCTTGTTTCTTCGTCTGAGACGATCGCGGGCGACAAAAGCAGTTTCCGCCATTTGCATCACACCAACAGACTTAGCGGCAGCGTTGCGACGGAATCAACTGCGGATACGACATCGGCTGCGAGCGCGACGGCTTCGAGCGGCGGAAGCGCGACAACGACGGCCTCTGCCAATGCGACGACTTCGTCGACCGGCACTGTAACGAACGTAACTGGCATTTGCGGTCCGGCTGGTGGGGCGTCCCTATCGACGCCGCCGTCGACCGAGGCGGAACTGTGCACTGCTGGCACACCATCTCCTGTGTACGGAACAGGGCCGTGGCTTTGGATTTGCAGCGGTTCGGGCAGTGGAACCAGCGTTCTTTGCGACGCGATATATGAAGCGTCGGTGACCCCGACAGTGCTGGATGCTTCCTGCGGCGATGCGGACGGCACGACGGTCACGTCTATACCGTCCTCGGAGTCGGATCTTTGCGCCGCTGGGACTTCGTCGTCCGTCAGCGCCGTCGATGCGTGTTCGACCGGCTCGTCTGCTGACTGTATTACCCACTACATTTGGACATGCACGGGCGAAAGCACCGTAGCGTCGTGCGCGGCAACGGCTGCATCGACGACGGAAGACTCGAAGTGCGGCGAAGCCAACGGAAGCACGGTGTTTGAAATGCCGACCGATCCGGCCGAGCTATGCAGCGCTGGCGTCGCTTCCGCCGTGGCGACTGTTTCGACGGGATTTACGTGGACATGTACGGGGTCAAGCTCGATTGCGTCATGCGCCGCGACAGCTTCTGTCGCCGAAGGCATATGTGGCGAGGCCAATGGAACGTCCGTTTCTTCGGCTCCGTCCTCAAGCACGGATCTTTGCAGCGCCGGCACGGCGTCGACCGTTACGACGACGGCAACGAAATTTAAATGGACGTGTACAGGTCTGTGCGCCGCTACGTCGTGTTCGGCGTATAACACATCCTCGAACAGCAATAGCAGCAGCAACAGCAATAGTAGCAGCAACAGCAACAGCAACTCGGGCCAATGCAACAGCAATAGTAACAGCAATAGCAATAGCAACCCGCCGGTCTCTGGCGCGTGCAGCAACGTTCCGGGAGAATGCGCGTCCGGCTATGCGACCAACGTTCTTTCTCGCGAAGGCGAGATAACATGGGTGTGTACCGGCACGGGCGGTGGCGCGTCTGTGTCTTGTAGCCACAAGACCAGCACGCAGCCTCAATGCGCGACATCGAGCCTTTTCGGATCTAGTGGCACAACCCGTTGCAAGAACGGGTACGAATCGAATTATGTGAACGTGGATGGCGCAGAGACGTGGCTGTGCGTCAGCAGGAACGGGAATATGTACGTGTCGTGCTCGGCCTATTCGGCGAGCACCGCTTCGTGCGGTTCGTCCGGCGCGACGAACGTTAATGCCGCACCGACTTTGTCGTCGAAACCGCCGACCAATTTGTGCGCTTACGGAAGTTCTTTGAACGGCTCTGTTATAGAGTCCGATAACGGCTGGTATTGGTATTGCAATGTGCCCGGAGGCAAAGCAACAGGGGTCAAGTGCTATGCGAAGGGGGCAAAGACTTTCGATTGCGGTACAACGGATTACTCTTGCATCAATGGCACCGTCGTTGACGGCAGCGAGAGCTATGATTCGAGCGGAAATGCAGAATGGACGTGTAAAGCTTCCACCGGAACCGCAACAAAGCTGTGCACTGGGACGAAGGTTTGTAAATGTCAAACAGTTATTTCTGCCGATTCTCTTACAGAGTGCCTCAACAACGTTAAGAAGAAAGCGTCGCTGACGCCAGATCCGCAGAAGTATAAAAACGCCGTGACCGGCGCTCAGGACGTCAGTATCTATCCAATCGGTGACACGGGTTATTATATTTTCGAGGCGGGGCTCAAACAGGACAGTAAGAAGGCCACAGGATCGTGCGTGGCGGGAACCTTTACCTTGCCGGATACTCTTGCGACGTCGACCGGAGCGTCCGGTTTGGCGGGGCTTGTCTGTAAAGAGGCATCTGGAACTTTGGCCGGAACAGGAATGCTTTCGTGCAGTCAGTCTACTTACGCGAATGTGGCATCTGGCGGCGGGCCGTCAGTTGGTATTGCCTCCACGTCGACTGCCTATGCGCTGGGCATCACTTCGGATCAAACGAAGGGCGTCATTTATATCTTTGGCGGTCCGAAAGTGACGACGACGGGTAATAATAAAAAAGGTATGTCGACGACAGACGGATCCTGCTGGTTCCAGGACTTTGCGCAAAAGGTTTGTGATAAGTACATGAAAGAGGACTAAACCTTTATTATGAGGCCCGGCGAGATAAGGATGATCTCGCCGGAGCAGGAAAGGGCGGATAATTTAGCGTCGAATTTAAGTAAAATAAATTAACCATGGCAGGTATTTGAGCAGGTAATTAACCAGTCATTAGTAATGATGAGCCAATATTGCAAAATATCTTCTTAATGGAGGGGTTTTATGCGCCGCCCGTATTATTCTTTGACGTCCGTTTTTGGCATGGCTCTTTTTATGAGCCTTGTGTCGCCGCAAGATGTGTCGGCTCGCCAGTTGCTTAGCCGTTCGCAAGTTAAGACAGGAAGCGAACAGGTCGATAATACCGAGGCAAGCGCAAGCGCCACGGCTGATTCTACATCCAGTACGGCAACTTCCAGCGTCGTTGACGGCCTGTGCGGCTCGATTAGCGGCACGGCGATGGAAACGCAGCCGACGACGGATCTTTGCAGTTCGGGGGCACCGACTGTCGTCGCGACGTGGAATTCGTCATATTGGGTTTGGATTTGCGTCGGGCAAAACGGCGGCGCGTTTTCGACGTGTTCGGTCGGTATGGAAAACGTCTCTACGTATGGCAAGTGCGGGGAAGCCAACGGCGTGACGGTTTCCGCCATTCCGACGTCGAGTTCCTATCTTTGCGCGATGGGCGAGCCTTCGGATGTGTATACCGGTTATTCGATGCAGTTGTCGGATGAGTCTTATAGAACATATTTGGGGTGGTTGTGTTCGGGGACGTCTGGTGCAGCGAAGTGTTCGGCATTGCTTCGTTCCACTTTATCCGGAACCGTTGTTAATGGCGTGTGCGGTTCTTCGAACGGACAGACGTTGTCTTCGGCTCCGGAGAGTTCGACGTTGTGTAGCGTAGGCAATCCGTCGTCGC
Organism: uncultured Rhodospirillaceae bacterium; assembly: GCA_964449155.1. Taxonomy (GTDB): domain Bacteria; phylum Pseudomonadota; class Alphaproteobacteria; order UBA9219; family UBA9219; genus CAIXLI01. The sequence goes on along the minus strand of CAYVBP010000021.1, from coordinate 14,537 downwards.
CTCAAGCTAATAGCCTGAACGGCTCGATCATATATGATTGGACATGCGCCGGTCAGAATAGCGGCACTGACGCATCGTGCACGGCGACGGTGAAATATACAAATCCTGAATGCGGAACGGCGCATAGAGTTGCTTATAACGAAGTCCCGACGGAAACGAGCATTTTTTGCTCTTCGGGAACGGCTTCGTCTATTGAACAAAAAGTCTCAACCGACGCAATCTCCCTTTATAATTGGACATGCTCGGGTTCAGAGGGAACCACTCCTGTTGAATGTGGATTGTTTGTCGTGCATCCAATATGCGGCACGGCTGACGGTACATCCGTGTCTTCGAAGCCGTCGACGGCTACCGAGCTTTGTGGCGCAGGCGATGCGTCGGAAGTTTCGACTTCGTGGAGAAAATATAAGTGGACTTGTACGAGAATTAACGAAACTAAGTCTTGTTCTGCGTGGAAATCGAAATCATCCAATAACGGCGCGTGCGGTACGGCGAATATGACGACGGTATCGGAAAAGCCCGCGACGACGGCGCTTTGCAAGACCGGAACAGCATCAACCGTCGATCAAAGCAGCGACACGTATGTTTGGTCGTGTACGGGAACGAACGGCGGCACGACGGCGTCGTGTTGGGCGAAGACCAACGCGGAAAAAATTAACGGCGCATGCGGCGAGGCCAATGGACAAAAGGTTGCTGAAGAACCGGCAGGTACCGACTTGTGCGACGACGGAACCGCGTCGTCGGTCAGCACTGTCGATTCTTGCAGTACGTCCAGCTCGTCGGCATGTACGACGCAGTATACTTGGCTGTGCGCGGGCACTGGTGGCGGCACGACGGCGTCTTGTTCGGCCACGCAAGCCGCATCGGCTCTGTGCGGCACGGCGAACGAAACGTCCGTTGGAGTTAAGCCGTCGACAACGGCTCAGCTTTGCAGTTCCGGCACGGCGTCGACTGTGACCACGGATTCCGATTCCGGAACCTTTACGTGGACATGTACCGGTGAAGACGGCGTGGCGGCGAACTGTAGCGCAACGAAAGTTGAATCCGCCCAGTGCGGTTCGAGCCCCAACACATGCATTACGGGAACGCCGACGAATTATTCCCACGGAGCCATGTACGCGTCATGGAAATGTCAGGGCGAAGACGGCATGGAATCTTCGTACTGCGTGCAACTTGATCCGACAAACAGCAACAGCAGCTCCAACAGCAGCTCGAATTCCAACAGCAGCAGCGGCGGCGGTTTGCCTTGCAATAAAGACAAGAACAGCAACAGCAATAGCAATAGCAGCAGCGGTGGAGATACGGATTGCGACGTTTGCGGCGATAAGCCGTACTCCTGCTGCCAGCCGCCGACAACGGTCATGGATTCAACACTTGGCGATTGGACGTGTGTTTGCGGCAGCATGAGCCATTATGCGTTGCAGTCTTGCAGGGTAAAAAAG
>CAYVBP010000021.1:0-12998 GCA_964449155.1 uncultured Rhodospirillaceae bacterium | reverse complement strand
GAAAACGCTGCGCCCGGTTTTAAAAGGCCGGGCGTAGTTTTTTGGTGCGCTCAAACTGGACCCGCCTTCCCCCTTCGCCAAGGCTTCGGGAGACAGGTCGCGGGGATGATGGAAGTGTGGCTATACTTCGTCCCAGCCGAAGGCTAGGACGGAGTTGATTTGGGGTTGGTTTGTTAGCAGCATGACGAGGCGGTCGAAGCCTAACGCCATCGCGGCGCCGTAGGGGTAGCCTAGAAGCATAGAGGCTAGGTATTTTTCGTCTAGGTCGACGGCTTCCATGCCTTCGCGCATGCGGGTTTCCTGCGCGGTGCGGAAAAGGCGTTCTTGCAGGACTCCGTCGGTCAGGTCGCCGAAGCCGTCGGCGATTTCTATGCCTGCGACGAATAATTCGCTGCGCTGGGCCAAGGTTGGGTTGTCCGGGTCCGGAGATGCCGTCGTTGTTTGGAAGAAAGGCCACTGGGTTATAAACACGGGGCGGTTGACGCCGAGCTGGGGCTGGATGAAGTCCATGACGAGGCTGAAAAGGAAATCCCTGTTTTCAAGCCAATCGGCTTTGATATTCAAGCCGGTCGCAAGCGCGGCTTTGCGGCAGGAAGAGAGTTCGAAATCGGGCATTGAGGCGCCCGTTACGCGTTCGATCGCTTCGGCGACGGACATCCTGCTCCACGGGGCCTTCATATTGATGTCGCGGCCCTGATAGGAAACGGTGGGGGGGAGCTTTAAGGCATCCATGGCTTCGGCGATAAAGGCTTCCGTGTCGTTTTCAATGTCTTTCATCGCGCTTCCGGCGCGGCCCCATTCCAGCATCGTGAATTCGGGATTCCGGCAGGTGCTTTGATCGCCGCGCCTGAAATTTTTCGTCAGCGAATAAACCTTGGTCATGCCGCCGACGACAAGGCGGCGAAGTTGGTATTCGGACGAGCTGATAAGATAGCGACCGTCGAGGGGAAAAGAGTCGATGCAGGTATCCGGCGTCGTTCCGTGGACCAAGAGGGGCGTGTCGATTTCGGTAAAGCCTTGCGTGTCAAGATAGGCGCGGACGGCTTTTGCGATCTTATGGCGGCGGCGCAAGACTTCCATGCGCGATAGACCGGACGTTTGGGGGGAGGGAAGTCTCCACCGGACGGCGTCGTTTCCGTGGACCCATCTTTGCGGCGAGGCTTCAGCGAGCTTGCGCGCATCTTTGCCGGGGCATGCGGTGTCGATGAGGTAGATATCGCCGATGGAAGGGGCTGCGCCTTGCCAGACGCAGGAAAAACCTTGGTCTTCGATGTAATAGACGACGGCGCAACGGTCGTTGGCGGACGTTACGTCGATAATGCGGACTATGGTGTCGAGGGGCATGGATGCTCTGGGGCCAAGAGGGGAATGGGGTGTTGGCAATCGTCGCGAAGAAGTGGGCTAGGGGGACACAATGAAAATGCGCTCTCGGACAGCGGTCGATAGAGCCGATTTTCGGTTGGGCGCATTTTCATTATGTCCCCTTTCTTACGGGGCTTTGCTTCTTTTCTTTTTATATCGTCATTCTCGAAAAACACTCCTTAAAAAAGAGAAAGCGCGCGCTTTCCGCGGCTTTGCCGAAGCAAAGGGCGGCATGCTGCCTGTTCGGTTCGGGCTTCGGCCGATATCCCGCAATCTGCAGCTGGCGGGTCCGAAGGGGAACCAAACGCCTCTTTCGAGGCTAGGGGAATATATGGGAATAAAAACAGGAAGTCAAGGGAAAAATCACTCTTTGTATTTTTGAGGGGGCGGAGGGGTTTTTTGCTGAGATATCAACTGGATCCCCGCCTTCGCGGGGATGACGAAGGGGGGGGCGGGGATGACGAAGGGGGGGGATGACAGAGGGGGCGGGTTATTTGGGGCCGCCGGCTGGGGTATAACAGGCGCAAATTTTGTTGGGGGGGAGTCTATAAGGGCCAAAGTTTCCTTTTTCGGAGGGACAAACCTCTATTCCCTTGATGTGGTCGAAAGCCTTTGGTTGCTCGACAAACAATTCGACGTTAGCGGCGTTTTTCTGGTCTGCAATGATCGTTTTCAATAGAGCGGGATCAACGCAGACAAGGGAATGTTCTCCGTCACCAAATTTTGGGGGTTGCGTGATGCTGGTGTTTTCACTTGTAATGTAGTCGTTCCAGCAAAGCGCGCATAAATCAGCGCTCTCAACTTTATAAACGTTTTTTCCGGTAATGTCTTTTTGCACATTAGCCCAAGCGGCGACAATATCTAGAATGTCCTCTCCGCCTATAATTTTTTTGCCAGGATTGGCTGCTTGAGTCTTTTCGAAGAAGGTTTGGGGTTGAACCGAAAAATTGTAGTCCCAATCATATCCACCAACGATCATAGTAGCACTTGTCATGACATCCCCATTAGAAAGTTAGTTTTACATACGTCGGTACGACGGAATAAGGTAATTAATTACTAGTATTTTTTACTTTCGGCAATAATAATGTTGTAATTAACGATACTTAGAAATAATGCTTCGTTGTTTTTGTGTTTCAGGTAGGGTGTGGCGAAGAAATAACAAGGCGAAAAATCAGTTTTTGTTGAGATTTCAACTGGATCCCCGCCTGCGCGGGGATGACGAAAGGAAAGACAGGGGATAACGAAGGGAAGGGGCGGGGGCGATGAGGGGTGGTATTATGATACCACGCGCAATTTATGACGGTGTTTGCTTTATTCGATTGACTTTGCCTTTGTGTTTTATGTAGAAAGCCAGCCTTAACGTAGGAGTTACGAATGTCCGGAAAAATCCGTATTGAAAAGACCGTTCAAAGCAAAAGCTTTGAGTTGCGGCATCAGGATATCAAAAAGAAGTGGCTTATTGTTGACGCTGACGGCGTCATCTTGGGTCGGTTGGCGGCGTCGATTGCCACCATTCTGCGCGGCAAGCATCGGGCGACGTTTACGCCGTCGGTCGATTGCGGCGACAACGTCATTGTCATCAATGCCGAAAAGGTCAAAATGACCGGCCATAAGGCGGAAAACAAAAATTTCTATTATCATACGGGGCATCCCGGCGGAATCAAGGCGCGCACCCGCGCTTTCATTTTGGCGAGCGAGCATCCCGAACGGGTTATTGAAAAGGCCGTTGAGCGCATGATGCCGCGCGGTCCTTTGGGACGTCGCCAGATGACGAACCTGAAGGTCTATAAGGGCGCGGAGCATCCTCATGCCGCCCAGAATCCGGTGAAGTTTGATTTCGCCGCCCGTAACAGCAAAAACAAGAGGGGCTAAGACATGGCCACCACGACTCGTAAAAAGACATCGACTCTGACCGGCATCAAGGCCGCCGTTAAGGAACAGGCCAAGGAAGAGAAAACGACGGATGTCGTTGCGGCTTCGGTCGATACGGAAGAAGCTCCCGCGCATGTCAAGAAAGTTGACGCGCAGGGCCGCGCTTATGCGACCGGCAAGCGTAAGAACGCCATCGCTCGCGTTTGGATCAAGCCGGGGAATGGCAAGATCGTCGTTAATGGACGACCGGTCGAAGTTTATTTCGCTCGTCCCGTTCTGCGCATGATCGTGAACCAGCCGTTTGCGGTCGCTGACCGCGCCAACCAGTTTGACGTCGAAGTCAATGTCGTTGGCGGCGGATTGTCGGGACAGGCGGGTGCCGTTAAGCACGGTATTTCCAAGGCGTTGACCTATTTCGAGCCGGATCTTCGCAAGCCATTGAAAGTGGCGAAGTTCTTGCGCCGCGACGCGCGCGTCGTCGAACGAAAGAAATACGGCAAAGTTAAAGCCCGTAAGCGCTTCCAATACAGCAAACGTTAATTGGAATTGCTTTTTTGGTTCCAGGCGGGGGAAACGAAGGTTTCCCCCGTTTTGTTTTTAGGCTATTGTCCTGACATCGGTGCTAGACTGATGGATGCAATAGTGCCGGAAAAGGCGGTATGGAACGGGTAAGGGCAGTTCGGGCATTTTTATTGTGTGTTCCCTTCGGCGGGGTTTTTTGCGGGGAGGCAAACTGGATCCCCGCCTTCGCGGGGATGACGAAGAAAGGGGCGGGGATGATGGAGAAAGAGGTGGGGGTGATGGAGAAAGGGGTGGGGATGATGGAGAAAGGGGTGGGGATGATGGAGAAAGAGGTGGGGGGGATGAAAGAAGGTGGGGGGATGATGGAGATAGGGGGAAAAATGAAAAAAAATGAAAACTGTAGGGATTTTCTTGATCTTGATAAGGTCGATCCTAAAGAAGTTAAAAATATTATTGCGCTGGCTCATAAGCTTAAGAAAAAGCCGCTGGCTTATCGTTCGATGGAAGGCAAGACGCTGGCTTTGATTTTCGAAAAGCCTTCGACCCGCACGCGCGTGTCTTTCGAAGTTGGCATGCGCCAGTTGGGCGGAGGCGTTACGACGTTGACGGGCGCGGAGATTCAGTTGGGCCGCGGCGAAACGATTGCCGATACCGGGCGCGTTCTATCGCGCTATGTGGATATCGTCATGATCCGCACCTTTGAGTCAAACAAGCTGATCGAACTTGCAGAAGGGGCCTCGGTTCCGGTTATTAACGGATTGACGAACAGCTCCCATCCGGGACAGGTGGTTGCCGATCTTATGACTGCCGAGGAACGTCTTGGCGATTTGAAGGGCAAGAGGGCCGTTTGGCTCGGTGACGGCGATAACAACGTTTTGACAAGCTGGATGCATGCCGCACCGATTATGGGGTATTCGCTCGATATCGTTTGTCCACTTGAGTTTTCTCCGCCCGCGCCTTTGCTGGCGTCGTTGCAGAAGGCCGGGGCAAAGATCGGCGTCACGACGGATATTGGGGCGGTCGCGGGCGCGGATATCGTGCTGACCGATTGTTGGGCGTCGATGCACAACAGCGATATCGGGATTCGCGAACAGACGTTGTCTCCTTATCGCGTCGATGAGGCGTTGATGAAGCGCGCCGCGAAGAACGCCATTTTCTTGCATTGCTTGCCGGCTCACCGGAACGAAGAGGTTACGGACTCCGTTCTTGACGGGCCTCAGTCTGCCGCGTGGGACGAAGCGGAAAATCGTTTGCATGCCCATAAGGCGATCATTTGCTGGTGCATGGGCGTTGATCCGACGCGGGCGAAGGGATAAAGACATATTTCTATGACTGACATGCCGGATACTCTTCCTCGTCCCCGCGCTTTGGGCTTCGTGAATTGGCGCGGGCTTTGGACGCTGATCGATAAGCAGATTTGGCGCTTTCTCGATATTTATTTGCAAACGATCATTGCGCCCGTCGTGATGACGCTGTTGTTCTTTGCCGTTTTCGCTTTCGGGCAGGGCGCTGCGCCGCGCATGCCTAGCGGCGTTTCATACTTGGCGTTCCTTGCGCCGGGGCTGATTATGATGGCGGTGGCTCAGAACGCTTTTATCAATACGTCTAGTTCGCTGCTTCTTTCGAAGATCGAGGGGAATCTTGTCGATATTCTTATGGCGCCGTTGTCGCCGTTTGAGCTTACGGTCGGCTATGCCGTCGGGGGCGTCGTTCGCGGGCTTGCGGTCGGGTTTGCGTCGATTGCGGCGTTGGCCTTTTTTACCGATATGACTTTTCGCGCGCCTTTTTTTGTCATCTATCATATGGCGATGGGATCGGCGATGTTGTCCTTGATGGGCGTTATTACCGGGATATGGTCAAGGAAGTTCGATCATCTTGTTTCGGTTCAGAGTTTCATCGTGTTGCCCGCGACATTCCTTTCCGGAACTTTTTTTTCGATTTCCGGCGTGCCGGAGATGTGGCGCAAGGCTTGCCTTGTTAATCCGTTTTTCTATATGATCGACGGATTCCGCTATGGGTTTACGGGAGTTGCCGAAGGGTCCTTGATTGTCGGCATGGCTTTCGTTTTTGTCGTTAACTTGGGGCTTCTCGGACTGGCGTACCATCTGTTCGAAAGCGGCTATAAACTGAAGGCGTAAGGGCATGTCCGATTTTCCAGTTATGATGCCTGTCTATAACAGGGTCGATCTTTATTTCGAACGCGGCGAGGGCGTTTGGCTGTTTGACGATAAGGGCGACCGCTATCTTGATTTCGTCGCCGGTATTGCCGTCGTCGGCCTTGGCCATTGCCATCCTCATGTCGTCGCCGCGCTGAAGAAGCAGGCTGAGACTTTATGGACGGTGTCCAACGTTTTTAAAACGCATGTCGCGGAGACTTTGGCTCGGCGGCTTGTCGAGGCGTCGTTCGCCGATACCGTGTTTTTCCAAAATTCAGGCGTTGAGGCTTGGGAGTGCTGCGTCAAAACCATCCGGAGGTATTTTAACGCAATTGGAAAACCGGAACGTTTCCGCATTCTTGGCTTCAAGGGCAATTTCCACGGGCGGACGATGACGGCGATTGCGGCGTCGAAAAGCGAAAAAATGGTTGGCGGGTGCGGGCCGTTAATTGACGGGTTCGATCTTGCCGAATGGGGCGATATCGATTCCGTTCGTGCCTCTCTTACCGACGAGACTGCGGCGATCATGATCGAGCCGGTTATGGGCGAGGGCGGCCTTAAGGTTCCTCCGACCGGGTTTTTGCGCCGGTTGCGCGAGCTTTGCGACGAAAAAGGCTTGTTGCTTTTCTTCGATGAAATCCAAAGCGGCATGGGACGCACGGGAAAGCTGTTCGCGCATGAATGGGAAGGCGTTACGCCAGACGTTATGTGCATCGCCAAGGCTTTGGGCAACGGGTTTCCGATAGGCGCGTGCTTGGCTACGGCCAAGGCGGCTCAGGGAATGACCAAGGGAACGCATGGGTCGACTTATGGCGGAAATCCTCAGGCAACTGCCGTTGCCAATGCGGTTCTTGACGTAATGCTGGCACCCGGTTTTCTTGACGATGTCGCGCGCAAAGGCGAGGTTTGGGGAAAGATTTTGCGCGATCTTGTGGAGGCGCATCCTAAAGTCTTTTCAGGGACGCGCGGCAAGGGGCTGATGCAGGGCCTTGTGTGCGGGCCTTTGAATTCCGCCGTGACGGCGGCTTTGCGCGAGGAGAAGCTTCTTTCGGTCGAAGCGGGCGACAATATCGTGCGCTTTTTGCCGTCCCTTATTGTGACCGACGCTCAGCTTGACGAGGCAAGAGGCGCAATCGACCGCGCCGCTAAGAAACTGGAGACTTCCGCATGAAAAAAACGTTTAGCCTGCTTTTTATCCTTTTTCTTGCCGCATGCGCGAGCGAGACGACGAAGGAAAATTCTCAGGAGGCTTCCGCGCCAGCGCCTGCCGAGGTTCGGACGGACAATCTGATTTGTCCGCAGGTTGCCATTCTTAAGCAGGCTGAGGAAGAAGCGGATTTTGGCGGCGAAAGCGGCGGCGACGAAAGTCAGCTTGTCGCGAAAGCTCGCTTTGCCAAGATCGAGGGGGATTGCGCTTATCGCAAGGGCGATGAGTCCGGGATTGACGTCGCGTTTACCCTTCGTGCGCAAGCGATGAAGGGGGCGCGTCTTGGCGGAGAGCGGGCGAGTTTTCCGTATTTTATCGCCGTTGTCGATCCGGCGGATTCGGTTCTGTCTCGCGAGGTCATGACGGCGGAGTTCAAGTTTCTGAAAGACAAAAAAGTCTCGGAGATCGAAGAGGCTTTGCATGTTTTCGTTCCGGTCTCTGAGGACGCTCTTCCTTCCGGGCCGGATTATCGCGTTTTGATAGGGTTTTTGAAGTCTGCGCGGTGAGGGGGTTATTCTTCTTTTGGGGGGACGGGGTCGTAGCCGTGGCCGCCCCAGGGGTGGCAGCGAAGGAGCCTTTTGGCGGCGAGGATTAATCCTTTTTTGGCTCCGTGGATGCGTAAGGCTTCGTCGGCATAGACTGAGCATGTGGGGGTGAATCGGCACCACCTTCCGATTATCATTGAAAGGCTGTGCCGGTATATCCATATCAGGAAGCGTAAAAACCTTACCAAGAGGCTCGATTCAGGCATTTATGTCTTTCCCCCGCGCCAAATAACTGTTAGTTCAACCCTGATCTAAATCCACCATCAAGACAAGCGAAATGAACAACAATAACCTTTTCCTTGCAATCGTTATCTCTTTCGGCATTTTGCTCGGCTTTCAATATTTCTTTCCGAAGCCGCATCCGCAGCCTGTGTCTCATCAGGTCGCGGCGCAGGTCGATGTGCGGAAATCTGCGGTCGAGGCTTTGGCGCTCGCGTCCTCTCAGGCGCAGGTTCTGCGCGACAGAACGGATGTCATTAAGGATTCTCCGCGCGTGGCGATTGAGACGCCGGAACTTTCTGGGTCCATCGGCCTTAAAGGGGCGCGTTTCGACGATTTGTCGCTGACGGCCTATCATGAGACGCCAGACAAAAAATCGCCGGCGATGGTTTTGTTGTCTCCGTCGGGATCGGCGTCGCCTCATGCGGCTTATTATGCCGAATATAGCTGGTTGCCAGAGCTTCCGTCGGTGAGCGTTCCGACGGGCGATACGGTTTGGAAGGCGGACGGGACGAGGTTGACTCCCGACAGGCCTCTTCGCTTGACGTGGACAAGTCCTCAAGGTTTGCTGTTTGAGCGCACGATTGCTGTCGACGCCCAAGCGATGTTTACCGTTACCGACCGCGTGACCAATCGCGGGCGCGAGGCTGTTACTCTTTATCCGTTTGGGATCGTCGCGCGGCAAGGGCATCCTGAGGAGCTGTCGGCTGTTGTTCACGAAGGCGGCCTTGGAGTCATTGGCGGGACGCTTGAGGAATATAAATATAGCAAATTGGCGGATAGCAAAAAGATTGCGGCAGACAGCGTCGGCGGGTGGCTTGGCTTTACGGATAAGTATTGGCTTGTGGCTATGGTTCCGCCACAAGACGAGAAAATCACGGCGACGTTCGCTTATAACGGCGGAAAAGACGATCAAAAAGGGTTCTTTCAGTCCGATTTTCGGGGCGCGCCTGTGACCGTTGATGCTGGCGGAAGCGTCGAACGCGTCTCGCGTCTTTTTGCCGGGGCGAAGCGCGTGAATTTGCTCGACCGGTATGCGGACGCGTTCACTATTCCTCATTTCGATCGCGCGATCGATTTTGGCTGGTTCTATTTTCTGACGCGGCCGTTTTTGCATCTTTTGACGGCGCTTGAGCATGCTGTGGGGAGCATGGGATTGGCGATTTTGCTGTTTACGGTGCTTTTGAAGCTTGTGACTTTGCCGTTGTCGCAAAAATCGTATCACTCGATGTCCCGGATGAAGGCCATTCAGCCTGAGATGAAACGCATCCAAGAGCGTTTCCCCGGCGACAAGATGCGCCAAAGTCAGGAGATGATGGAGCTTTATAAGCGCGAGAAGGTCAACCCGATGTCCGGGTGTTTTCCGACGTTGATCCAGATTCCGATCTTTTTCGCGCTATATAAGGTTTTGTACGTCAATATCGAAATGCGCGGCGCGCCGTTTTATGGGTGGATTCGCGATATGTCGGCTCCCGATCCTACATCGTGGTTTAATCTTTTCGGCATTGCGCCGTGGAATGTCATTTCGCAGATATCCGTCGATCTTGGATTGGCGACGCTTTATCTGCCTCCGGCTTTGCATGTTGGCGCGTGGCCGTTCTTGATGGGCATCAGCATGTTCCTTCAGCAGAAGATGTCTCCGCAGCCGCCCGATAAGTCTCAGGCGCAGATCATGATGCTTATGCCAATTTTCTTTACGTATCTTTTGGCGAGCATGCCGGCGGGGCTTGTCATTTATTGGACGTGGAGCAACTTGCTGGGCATTTTGCAGCAGTGGTACATCATGCGCCGGGATTTGCGGTTGCGGCGCGCGTGATTTTTTTGCGTTTAGTGTTTTATGCAGACGCCGTGGAGTTCGACGATGGGGTGGCGTAGCGCGTGGCCGTGTTTTCGTGCTGCAGCGGCTAGCGCTTTCGACAGCTTGGGGTCTTCGACTTCGCGGATTTGCCCGCATTTGTCGCAGATCATTACGAGATGATTGTGCGCGGGCCTGTCGTTCAGACACAGCCGATAGGCGTTTTTGCTTTCAAACCTGATCGCGATACCGGCTTCGATAAAAAAGTTTAGCGTGCGATAGACGCTGATGGCGGACAATTTGGTTTTTCTTTTTTTGTTCGCCGCGCCGAGAATTTGATAGGCTGTTTTCGGCTCTTTTAGCGTCGCCATGATCGCGGCGATTTCCCTTCGGACGCCCGTCATTCTTCCGCCGCTATGCCGGATGCGGGCTTCGATTTTATTCAGGATGATTTCGGTCGAGGCGCTTGGCTGTTGTGTCATCGACGGGGTTCCGTATTCTTAAGGGACATGGCTTCTTTGAATTGTTTGACATTATAACGGACCATCGCCGAATATGTTGGGGCCGGGCCATCGCTTTGCGAGAGCGCATCTGAATAAACCGGTTTTCCGACCTTTGCGCCTGCATCTTTTGCCAGGCGGGAAATCAGCTTGGGACTCGCCATGTTTTCGAAGAAGACGGCTCCGATGTTTTCTTTTTTCATTTGATCGACAAGCGCCGCTACTTGCGCGGCCGTGGGTTCGACTTCGGTATCGATGCCTTGCGGCGACAGCAGTTCGACGCCATACGCCCGGCCAAAATAGCCGAACGCGTCGTGGCCGGTGATGATTTTTCGTCTGTCGGGCGGGATTTGACCTATTTCGGATTTGACCCATGTGTCCAGTTTTTCAAGTTCTAAGTCATATGCGGTTGCGCGGGCGCGGAAATAGGCGGATTTTTCGGGTAGGGCTTTACTTAAGGCCGCTTCGATATTTCTTACATATTGGCGGACGTTTGAGACGTCCTGCCATGCGTGCGGATCGGGGGTTTCGGTGCCGTCTTTCGCCAGCGTGCGGGGTGAAACTCCCTTGCTGGCGGTTACGACAACTCCTTTGAAACCCGATGCGGAGACAAGCCGGGTTAGCCAGCCCTCGAAATTTAACCCGTTTTCGATCACAAGGTCTGCGCGCGCTAAGATCTTTGACGTTGCGGGAGTCGCGTTGTAGCCATGCGCGTCTTCGTCCGCCCCGATAAGCGTTTTAACGTCGGCCCATTCGCCGCCGACCTGCTTGGTTATGTCGGCGAGAATGCTGAACGTTGCGACGACTTTTACAGGCCCCGCATATGCGGGCGCGGAGCTAAAAAATAGCGCTATGAAAAACAAGGCAAAATATCTTATCATTGGGACTCTCGTAGGAAGGCAAAGGATCGGTTGCGAAGGGCTAATTGTTACTTTATAACAATAATCAAGTCAACCTCTTCGAAGGTGGTTGCTCATGTTTAAGGCTTCTCTCGTTATGCGGATTGTCGGTTCGGCCGCCCTATCGGCGGCGTTTGTGGCGATTGTGTATTACGCTTTGAAATAACGCTATGACCATACCGTTTATTACGCTGCAAAATGTCTCGGTGACATACGGTTCTCGCTGCGCTTTGCAAAGCGTGTCCGGCGTTTTCCGTCGGGGGGCGCTGATTGCCGTCGCGGGGCCGAACGGGTCCGGCAAAAGCACGCTTTTGAAGGTTCTGGCGGGCGTGATGCGGCCCACGTCTGGGACCGTCGTTTTCGATGGAAACGTTCGTCCGTCGATTGCATATCTGCCCCAAAGTTCCCATTTGCAACGCGATTTTCCAATTTCCGTCGAGGAAGTCGTTTTGACCGGATTTTATCCTGTCCTTGGAGAAGCGGCAAAAATCGGCATCGAGCATCGTCGCCGCGCTCAAGACGCTTTACGGGAAGTCGGGTTGGACGGCTATGGCAATCGCAGCGTTGGCGAGCTTTCTGGCGGCGAGTTTCAGCGCGTTCTTTTCGCGCGTGTGATCGTGCAGGATGCGCCTGTCATTCTTCTCGATGAGCCGTTTGCTGCCGTCGATGCCGAGACGACCGCGCGGCTTATTCGCCTGCTTTTAAAATGGCACGAAGAGGGGCGCACTGTCGTTTGCGTTCTTCACGATCTTTTGATGATCCGGAAATATTTTCCGGAATCCATGGTTCTTCAGGGAAAATGCCTCGGTCTGGGGCATACGCATCAAATGTTCGAGCAGAAGCTGCTTTCTTTTGATTTGGATATGGCCGAGCTTTTTTCTGAAAGCGAAGCAAAAAACGAAAATCACGAGCATCGTCATGACTCTTAGTTCCCTTTTGATTGGGCCGTTTCAGGAGTACGCGTTTATGCGGCGCGCGCTTGTCGCGTGCCTTGTTCTTTCGGTAAGCGGCGCGCCTCTTGGGTTTTTTATGAATCAGCGCCGCATGGCGCTTGTGTCCGATGCGATGGCCCATGCTATTTTGCCGGGCGTCGCCGTTGCGTTCCTTGTTTGGGGCGCGGGCGTTTGGTCGATTACGCTGGGCGGATTGGCGGCGGGGATATTGATATCGCTGTTCTCGGTTTTTTTGAGCCGCGCGACGCGGATTAAGGAGGACGCCGTTTTTACGCTTCTTTTTCTTTTCTCGCTGACGTCAGGCATTATTCTTTTATCCCTGAAGGGAAGTAACGTCGATTTGATGCATATGCTTTTGGGGGATGTTTTGGCCATCGATGAGGATGGGCTTATCTTTATTTTGGCTGTTGCGGTCGTTACTTTGTTTGTCTTGGCGTTTATTTATCGCGGTCTTGTGCTCGATTGTTTCGATCCGGATTTTCTTTTGATCTCCGGAAGGGGCGGTCAAACGCGGCAAATATTTTTTGTTTTGTTTATCGTCAATCTTGTCGCTGCGTTTCAGGCGTTGGGGACGCTGATGGCTTTGGGGATTATTTTGTTGCCCGCCATCGCTTCGGGATTTTGGACGCGAAGCGTTGGGACATCGATTGCGTTAAGCGCGGCTTTGGGTTGTGTGGCCTCGGTCGTCGGGTTGCTGGTTTCGTATTATGCGAATATTCCGTCCGGTCCCACCGTTGTTTTGGGGTGCGCGATTATATGTTTGCTTTCGGCGTTTTTTGGGTTGAGGGGGAGTCTTTTCGCTTCTGTGCGCGGGGGGGGATATGTTCATTTCAAATAAAAATCGTCATCCCCGCGCAGGCGGGGACCCAGTTTGAGGTCGGGGAGAAAATGGCGGATGGGATTGGGATTGAGATTCAAACTGGATCCATAGTGTAGTCGCGGGTGGGGGCTTGGAAAAGGGATAAGAT
>CAYVBP010000020.1:17612-21721 GCA_964449155.1 uncultured Rhodospirillaceae bacterium | reverse complement strand
GGATCCAGTTGGAATTGCCAATGTAACAAGCCGTTCCAATACTTTTTTTGACTCTCAAACTGGATCCGTCCTCGCGGAGGGATGACCGCGCTCTTTGATCGAGGATTATTTTCATAGGCGGGGCGGTATAAATTTTTCCTGTTTTTTTATCTCATTCCAGATGGCTTCCATTTCGTCGAGAGAAGCATCCATAACCTTTCGTCCTTTTTGAGCAAGCGCCTCTTCGATTCCTTTAAACCGGCGTTCGAATTTTCTGTTTGTGCGACGCAGAGCCGTTTCTGGGTCGATATCGAGCTTACGCGCTAAATTAACGATGGCGAAAAAAACGTCGCCCAGTTCTTCCTCAAGCGCGCTCACATCGCGCGATGCCGGATCGCGGCATAATTCGTCCCTGAATTCTCCGATTTCCTCTTCTATTTTGTTCAGAACGTCCTTGGCTTCTGCCCAATCGAAGCCCACGCGCGCCGCGCGCTTCTGAAGTTTAACGGCTCGCGTCGCAGCGGGCAAAGCCGCGCTAACTCCATCAAGCGCGCCTGCGGCCCGGCCTGTTTCGCCAGCGGCTTGCGCGCGCTTGGCCGCTTTGTCTTTTTCCCAGTTTGCCAACACATCTTGCGCTGTATGCGCGTTGCGGTCGCTAAAGATATGCGGATGACGCTCAATCAGTTTGTCCGAAATGCCTTTAGCGACATCTTCGAAATCGAACATCCCAGCTTCGCGCGCCATTTGCGCATGGAAGACGACTTGAAGCAAGACGTCGCCCAATTCTTCTTTGATCGCGACTTTATCGCCAGCTTCTATTGCTTCGATAAGCTCGTAGGTTTCTTCAAGCGTATGCGGCGCGATGGTTTCGAACGTTTGTTCGATATCCCATGGGCAGCCGCTTTCAGGATCGCGCAGCCGCGCCATAATATCGAGCAGGCGTTGGATCTCGGACGTCATTGCTTTTTAATGCGGGGTTCAGCTTTTGTCAGCGAAGTCGGCAACTGAAAGTGGACGTTTTCCTGAACGCCCGGCAATACCGATACTTCCTCGACCGGACCTATTTCACGCAATCGGTCGATAAGTCCTTGTATCAAGTCTTCAGGAGCCGAAGCGCCTGCCGTAACGCCCACGCGCTCTTTGCCTATGACCCATTCGGGGTTCAAGTGCGATGCGTCCTCGATCAAATACGAGGGGATGCCGACTTCGGCGGCCCGTTCGCGCAAACGGTTTGAGTTCGAGCTGTTATGCGCGCCAATAACAAGCACGACATCAACATGCTTGGCCAAGTCGCTGACGGCGCCTTGCCGGTTTTGCGTCGCGTAGCAGATGTCTTTCGTCGCAGGCCCGATGATATTCGGGAAACGTGCTTTCAGCGCGTCAATGACCGATTTTGTGTCGTCGAGGCTTAGAGTCGTTTGCGTAATATAAGCCAGCATGTCGGGATTTTTAACCTTAAGCTTGGCCACGTCCTCAACTTCGGATATCAAATGCACGACGCCGGGAATGCGGCCCAGTGTTCCTTCGATTTCCGGATGGCCTTCGTGGCCGATCAGGATAATTTCAAGGTTCTTTTTCGAATACCGCTGGCCTTCGGTGTGCACCTTAGACACAAGAGGGCAGGTGGCGTCGATGACCTTAAGGTTGCGCTCGCGCGCGTGGTTCTCGACTTTTTGCGCCACGCCATGCGCGCTGAAAATGACAACGGCACCTTCGTCAACTTCATCCGTTTCCTCGACGAAGATGACCCCTTTGTCTTTTAATCTTTTTACGACGTGCGGATTATGCACAATTTCATGGCGCACATAGATGGGGGGACCGAATTTTTCCAGCGCCTTTTCGACGATTTCAATCGCGCGTTCCACGCCTGCGCAAAATCCGCGCGGCTGGGCCAAAATTACCTTCATGACGACGTATCCTTTACCGATTTTTTGAAGGACTTAAATTAGCACGGTTTTCTTTTGTTTTTCCAGTGGTTCGTTCGCAACGTCATAGAACTTGATTTGCGGCTTTGCTCTCAATCCCTTCCCTAATCTGCACATTGACTTTTTAATAAAACGGGTTGAAAATTAGACGGTAAACATTCGTCGAAAGGCCCGTCGATGCAAGCAATGACCGTGCCGAGAATATCCAGCCAAATGGCCCAGACGATCCGTGATGCCATTCTTCTTGGCGGCGCGGACGAAATCGACGATATTCTCGACAGGCTTAAGGACGAGCAGGGGTTTCCTGATTCTTTGCGCTCGAGCCTTGAAGCGATGCTTTATTTCCGTCGCTATTACGGTCATGGCGGCGAGTTGGAGCCCGTCGATCCTGAAGAGAAAAGAAGAATGACCGAAATGGAAATTCTTTGGGGACGCGAGCTTTTGGATAGTCTCGATTGCTATCCCGATCTTTCCGAAGAAAAAATCGCTTAAGGATTGTCATGCAAAGTAACGTTTCCCGCGACGGCGCGCTTTGGCGCGATGCTCTGCGCGAGCTTCCTCAGTTCCTGAAAAACGAGACGCATTGGGTCGCCATTCTTGCCGGCATCGTTGCGATCGAGCAGTTCTTTCCTTTTGCGCATCTCGATTTAAATGCGCTGTTAAAGGATTTTAAGGTCATTTTTGAAAATGGCGATACGCCGGGCGCATTGAATAACTTTTTGATGAAGATCGGCGTTGCAGCTCTCATTGGCATGACGACGACCGGACTTATGACTTATGTGTTTACTCTCGTTTATCTTCGTCGGGCGGGCGGAGAAACCGCGCCTTCTTTTTCCTTCAAAAGCTTTTCCTTTTGGTTGTGGAACATGGTCCGGAAGTACTGGATTATGGTTTATCCGTTTCTTGGCGCTGTCGCCGTGTATTCGGCCATTGTCTTTTTTAGCGATTCTTCCTCGGTTCAATATGTCGTCGGAAACATTTTTATCGTTTTGGCCCTTCTTTGGATCTTTTACTTTTACTATGGTTTTTTTCTGTACTTCCTTGTTTCACCTTTGGCAATTTTGCGCGATAAGGCCGCGTTAGATACGAGCGCCAAGCTGACGAAAAACTATTTTATGCAAATAGTATGGGGCTTGCTCGTCGTTTGGGGCGTTGTGTTTGTCTTCTTTATTCCCGTCAATCTTATCGGCGCGGGAATCGTAAGCGCTTTCGGGCTGAAATCTCCGCAGTCCTTTGCCTATTTCTCCTTGTCGAACGGTCTTTCGGCCGCGCTTCTGGAAGCTGCCATGGCTGTCTATTCCTGCGTCGTTTGCCGCATCCTAATGGAAAGGCAAAAGGACGAGACAAAAACCTCCGCAGAGAATCCGCAATAATACCAGCCGCCCTAAAAATAATTCCTTGAGCCCCAGTTGCCGTCCTCCCCGCGGAGGCGGGGATCCAGTTGGAATTGCTGAGATAGAAAGCCGCTCCCACACTTCTCCGGTCCCTCAAACTGGATGACAAGGTGGGGGCACAATTCGCAGAGCCGCCGGCATCAGTCGGCGATAGCTTTCTTGCGCCAGCTAGAAGGGTCCGTCAAAGCTTTGGAACGAGCCGCTTCCGCCAAGATCCGGCGTTGACGGCCCACTGTCAAACGAGAAGTCCCCTCCGCCCGACGATGAGCTGCCGCTATCGAACGATGACGAGCTGCTGCTATCGAACGATGACGAGCTGCCGCTATCGAACGAGAAATCTTCTCCGCCTGTAGTTTCAGCAGCTGCGGAAGCAAAACTAGACGGTGTGTCAAAAAATGACGACGTCGAATCCGAGCTTGCATCCGATACCTCAGAAGCAGCAAACGCAAAAGCGTCTGAGGGCGTAGTGAAAAAGTCACTACCTCCGGGCATGTCAATATTCGACGAGTCCGGAAAGTCCGGTACGTCCGGCATGTTCGGAATACTTGGCTGACTCGGAGCATCGCACGAACCGTCCGAGCAATCCGGAAAGTCCGGGAAGCCCGGGAAGTCCGGGAAATCCGGGACATCGGGAAACTCCGGAATATCAGGGAACTCCGGAATATCCGGAATATCCGGCGGACACGGTGGGTCTGGCGGACACGGTGGGTCTGGCGGACATGGTGGGTCCGGCGGATTCGGCGGATCGGGCGGATTTGGTGGGTCCGGCGGATTCGGCGGATCGGGCGGATTTGGTGGGTCCGGCGGATTC
>CAYVBP010000020.1:0-17512 GCA_964449155.1 uncultured Rhodospirillaceae bacterium | reverse complement strand
TGGTGGGTCCGGCGGATTCGGCGGATCGGGCGGATTTGGTGGGTCCGGCGGATTCGGCGGATCGGGCGGATTTGGTGGGTCCGGTGGATTCGGCGGATCAGGGTAATACGGGTCATCAGGAGGATAGTAAGGTTCAACAGGAGGATAATACGGTTCAACAGGAGGACAATAAGGTTCCGGCTGTTCACAGCAAATCACTTCCGGTTCCGGACAGCAACAAGTGACCTCGGTTACGCAAACCGGCGGGCAACAACACGCGTTGCATGGAGCACACGTGGTGCATGGATCGCAGTTCGTTATGTACGAGTTATATGTGTTATATGTATCGGATATTCTATCTGGGCGGTCATAATAGTCATGTTCGTATGAATGCGAATAATAATGATCGCCTAATTCTTCTCCGTTAAGCACAACAAGATAGTTGGGCGCGGATACCTTTTCAGTGACTGTTTCGACTGGCGTCGGGCTTACCGTTTCAACAGGAACCGGGTTAACCGTTTCAACTGGCGTTGTTACCGCATCTGTTGCCGGAGTCAACTCGACGGCGCTGGCTGGCGGCGCGGCATCCGGGAAGAGATAGTCGGCGACGATCCAGCCAAGGCCGCCCGTCGCGAACCCTATGGCTGCGCCTTTCAAAACATCTCGCGCCGTTGATTTTTCCCTACAAGCTGCCATCAATCCGCCAGCGGCGGCGCCTGCAAGCATCGGTATAGCAATAACAGGCAACGAGGCGCCGATTGTGCCGACAATCGCGGCCTTAAAAGCGGCTCTTAAAACAAAGCCCGTCGCCATGCCCGCGATAATGCTCCCGGGCCGCGATGCAATTTCATGGGCGGCGTTTCGGAATGCGCTTGCAATTCCACCGCGAGTTTCAGGCGACGACTGCGGTTGCGCACTGGAGACGGAGCCGCCGTTGCCCTGTCTTAAATACTGGGCGGGGTCGAATGTGACCGTATTTGCGCGGGCGTCCGCAGAAATAACGGCCTCCTTATATCGCGGCGTATCGAGAAACCCTTTAAGGCTACTAAGATCTATGCGCCCTTCAAGCGGATGGCCGGAGGGATTCTCCAGCTTATTAATGAACGATTTTGAATCATAATAATCGCCGCCGAGATGCGAAAACAAATCACGATATTTTTGAAATTCGTCGTCGCTAAGTCCATTGATAAATTCCTGTGGCCCTCCTTGGGCTGTGCGCAACTTCTCAAGCAGTGTCTTAAAATACTCAAACAAAGACAAAAGATCGTCATCGGACTTAGGCGCAGACATGTGAATTTCCTCCGCAAAAAATATTCAGAAACTTCGGTAACACTGAGTAAAACAAACCCGCAAGAAACTTACTATGGACAATACTGAAAAGATTTTTCAGCGACGCTTGCATTATGAATTGCACAAGTGATCGCTGATTTCAACCCATGTAATCGGCGGCGCGCAAAAAAATCGTTTATGGTTAACGGCTTTGCGCGACACATGCAATATGTTGCATGTCTTTAAATAGGGCATGTAACATATTGCATAAATACGTTACGCGTGTTACGCGCTTTCTTATTAGTAAACTTCGGCGTCTCGAAAGAAAAGGCCGCGCTGATCTTTCTCGGATAGAACAGGAGCTTTAGACTCGGGCCAATCGATTGCAATCGATGGGTCGTTCCATATAATGCAGCGCTCATGTTCGGGCGCATAGTAATCCGTTGTTTTATAAAGAAAGTCCACATCGTCGGACAACACCTGAAATCCATGCGCAAAGCCCGGCGGAATCCAAAACAGGCGTTTGTTTTCGTCGCTAAGTTCGCATCCCACCCATTTTCCAAATGTCGGGGAAGACCGGCGAATATCGACCGCAACATCAAATACACGCCCGCGCGAGACGCGCACAAGTTTTCCTTGCGGTTGCTTAATTTGATAATGCAGGCCGCGCAAAACGTTCTTGGTCGATCGCGAGTGGTTGTCTTGCACGAATACATGCGTGGGTCCCAACGCGTCTTGTATTGTTTTTGCATTGAAGGTTTCCATAAAAAACCCTCGCGCATCGCCAAAAACCTTGGGCTCAAGGATAAGCGCGTCCTTCAGGGGCGTTTCGATCACTTTCATGCGCGGTCTCTCTTTTCCGACAATATCCTCAGCAGATACTTGCCGTAATCGTTTTTCTTCAACGGCTGGGCCAGTTTTTCCATCCGCGCCTGGTCGATATATCCGTGGCGAAAAGCTATCTCTTCGGGACACGCGATTTTCAGGCCTTGTCGTTTTTCAATAGTCTGAACAAATTGCCCCGCTTCAAGCAGCGATTCATGCGTTCCTGTGTCCAGCCATGCATAGCCACGGCCCATGATTTGAACGTTAAGCGCGCCCTTATCGAGGTAAATCCGATTAATATCGGTGATTTCAAGCTCGCCGCGCGCGGACGGTTTAAGCGCGGCGGCATAGTCAACGACGGAATTGTCATAAAAATATAAACCCGTGACGGCAAAATTGCTTTTTGGCTTATCCGGCTTTTCTTCGATGGATATTGCCCGCTTGTTTGCGTCAAATTCTACCACGCCGTACCGTTCGGGATCGCTGACATAATAGGCAAAAACCGTCGCGCCGTTTTCGCTTTCGGCGGCGCTATGCAACAAGGCAGGCATATTGTGGCCGAAAAAGATATTGTCGCCCAAGACAAGAGCGACCCGGCTATCGCCAATGAATTTACGTCCAATGATAAACGCTTGCGCCAATCCGTCCGGCGAGGGCTGCACGGCGTAGGACAGATTTATGCCCCAAGCGCTTCCGTCGCCAAGAAGTTGCCGAAAACGCGGGGTGTCTTCCGGCGTCGAGATAATCAAGATATCGCGAATTCCCGCCAGCATCAGCGTGCTAAGCGGATAATAGATCATCGGTTTGTCATAGATGGGCAACAGCTGCTTGGATACCGCCTGTGTCACCGGCAGTAACCGCGTGCCCGATCCTCCAGCGAGGATTATTCCTTTGTAGTTCATGGTGCCGCTCGAATGCCCGAATTGTAATTAGTCTCGATCCATTGGCGATAAGCGCCGCTGGTTACATCATTGACCCAATCTTGATTGTCCAGATACCAGCGCACTGTTTTTTCGATTCCAGTAGCAAAGGTCTCCGCTGGTTTCCAGCCTAGTTCGCGCTCAATTTTACGCGCATCGATGGCATATCGCCTGTCATGCCCCGGCCTGTCCGTGACATAGGTTATTTGTTCGCGATAGCTGCCGCCCTTTGGTCGCGGGTGAACGCGGTCGAGGATGTCGCAAAGCGTATGAACAACGTCAATGTTTTTCATCTCGTTGCATCCCCCGATATTGTAGACTTCTCCCACGCGGCCTGCGTCAAGAACCTTGCGTATGGCGCTGCAATGATCGCCCACATACAGCCAATCGCGCACGTTCTGCCCGTCGCCGTATATCGGCAAGCTTTTTCCTGCCAACGCATTGGCGATCGTAAGGGGTATAAGCTTTTCCGGAAACTGATAGGGTCCGTAATTGTTCGAGCAGTTTGTCGTCAAAACATGCAGGCCGTAAGTATGGCAATAGGCGCGAACAAGATGATCTGAAGACGCTTTAGACGCCGCGTACGGGCTATTCGGCAACGTGCGGCTCGTTTCCAAAAAAGCAGGGGCGTCGGCGGAAAGCGACCCATAAACTTCGTCCGTCGAGACATGCAGAAACCGAAACGCCTCTTTTTCTTTTTCGCCAAGTTTTTCTTGATAATGCCGCGCCGCTTCAAGCAGGCGTAACGTCCCAACGACATTTGTTTGAATAAACGCCTCGGGGCTGTGAATCGAACGGTCAACGTGCGACTCGGCTGCAAAATTCACAATCGCGCGTGGCCTATGTTCGTTTAACAAACGCGCCACAAGTTCCGCATCGCCAATATCGCCATGCACAAACGTATGCCGCGTATCCTCGTCTAGGCTCTTTAAATTAGCGCGATTGCCCGCATACGTCAGCAAATCAAGACTAACAACAGGCGTCCCACACCCGCGCACCCAATCAAGAACAAAGTTCGCCCCAATAAATCCGGCGCTTCCGGTTACAAGGATGGGACAGGTATGAATTGGCGCGTTGGTCATGATGAGCACAAGGGGTTAATAAAATAATTGGACATATTATTGTTATGTTTGCGGCACGTTTCCGGACTCAAGGTATTCAGCGTCCTGATTGACAGTCCAGACGTCAAAAAGCGACTTGCCCGCGCGAATGTTGCGCGAAGTCAACAACGCCGTCATCATAGCATGATCCTGATTGTTATATTTATGCATGCCGTTGCGGCCGACAAGGTGAAGAGTCGGATATTCATTCCCAAGATACGCGCGCACGGTTTCGACGTTCTGATGATAGCTGTCGTCATAGACCGGATAAGCTTTCGGTTGGCGGATCACGCAACCGTCAAGAATATCCTCATCGTCGGCAAGCCCCATTCTAGCCAGTTCGGACCGGCCTAGGGCGATCAGATCGGCGTCGGGCGCGGACCATAGACGGTCGCCTTCAAAACAGAAATATTCCAGCCCATAGCATGCGTTCGCAGAGTCCGGCACAAGCTCGGGCGACCACGATTTAAAGTTTTGAATGCGGCCGACTATAACGTCGGGTTCATGAATGTAAATCCAGTTATCGTCAAACTTTTTTCTATCGCGTAGGATCAACGCGACCGTCAGAAAATCGCGGTATTTCAGTTCGCTGACAGCGCTTGCGATCTCAGGCGGCGCAATAGGCGTCACTGCCGCCATCAACTCGCGGATTGAGGTTGAAGAAATTACATGTTCCGCCATATAGACGCGGCTCTGCCCCGCCGCATCGACGGCAGTAACCAGCCATAGCTTGGACGCCCTGTTATAAGCGACCTTGGCGACAGTCCTATCCATTAGGACATAACTTCCCGCTGCGCGAATTTTCGCCGCTGCCGCATCCCACATCATGCCCGGGCCAAGGCGCGGATATCGGAAGCCCGAGATCAGGGTCTTGATGATCTTGCCTCCCGATTTTGGCTTCGGTGCGGGGACAATAGCGTGCCATATGGCGCTGGCCAGTGACAGACCCTTAATGCGCTGCGCGGCCCAGTCGGCAGATATCTCAGTACAGTTCATTCCCCATACCTTTTCGGTATAGGTTTTAAAAAATATGTTGAACAAGCGGGCGCCAAACTGGTTGACAACCCAATCGCGAAAATTCGTCGGGTTTTTAACGGGCCTTACGCGCGCGCGCGCGTAAGAAAGCACGCAAAGTACGGATTCCAAAATCCCTAAATTCATCAGCGCGTTAAACGCTTTAAGGGGGTAATCATACAGCTTGTTTTTATAATATATGCGCGATTTTCTGGGACGTTCGATTAAGTCGTTTCCAAGAATCTCCGTCCACAGATTTTCAATTTCCTCGGATTTCGAAAAAAACCGGTGACCGCCAACGTCGAAACGGTAGCCTTTATATAGCTCGGTTCTTGAAATGCCGCCGACGTATTGCGGGTTGCTTTCCAGCACGATAACGCTTTGGCCATTCTTGCTTAAGTCGTAAGCCGCCGTCAGTCCGGCAGGGCCAGCGCCGATGCAGATGACTTTCGCGTGCGAGGGATCGTCCATAATTAATTCTTTCCAAACAGGCGCTGACGAATGCCGACGTTAAAGCTGAACGCGCGATGCGCAGCATAGGAATAAAACGTCACAACCGCAACAGATAGCGTGTGCGCCAAGAACTGCGCGGATACTGAAAACGGTTCAAATAGTTGCGGAAGCAAAGTCAGGTTTATCCCAAATAGAAATACCTTGGCCAGAAAGGCCGTTAAAAACGTGCCAATAATGGCGACAACGCAAAAAGTCCGGAGCTGTTGCCACACGCTTCGGCCGCGAAATTTAAAATTAAAGAAATAATTGAGGACAAAATTCACAATCAAACCGCACGTTGCCGCAAGCCAAACATTGACCTCATAGGAAAACGCGCGCCCAAGCCCATAGTCGTAAAGCGCAATTCCCGCCGCAAGATTAACCGCAGCCGCCGTGCCTCCAAAAACAAGAAATACCGCAAATTCCTTGGAGCAATAGGCGCGGCAAGCGCCGACAAACATAAATCGGTTAAAGTGCACGAGAAGATTCCCAACAAGCCAGTGTGCGCGGATTATAAGTAGGGGAGGCAATATGTCAATTTTTCGGGCCGAATCCTCAACAAAGGCAACAACTGCGTAATTTTTTACCAACCGTTCTATAAAAGGATCCTCAATCCAAAAATTGCCGTCATCCCGCGCAGGCGGGGATCCAGTTTGAGGTTCGGAAGAAATGCCGGAACGGCTTATTATCGTGGCAATTCCAACTTGATTCCGTTTTCGCGGGGTTGACGACAGATGGGACGCAAGGAGCTATTTCATAGCGCGGTTGGTATTACTCGAAATAACGCTTGATAATTCTTCTTATGGCAAAAAAAGCCAGCCCCTAGATATTCATGCGGTTGAACACACATGCGGGCAGGTTGCGTATAACCAACATAATCAGCTGCCATTTGCATGGCGTGTAGATGACCGCCTTTTTCTTTTCCATGCCTCTAACGATGTCGCGGGCGACGTTTTCTGGTTTTGCCATTTTCATTCCCGAAAGATGCGCCGTCATAGGAGTCTCGGTTGGCCCCGGCTTAATAAGCGCGACGTGAACGTTTTTCCCCGCCATGCGGTGCTGAAGGCCCTGAGCATAAACCGCGATCAGCGCTTTAGACGATCCATAAGCATAGTTCGATCGGCGCCCTCTGTCTCCCGCGACAGAGCCTATAAGGCCCAGCGTTCCGCCTCCTGCCTTTTCCATGGCGCAAGCAAAGGCTTCGGCAAACAAGACGGGCGATATAGCGTTGATCTCAAACATTTGCTTTGCGGCATTAAGATCGCTTTGGCAGGCCGACTGATCCGGCAGCATGCCGTGCGTGATAAGAACCGTATCCGCCGCAACGCTCTCGGCAAGAGAACGGATCGCCTCGACGTCCAAAAAGTCAAGCGTGCGAATTTGGCAAACGGCCTTAGGATTTCGCACGCGCAGATCGGCGGCAATGGATTCCAGACGCGCGGCGTCGCGACCAACAAGGACGATTTCAGGCTTTCCGTTCTCGGCCCAAAGGCGCGCGCAACGCTCGGCTATCGCGGAGGTCGCGCCAACGATGACGATTTTGTTTTGTGTCGACATGTTACTCCTCCATAAGGCGGCGTGAGAGGCCAGAGCGGATTCCAAGATCGCGATAACGCAAAAATTCTTTAAGACGCGGATAGCCTTTTTCAAACATCTTACGCGGCATTCGGGCGTCTTTGGCTGGATAAAGACGGCCTTTGGCTTCAAGCACGATGCTGTCCAAGCGCTCAAACAGCTTGGCCGTACGCGCGCCTTTGTTCGGAAAATCGAGCGCAAGCGTCACGCCGGGCTGAGGGAAGCTCATTAAGCCCTTGGACTCTCGGTTGCCGAACGTTTTCAAGACAGCAAGAAAGGATCCGTCTCCGGATTTTGCAATCGTTAAAAGCATTTCTTGAACGGCATCGCGTCCGTTTTCGCGGGGAACGACGCTCTGATATTGATAAAAGCCCTTCGGTCCATAGATGCGGTTCCATTCGAGCACATTGTCAAGGGGATAGAAAAACGGCGCGTAATGGCAAATTTTCCGCCCCGCGCGCGCTTTTTGCAAACGAAAATAAGCCTCGTTAAAAACGCGCAGGGAAAGTCCGTTGACCAAAGAGATCGGCGGCGTCAGTGGCACTGCGATTTTATGCGGATGCGGCTCAAAACGGCCCAACACGCTCACGGGATTGCCGCGCATAAATAGGCCGCGACCGCCAGAAATGCAGTCGATCCACGATACCGTATGCTCCCACGCCGCTTCGGAGGCATCCGCAAGAAGAAAGAACTCATCGAGATCGTTATAGACAATCGTTTCTGTATCTTGCCACGGTCCTGTCGTTCGGCGCAGGCTCAAATCGACATCGACAATAACGCCCGTCAAGCCCATGCCGCCGATTGTCGCCGCAAGCCAATCGGGATTATCAGTCGCGCTGCATACAATTTCTTGGCCATCCGTGCGCACAAGCCGCAGCCCGCGCACGTGGTCGCCGAAAGAGCCAAGACGGTGATGATTTTTGCCGTGAATGTCGTTCGCAATCGCGCCGCCAACCGTTATCAGCTCGGTTCCGGGCGTAACGGGCAAGCCCCAGCCTTGAGGCAGCATTGCGCGCGTAATATCGCGCAATAGAACGCCGGCTTCGCAGGTTAAAATTCCGGTATCCGCATCAAAGCCGATAAAACGGTCCAGGCCTCGCGTCGTCCACAAAACGCCGCCGGGATTAAGCCCGACGTCGCCATAGCTACGCCCGTTTCCAAACGCAAGGCCCGGAGTGTTCGCCGCGATTGTCTGAGAAACCTTGCGGCGGTCAAACAAGGCTTTCACATCGTGCATCGGCGCTCCCAGACGCCCCCATGATGATATGCTTTTCATGCCGCCTCGCACGTAAATCCCCGCTTCCCGTTTCGTAACATCTGACTTTAAAAACCAGCGCAAAGGGTATGCAAGCGGTCTATTGTCAGAGAATAGCGCCTTCACTATATGCTAGCGGCCATTACCCCCAGAATCAACGCGGCGCAGACGATGCTCACACGATCTTTGATCGCGTATAAAACAGGGTCTTCGCGCATATCGCCGCGATGGGTCGCCAACAATACCCGCCCAATCCAATACAGCAAAATCACGAGGATAGCCCACAAGCGGTGCGGATGGGCGTAAAGCTCCATCACGGCGGGCGCGTTGACATACAGGCCAAAGACAAGCACGCTAACGCAACCGCTGGCTACAGCCAGCATTTCAAGCAATGGCAAGTCGCTTTGGCGATAGCCCCGGCCCATGATTGCGTTTTCGCCGCCGTTCTTGCCGCTTTCGATAATCTCGGCGCAACGTTTAACCATCGCCAAGCAAAAGAATATAAAGACCGCAAAAATCATCAGCCACGGCGATAGCGGAATGTTCACGACGGCTCCGCCAGCCGCCAGCCGAATGCCGTAGAGGCACGCTAGAACGACGACATCTAGCATTGCTTGCCGTTTGACCCACAATGAGTAATTCAGCGTCAGAAGGTAATAGACGCATGCCGTCGCAAGAAACTGCCAGGGCAGAAAGGCCGCAATGCCTACGGACAACCCCAGCGCGATAGGAATCGAAACTATTCCCCACATAAGAGGAAGTTGCCCCGAGGCAAAAGGGCGGTTTTTCTTTGTGGGATGATTTTGATCGCTGCGCAGGTCCAGAATGTCGTTGAGGATATAGACGCTCGACGCGCATATGCCGAAGCTGAAAAATGCGGCAATTAAAGAAACGACAGTCGCCGCATCGTAGCGATGCGCAACGACGGCGGGCACAAAGATCAATAAGTTTTTGACCCATTGATGAACGCGCATCGCGCGCATCCAAAGCCGCCAACCGCACGGGCGAGAAGAACAGGGGGCAGGGCTGTCTTCATCAGGCTTCATCCGCCGTTTCTCCCGTCAACAAGTCTACGTCGTCTCTATCGATTTCTTTGATGGTGCCATGCTCAAGGAAAAAGAACCTCTTGCAATAGGTCTTGACCAGTTCGTTGCTGTGCGAGGCAAATACAAAAATCCCGACCGAGCGGATCAGTTCTTCCATGCGCTTCTTGGCGCGGTGCTGAAATTCAGCGTCGCCCGTGCCAAAGATCTCGTCGACAAGCAGAATATCCGGCTTTGTCGACGTGGCGACCGCAAACATCAGTCGCGTCGCCATGCCCGACGAATAAGTGCGAACGGGCAACGAGAGAAAATCGCCCAATTGCGTGAAATCCGCGATCTCTTTCGCATTGTCGCGAATTTGCTTCTTGCTCATGCCGAGAAGCTTCGACATGCGCACGATGTTTTCATAACCGGATAGTTCTGGGTCCATGCCCGTGCCAAGCTCAAGCACGGTCGCGACGCGGCCTTCGCGCGTGACTGTGCCGCTGCAAGGCGTATATACGCCCGCCATGGTTCGCAACAGCGTGCTTTTTCCCGCGCCGTTATGGCCGACAAGAGCCACGCTATCGCCATGATTCAGGGTAAAATTCGCGTTTTGCAGAGCCGTCACAAGCTGGATGCGTCCAGATTCTCTTTCAATGCGCCCGCCCGTGCTGATGCGCACGATCTGGCTGCGCAGCGACATGTTGCGGCTGTTATAGATAGGAAACTGGATTGTGACATTGTCGAATTTGAGCAAGGCCGGCATCGTTTACACCCAAAAAGCAATGCGATTGCGCTTGGCGTTGAATAAGACGAACGTCATTGCGCTGCCGACGATCAGGATGGCTATGTTCATCCCGTAAACGAACAGAGGCGTCGGTTCGCCCAAAAGCGGGTAACGAATAATTTCAATCATATCGGCCAAGGGATTCAGCCACATATATTTGCCGATTGAGGGCAGAGCATTCGGTCGATACATAACAGGGCTTAGAAACATCAACAACGGCATAATCATGGAAATGAGGTATTCCAGATCGCGAAAACGCGCGCCCAAAGTTCCAAAAAACAGGCTCATCCAAAACATGTTGGCGACGACCAACAGAAAACCAGGAATGACGGCCAGCGTATAGATATTGTATTCCCGGCCCAGAATAAGCGCGACAACCAGAAATAACGGCGCGTTATGCGCCAAGTTAATCAGATGCCTAAGGACAAGCTGCGCGGGATGCAACGAAATCGGAAGGCTCAAATTTCGGATAATATTGGCCTGCTTGTAAAAAACGGAGGTAGACTCAACGATACAGGCAGAAAAGCACTGCCATAAAATAAGCCCAATAGTAAGCAGCGGAATGAACGTCGCTTTATCCATGCGAAACAGTTCGCTCCAGATAAAGCCAAGCCCGACGACGCCAATGGCAGTGCTGATTGTGATCCACAGCGGACCCAAAAAGCTGCGTTTATAGCGCGCGCGAACGTCGCTCCAGGCCATATACAGTATCAGGCCGGGCATTTTAAAAGTATCCACGAGATCGGTAAGTCCGGGAGACATCGTTTCAATCAAAATAATCAACAAACAAGCGTGCCTTTTTCCTATCTTTTTAATTGGAAAACAAGCCTTTTATCAAGAATCGGTATTTATAGCCGTTTCAAAAGTATCGTCATCCCGTTAAGGCGGGATCCAGTTTGATTGTCCAAAGAAACATCGGAAAGGTTTTTATTGCGTAACCTTCAACCAGATCCACGCCTTCCCCAAGGCTTCGGAGGACAGGTCGCGTGTATACTGGTTCTTACTTAAAACTATGTTTGCCGATTTCTGCGCTTTAACGAAGACACGTTATAAAGAATCGGTATTTATAGCCGTTTCAAAAGTATCGTCATCCCCGTGAAGGCGGGATCCAGTTTGATTGTCCATAAAAACATCGGAAAGGTTTTTATAAAACCTTGCAAAACCGCCAGCTGTGCTGGCGCGACTATGCTGCTGTCGATACCACCGAAGTATTCAGCCTTTGCGACTTACCCTTACTCAGGATAATGGGACGGAGTTTGCGGCTCATTATAAACTTCGCGAAGCATTGGGAATCCAGACTTTCTTCTGCGCCCCTCATTGCCCTTGGCAAAAGGGTGGCATTGAGAACGCCAATGGCCGATTGCGTCGCGATTTGCCTCGAAAAACCAATTTGCTTGATTGGTCGGATCAGCAAATTCAGGCCGTTGCCGATCGTCAGAACAATACTCCCAGAAAATGCCTTGGCTTTAGAACCCCCGCTGAGATATTTTCAAAACAACTGTTGCACTTCAAATGTGAATCCACCTCTCCGCCTTTGCGGAGATGACGAGGGATTTTTGGGGCGTGCGTGCGGGGCGGTGGTCTCATTACAGCAGATAGGCAACGATGTAGGTGGCCTTGAAGGGGCCTTTTCGGGCGCGCAGTAGTTGTCGAAGCGCGGCGGGCGAGGCGGGGTTGCTGTGGGGATTGGGGGCCTGGGTTCCTGTTAGATGAAAGGTTTTCAGAAAATGGGCAAGGGACGGGTAGGTCAGGGTTAGGGCTTCCGTTGTTTTATGGCTTGTCGAGCAAAAATCGCCGAGGTCGGGGAACTGCCAGAGCCTATTGCCGATTTGTTCGGCGTTGCAAAGCTCTTTCCATTCGGGAAGCGTTCCTTTTACGGGAAGGGCAACGGAGATGGAGCCTTCGGGCGTTAGGAGCTTTCGCCAAGCTTCAAGAACGGAATCGGGGCGGGGGAGCCAGTGCAAAAGCAGGCTCGATAGAACAAGATCGACTTTTTCTTCCATAAAAAGGCTTATCGCATCGGATTCGATCAGGTGGGCATGTGGGACTTTCCTTTTGACTTGTTTCAGCATTGCTGAGGACGCGTCGAGCGCGAAAATCCGCGCGTTTGGCCATTTACGCGCGGCGAGGGCGGTTAGAATTCCGGTGCCGCAGCCGATGTCCACTATCGTTTTTGGGTGTGCGATTTGCGTTCGCGCGATAAGGTTTTCGGCGACGCGGCGCTGCAATTCCGCCGCGCCGTCGTAGGCAGCAGCGGCGGAATCGAAATTCGAAACGACGTTATTCCAGTCCTGACGCATGTTCCAAAACTTTCTCTGCGCACCACGCGGCGGCGGTCAGCGGCAATAAATGCCCGCCGTTTTTGTGCCAATGGATTTTCGTGTCTTTATGCTGCCGGGCAAGATGCGCGGTGGCGGTTTGCGGGACGAGCGGGTCGTTTTCGTCGGCGAGGACGAGGCCGTTGGGCCTGTTGCGCACGCTTGCGTTTACGGTTTGGAGGAAGTTTAGGCCTTCGAGCAGCGCATCGGGGTTTAGGGCCGGGCAGGGGGCGGCGTGCGATATGTTCTTGTAGAAGTCCGCGACGGTTTTTGGAGGATCGGCGGACAGATTTCGGCGCAGGGCGCGGATCGCCGATGCGGAAACGCATCCGCCGCTTTCTTCGTCGCCCGCGAAACGCGCGAAGCCGTTGATTGCAATCCAGCCTTTCCACGATGCGTAGGCGGATATTCCCCATGCAAAGCCAAGCGAGTGGCCAACAAGCACGTCTTTTGGGGAAAAATCGGGAACGTCGCGGGCGTTTTGCAGAAACCCGAGATCAACGGCAAGGCTTGGGATGCCGGGCGTTAGCGCGCGCAGGAGATTCCAAAACGTTTGGTCGAAGGCCCAGCCGTGGATAAAGACGAGCCTCATGCTTTGTCTCTGGCAAAGCGCGGCGCAAGGGCGGCCATGGCCGCTATCAGCGCGTCGATATCCGCGTCTTCGTGCGCGGCGCTGACGGAAATGCGCACTCGGCTGCCGCGCGGCGGGACGGTCGGGGGGCGAATGGCGGGGACAAGGAATCCTTTTGTGCGTAAGTCAGCCGATATATCCGTCGCGCTTTTTTCTTCTCCGACAATGACGGGGACGATTTGCGTGACGCTTGCGCCGCAATCCCATCCTTGATTTTTTAAAGCCGCGCGAAGGCGAGCTGACAGCGCGCGAAGGTGGAGGCGTTCAGGTTCCATTTGCGGGATGAGGTCAAGAGCGGCGGCGATGCTTCCGAGGACAGCGGGGGGGAGGGCCGTGCTGTAGATCAAGCCGCCGCATTTTTGGACCAGATAGTCGCGGAGTTTGCTTGCGCATGCGACATAGGCGCCAAAAGAGCCAAGGGCTTTTCCAAACGTTCCCATCGAGACGTCGATTGCAAAGGGACAATCGACCGTGAAGCCGAAGCCGTTTTTCCCCCACACACCTGTCGCGTGGGCTTCGTCGATGTAAAGCAGGGCTTTATATTTTTGCGCCAACGAGCCCAGGGCCGCAAGGTCCGCGCAGTCGCCGTCCATGCCGAAGACGCTTTCGCTGACGATAATGCAAAAAGCGTTCTTTTCCGTTTGCGCTTTCAGGATGCTTTCAAGATGGCCGTAGTCGTTATGGCGGAAACGCATCAGGCGGGCTTTGGCGAGGGCGGCTCCTTGCAAAAGCGAATGATGGGCGAGTCTGTCGGCGAGGATTATCGCCTCTCGTCCGATAACGGATTTGTCGGCCAGCGCGGACAGGACAGAAACGTTTGTTTGGTAGCCGCTTGCCATGATGAGGGCGGATTCTTTTCCTTTGCCTTTGGCAAGGGCGGATTCGATTTCCTCATAGGCCCTGTTGTTGCCGGAGATCAGTCGCGATGCCGTCGAGCCTGCGCCGTATGTTTGCGCATAAACGCAAGCTTTTTCGATTAAGGCCGGGTGACGGCTTAAACCGAGGTAGTCGTTGCTTGAGAAGTTGACGTACTCTTTCTCGTTGCAGCGGATATGACCGCGCGGCAGCGCTTGGGTTTCGC
This sequence comes from uncultured Rhodospirillaceae bacterium, assembly GCA_964449155.1. Taxonomy (GTDB): domain Bacteria; phylum Pseudomonadota; class Alphaproteobacteria; order UBA9219; family UBA9219; genus CAIXLI01. The sequence continues at coordinate 3,241 of CAYVBP010000020.1, read as the reverse complement.
TTAGCGTCCGGAAGAGTCCGGCTTTTTTGCGGTTGTGGCAGCAGGTTTCGTAGGGCGCGAGGTCAACCATTTTGACGCTCTGCGGCTAGCCATTCGGGGAGGACGGACCGGATGCCGTCGGTCAACGCGTCCAAGCGGTCCGGGTCAATCGTAAAGGCGGGGGTCAGGTAGACGATGTCGCCGAAAGGCCTGATCCAAAGGCCGCGTTTTGCGAACGCTTGCCGCAATCCGGCGGGGTCTTGCAAAGTTTCGCATTGCACGACGCCGATGGCACCTTTGACGCGCACGTCTTTGACGCCGGGAATTTTTTTGCAAGATTCCAAGCCTTCTTTGAGGCGCGTTTCAATTTGCGCGACTTGGGATAGCCTTGGTTCCGTTTCGAAGAGGTCCAGCGAGGCGTTTGCGGCCGCGCAGGCCAAGGGATTGGCCATGTAGGTCGGTCCGTGCATCAAAGCGGCCAAGGGATCGTCCGACAGAAAGGCTTCGAATACATGAGCCCGCGCTATCGTCGCGGCCAGAGATATGGCTCCGCCCGTCAGGGCTTTGCCGAGGCACAGGATGTCAGGGACAACGTCGGCTTGGGCGCAAGCGAACATTGTGCCGGTGCGGCCAAAACCTGTGAATATTTCATCGGCAATCAAAAGGATGTCGTTGTCGCGGCAGCAATCCGCGATAAAGCGGAGATTTTGCGCTGAATGGAATTTCATTCCTCCCGCGCCTTGCACGAGGGGTTCGACGATAACGGCGGCGACGGCGTTTTTGTTCTTTTTTATCAGTTCGGCGAACGCTGCGCGTGAGGCGTCGTCGCGCGGGATATCCGCGACGATTTGTTCGGGCAGGTAGCCTTTGAAGTGCGCGTGCATCCCTTCATTCGGGTCGCAAACGGACATGCATGCCGCCGTGTCGCCGTGATATCCGTATCTGAAACTGACAAAACGAAAATGGCCGCAGTCGCCTTTGTTTATGCGATACTGCACGGCCATTTTCATTGCGGCTTCGACTGCGACTGATCCGCTGTCTGAGAAAAAAACGTGGGAGAGGTCTCCGGGCGTCAGCGCGGCTAGGCGGGCGGCCAGACGTTGCGCTGGCTCGTGGATGAGGCCGCCGAACATGACATGGGGCATGCGCCGTAGCTGGGATTCCATGGCTTGCAGGATGTGAGGGTGGTTGTAGCCGTGGCAGGCCGTCCACCAACTGGCGATCCCGTCGATAAGGTCTTTACCGTCTTTGAGGCGGATTACGGATCCCGCCGTCGCTTCGGCGATAAGCGGCGGCAAGCACGTTTTCATCTGCGTGTAGGGCAGCCAGATATGGTCAAGGGAGGGATTCATGCTATTTTTGTATCATTCCCGGAGGGCACGGGGGACACAATATAAATGCCCGAACCGCCGTTTTTCATTCCGCATGGACTTTTCAGGCATTTTTATTGTGTCCCTTTTGTTTCATCTTGATGGGCATTGGTATTGGCTGTGTTTCCGTCGCATCCGAGGCGAGAATAGTGTAAAGACTAGGAAAAACTTTGAGGACATTTTTTATGAAACTCCGTCTTTTTATTACATCTTCCGGCACCGGCATCGGAAAAACGCACGTGACGTGCGCTCTTGTCGAACAGGCCCTTGCTGCACGGAAATCCGTCGAAGCCTATAAGCCTGTCGCCAGCGGCTTCGACCCGGCAGCAGTTGCACCTAGCGATACCGGCAAAATCCTTAAGAGTCTAGGCCTTGCGCCGATTGCCTGCAATATTGAGCGTATGTCACCTTGGCGCTTTGCCGCGCCGTTGGCGCCGTCGATGGCGGCAAGGGTCGAAAACAGGCCGCTGGAATATCCGCGCCTTATCGAATTCACCCGCGAGGTTGCGCGTAGCTCGGCGGATATCGTTTTGATCGAAGGCGTTGGCGGAGTTATGGCTCCGTTGACTGACGGGAAGACGGTTTTAAATTGGATTGAGGATTCAGGGTTTGACGCTTTGCTTGTCGTGGGGAGCTATCTTGGCGCTATCAGCCATGCCTTGACGGCGCTGGAGGTTTTGAAGGGGAGACGTGTCCCTCTTCGCGGAATTGTCGTTAACCAGCCCGGCACGCCGGATGTTTCCGTCGAGGATACTTGCGCCGAGATTGGGCGACGGGCGGGGGGAATACCCGTCACGGCGGGTTTAATGCAGTTCTTTTGATGGGACGCATGGGCCGCGCGAATAAATTTTTGAGATTTGTGGATACGCCAAGCGCTCGTCGAGGGCGAAATGGGCTGCGGCTATTTTTGAAAACAGTTTGTATATAGGTTTCCTTTCTTTGTATGCTTTGATCCAGTATAAGAATAATGACGTTGCAGGCGACAGGTCTTGATACGAAACGGGGAGCCATGACGGATTTTGTTTTTTGAGGCTCTTGAGATAATTGCGCGCAAACGCAGGGCCAAAACGAACGGCTAATATGCCCATATCAAAGATCGGATGATGATAAGACGCCAATCCAAAATCGAGAATGCCGAGCTTGACTTGTCCGTTTTTTCGATCAAGGAAAATATTTGCCGGCTTAAGATCGCCGTGAGTATATCGTGATGACACGCCGTTTTCTTTAAGCCGTTTTGTTGCCGTATTGATTCGGGTGAATATGGTTTTTAGGTCGCTGAGATTGTCGCGATTTTTCGTCTCAAGATGTTTAAAAAGATGCTTTTCGAATAGAGCCTCTTCGTTTTTCGATATAATTCCTTTTGATCCCAGGACAGTGTCAAACTCAACTGCAAACAGGGCCAACTGTTCCGTTGTTTCCTTATCGACGGGGCAGCAAGGAAATAAGGGATAACCGAACGCACAGCGTAGATCCTTGGTCAATTCGTGTCCCGGAATTTTATCCATGGCGTAAAGCGCGTATGTGTCGCTGACAAAGCGGATGGACGGGACGTTCGCCGAAATATTGCCGTCCAATGCGTCGATAATCTTCGGTTCGCGCGCAAACAACTTCATGGCCATGTCGCGCGGAAGTTCGGGATATGGCTTCAATATTTTTACGATCAAATTCTCGCTGCTTTTTGCTCCCCTCGCTTCTGCAACCAAGGCTTGTGCGCCGGAATGGATAAAGCGGACGTCTTTGTGCGCGAGGCTAAGCCCTAATTCATTATTGATTGTCTCGATAATTTCGTTTTTTTTGAAGGAGGGGACAATTTGCAACATGTTGCCCTACATATGATATATGATTTTCGTTTTATTTACTCGGCGTAAGCCAGCCGAAGTGAAGGCTGGTGG
>CAYVBP010000019.1:6543-22576 GCA_964449155.1 uncultured Rhodospirillaceae bacterium | reverse complement strand
TGCGCTGCTTACCTCAACAACTCAGGCTATCTCATATGATGGGAAAACGCTCTAAAACGACCATAACGACTCAAACGTTCTTCTTCCGTTCCAAATACTTCCGCCCATGCCCGACATCGGTATTGATCGGAACGCCTCTCTTGCACAACGGACAATCGGCCTCGTCCCACGCGTCAAACTTAAGATTCAACAGAGAAAACAGCTCCGGCGGATCCCCCACATCCTTAACCAAAACGCCGCCTCTATTGCACAACACCCCAAGGCCAATAACGTTCGCGCCGATCCCACGCGCAGTCTCGATAACCTTCTTAACGGAGCCACCCGTCGTCAACAAATCTTCGACGACCAAAACATTTTTCCCCGACGACAGCTTGTCATACCCGCGCTTGATAACGAACCCCTCGCCATCTTTCTCGGCATAAACGCCCAAAACCTCACGCCCCGTAATTTTGGTCAAATGATAAGCGATCCACTGCGAAAGAATGACGCCGCCGACGGCAGGCGCAAGAACGACCTCGACGCCCGATTTCGCGAAATGCCGCGCGATCTCTTCGCAAATCCGCGACGTAATCTCCGTATGCGGATAAATGGCGTCCTTATTGATATAAGCCGCCCCATGCTTGCCGGAAGTATAAACGATATGGCTGTCCGTAATAACGGCATGTATCTTTGCAAGAATATCTAAAATTTGATCTTCGGTCATAGCGTCTCCCATATGGTGCGATGGGGATACAATAAAAATGCCGGAAACGACGAGAAAAAGATCGCCCCATTCTCTCGGGCATTTTTATTGTGTCCCCTTTACCCTCGTTTCGCGAAATAAGCTTTACATAACCGAGGCGATTTCGTCCACAATGCGCTTGGCGGCTTCGACAGGCGATCCGATCTCCGACGGCGGTGCCGTGATCGGTCGTCCGACGACAATCCACGAAGCCCCGGCCCTGACGGCGTCAGCCGGAGTCATCGTGCGTTTCTGATCCCCCGCTGCGGCCCATAAAGGACGGCACCCCGGCGTAACCTTCAGCAATCCTTGAAGCCCGTTATGCTGCGCCAACATCCCCAACTCTTGCGGCGAACACACAATCCCGTCGCACCCGGCCCCCGCAGCCTCCTGCGCGAATTGCAAAACCTTCTCACGGCTCGACGCGCCGAAAATGGCCCGAGCCGTCGCATCGTCGATGGCCGTCAATACCGTAACGGCAAGAAGAATGGATTGCCCCTTGTTCGCGGCGGCAGCCTTCATAGCCTCAACCCCTGCGGACGCATGAACGTTAAACATTTTGACGCCCATCGCCGAAACAGCCTTCGACGCCGCGCCGACAGTATTGGGAATATCGTCGAACTTTCCATCGAAGAAAAGCTGCCCGCCAAGATCATGAACAAGCCGAACGGCCTGAGGCGCGCCAACCGCAGTCATCAACTCAAGGCCAATCTTAAAGCACCCGACATAAGGCGCAAGCGTCTCGATCAAAGCCCGAGCTTTATCGAGCGTATCGACATCGAGAGCCACGATAATTTTGTCTTTCGCCTGCATGCGCATCGCTCCTAAATAGCGTCGTCATTCCGCCAAACAACATTTAACCAGCGAGCCTATGACAAGCGCAACAAAAATTTACTTCGCCGTTTTCACCGCCTATCCGTGCACGGACCGTCCTCGCCCTCGATGGTTTCCAAAATCCTCAACCCCAGTTCGCCGATCATGCGCCTATCGGCCTCAGCATCGTTATTATCTGCCGTCAAAAGCTTTTCGCCGTAAAAGATCGAATTCGCGCCCGCCATAAAGCACAATGCCTGAGCCTCGCGGCTCAAAAGGCTTCTCCCCGCCGACAACCGCACGCGCGACGAGGGCAAAACAATCCGCGCAACGGCGATCATGCGAACGAAATCCAAAGGATCGACCGGAGGCCGATTCTCCAATGGAGTCCCCTTAAACGCAATCAACGCATTAATAGGAACGTTTTCCGGATGCGGCTTCATGGAAGCCAGAACCTGCAAAAGCGACGCGCGATCCGCAACCGTCTCGCCCATGCCGACAATCCCGCCGCAACAAAGAGAAATGCCCGCGTCGCGAAGGATCTTCAACGTCTCCAGCCGATCGCCGTACGTGCGGGTTGTAACGATCTTTTCGTAATATTCGGGGCTGGTGTCGAGATTATGATTGTAAACCGTCAACCCCGCCTCGGCGAGTTTCTTCGCCTGATGAGGCTCCAGCATGCCCAGCGTCACGCAAGCCTCCAACCCCAGCGCGCGAACGCCGCGTACCATCTCAAGAACGCGCTCAAACTCCTCGTCATCGCGAACGCACCGCCCCGAAGCGCCCATGCAAAAACGCGTCGCCCCTGCCTCTTTCGCGATCTTAGCCTTAGCCAGGACTTCGGCTACATCCAGCATGGGCTTCTTGGCGACGCCGGTATTCTTCGCATGATGCGCGCTCTGAGCGCAGTACCCGCAATTCTCCGGGCACCCCCCCGTCTTGATCGACAGCAAGCTGGCAAGCTGAATCGTATTGTCATGAAGCGCCCGATGAACGGTCTGCGCGCGGAAAACAAGGTCAAGAAACGGAAGCCCAAAAAGCGCCTCGATCTCAGCTCTATCCCAATCATGTCGAAGCAAAGATTTATCCATCAATAAAAAACTTTCTACAGGCTCTGCGGTTTATAATGACACGGAAAAAAAAGAGAAAGGGGGCACGATAAAAATACGTTCCACTAGATTCGATCAATAAAAACAGCTCATTCTGGCGTATTTTTATCGTGTCCCCCTCGCCCTGACTTCTTTCTCAAATGTCACTATGGCCGTTAGTATCATTATTTTTTCTTCGCGAACGCAACGGCGACATATTGCATTTCGTCCCTGCGGTTCACAAGCAACAAAAGAGGCTTGCCGTCTTTCTTGGCCTGCTTGGCGCGCTCGGCAAGATCTTTAACGGACTTAATCTCCTGCTGCGCGGCCTCGCCGATAACGTCGCCGACCTGAATCCCATGATCGACAGCCAACCCCTCAGCCGAAACAGCCGTCACGACAACGCCCGTAACGCCCTTCTTAATATCGAACCGCGCGCGCAAAGCGGTCGTAATGGGCGACACGGAAAGCCCAAGTTCCTCGACTTTCGCGCTGTCTGGTTGCTTAGCAGGAGCCTTGCTTGTTTTTGCCTGTTCTTCCTCGTCGTCGCCGTCCTTCGACGCAAGCTCGCCGACCTTAAGCTTAAGCGTCACGTTTTTGCCCTTGCGGAAAACAACGACATCGACGGTCTTATCGACATCCGTCTCAGCAACGACCAACGGAAGCTTGTGCATTTCCGAAACGTCCTTGCCGTCAAAGGAAAGAATAACGTCACCAGCCTGAATCCCCGCCTTGGCCGAAGGACTGTCGGGCGTCACGCTTGAAACCAAAGCGCCGCGAACCTGCTCAAGTCCCAAACCGTCGGCGATATCTTCGGTCACAATCTGAATGCGAACGCCGATCCACCCGCGACGAATATGCCCGTTGGCCTTAAGCTGCTCGACAATATTCTTGGCCATCGACGACGGAATGGCGAACGCCAGCCCGACCGAACCGCCCGACGGCGAAATGATAGCTGTATTGACGCCCACGACAGTGCCATCCATATCGAACATCGGCCCGCCTGAATTACCGCGGTTGATCGGCGCATCGGTCTGCAAATACTGGTCGTAAGGGCCAGAATTGATATTGCGGGCGCGCGCGGAAATAATGCCCGCCGTCACCGACCCGCCGAACCCGTAAGGATTTCCGATAGCCAAAATCCAGTCGCCGACGCGAACCTTTTCGCTGTCCCCGAACGACACGGCCGTCAACGGAGCCTTAGGCGTAACCTTCAACAAAGCCAAATCGGTCTTCTTGTCGCTGCCGACGACAGTAGCGGAAAGATTGGTATCGTCCTGAAGAATGACGTTAATTTCGTCAGCTCCGTCAATTACATGGAAATTGGTAACGATGTAACCGGCAGGATCGATGATGAACCCGGACCCCAAAGCAGTCGCCCTGCGTTTGCGCGCCTTCCCGTCGGCGCCTCGCTGTCCCTGAAGGAAGTCTTTGAAAAACTCCTCGAACGGCGAGCCGGGAGGCAGTTGAATGTCCGGAAACCCCTCAAATCCCTCTCTGGCATTAACCGTCTGCGTCGTCGAAATGTTGACGACGGCAGGCAAAAGTTTTTCAGCAAGATCCGCAAAGCCCGACGGCCCGCTGCGCGCGGCAGCCTCGCCCCCAAAAGCCATTGAAAAGACGGCAATGCCGACAACCAGTTTCAGAAAGGGACGTGTGAGGATATTCATGCGTTAACCCCTGATGACGGTAAGAAATCTTAACCAAGATATGACCCCATCAATTTGACCCTTTTCGGGCAAGTTTCAAGACCCCTCGGCCAAAAATCGGCAAAATCGATAAAAAATACTGGAATCCTGAACATACCCTGCTAGAATGGAAAACGAGGCTTCTTATGACAAGCGGCCTTATCGATCCTCAAAATTAGATCTCGTGGATCGTTCGGTCGCGCGAACCGCGTCCGGCAGGAACCTTATTTATTATTATGGAGAAATCCGATGGCGCTGCCCCTCATGCCCAAAGCGACCGCAGTATGGCTGGTTGAAAACACAATGCTGACGTTCGAGCAGATTGCCGATTTCTGCGGCTTGCACAAACTAGAAGTCCAAGCCATTGCCGACGGCGAAGTCGCGGTCAGCATCGTGGGCCTTGACCCCGTCTTCAACGGCCAGCTGACCTTGGAAGAAATCAAGCGCTGCGAAGGCAACGCGCAAGCCAAGCTGAAAATGGTCAAGAGCGAACTTCCGATGCCCGTGGCGCGCACGAAAGGCGCGCGCTACACACCGGTCTCCAAGCGCGGGGAAAAGCCTGACGCCATTGCATACCTGATTAAGAACTATCCGGATCTTCTCGACGCGCAAATCGCGCGTTTACTCGGAACGACGAAAGAAACGATAGCCAAGGTTCGCGGCCGGTCGCACTGGAACGCGGCGAACATCAAGCCGCAGAATCCGGTATTGCTCGGCCTCTGCAAGCAAGCGGATCTCGACGCGGCTGTCAAACGCGCCCAACGCCGCATCTTGCGCGAACAAGGCCCGCAAGACACCGCGTCCGTCGCCACAAACGAAACGGACGGCTTCGTCTCATCGCCCGGCAGCGATCAAGACGAACAACCCGTCATCGACCACGACTCCATGATGAAAAGCTTAGGCTAACGCAGCCAAGTCTCCTGTGCTTCATCTCAATCGAGGATCGTTATCGGAGCCGTTACAGCAGCGCCTAATACGCCCGCGCGAAAATAACCTCTTGCGTCGCAGGAGCGCCCGTCAACACGCACGCGCCTTCCTTCCCGTCCTGATCGAACGGAATGCACCGGATGCTAACGCCCAGCTCCTCGATAGCCGCAATTGATTTCGGATCGCCCGACCACTTCGCGCGAACGAATCCTTGCGCCCCGAATACATTGGCCTCTGCGCTTTTGGCGAAAAAGGCGTCGAAATCCGCGCGGGTGCGAATATCCGTCACAATACGCGCCTTCATAAAAGCCGCGGCCTGCGCGAACATGTTCTTCTGAATATCGGCCAGCTGCGCTGCGATTCCGCCGACAAACTCGGCGCGAGGCACGAAACTCTTTCCCTGCTCAAGCCTGTCGCGGCGCATCGCGCAAACCTTCCCGCCCTCAACGTCGCGCGGCCCGATTTCAAGAACGACCGGAGCCCCTTTCTTGACCCATTCCCATTTTTTCTCCGCGCCCGAGATATCGCGCGTATCGATCTTCGCGCGCACGCTGTCGCCCGCATATTTTTGCGCGCAAAGCTCAGCCTTCAATGACAAGCAATAGTCCATAACGGGCTGTCTGTCGGCATCCCCGCGCAAAACGGGAACGATGACAACCTGCCACGGCGCGATGCGTGGCGGTATGCGCATGCCATTATCGTCGCCGTGCGCCATGACCAACGCGCCCAAAAGCCTTGTCGAAACGCCCCACGACGTCGTATGCACAAAATCGAGTCCGCCCTCTCGGTTCTGAAATTGAATGGTCAGCGACTTCGAGAAATTCTGGCCCAAATAATGGGATGTCCCCGCCTGCAACGCGCGACCATCCTGCATCATAGCCTCAATGGTGAATGTGTTCACGGCTCCGGGAAAACGTTCGTTCGCGGTCTTCTCGCCCTGAATAACGGGCAGCGCCAAAATTTCTTGAGCAAAGTCCCGATAAATGTCGTGCATCCGCCGAGCTTCCGCCATCGCGTCATCAAAAGTCTCGTGCGCCGTGTGCCCTTCCTGCCAAAGAAACTCAGCCGTGCGCAAAAGCAGCCGAGGCCGCATTTCCCAACGCACGACGTTCGCCCACTGGTTCACCAGCAAAGGCAAATCGCGATAAGATTTAATCCACTTGGCCATCGCGACGCCAATCACGGTTTCCGACGTCGGCCGCACGACCAAAGGCTCTTCCAGCTCGCCGTCCGGCACAAGAACGCCATCTTCCGCCTTCAGCCTGTGATGCGTCACGATGGCCATTTCCTTGGCGAAGCCCTCGACATGCTCGGCCTCTTTCTGGAAATAGCTCAAAGGAATGAACAGAGGAAAATAGCAGTTCTCGTGCCCCGTCTCCTTAAACCGCCGATCAAGGTCGCGCTGCATCAGCTCCCAAACGCCATAGCCGTTGGGCTTGATAATCATGCACCCGCGAACGCCGGACAGCTCGGCCATGTCGGCCGCGCGAACGATTTGCTGATACCACTCGGCATAATTCTCGGCGCGGGTCGGAGAAATAGCGGTTTTCGCAGGCGCGTTCTTAGCGTTCATTTTATCGAGCATCCCCCTTATTCGACTTCCGCAAAAGCGCCACCGCTTCCTTAACCTTCGGCAGCAAAGGCATGGCCACCGGCATCAGCAAGGAATACAAATCCTTGGGATTAGGAGGAAACGGAACCAAATCGATCGCGACCCCAGCATGGCGCTTGGTCGCGGCGTCGTTAACGTAGCGCAAAGCCGAGAAATCGGACATCGCAAAGCCGACCGAGTCGAAAATGGTCACATCGTCGTCTTTCTGCCGGATCGCCTTCTTCCCAGCCAAAACCTCCCAACACTGGGTCACAGGAAAATCCGGAGGCATCTGCTGAATATCGCCCTCCCAACGAGCCTGTGGCTCATATTCGATCACGACCGGCCCCATCCTCAAAACATCGGGATGCAGCTCCGTCTTTCCATGAGAATCCCCGCCAACGCCATTAATGTGCATGCCTGGCTCGACCATATCGGGCGTAATAATCGTCGCCTTGGTCTTGTCCGCCGTAATGGTCGTAATAATATCCGCGCCCTTAACGGCCTCGCGAACGGACGCGGCCTTGATGAGCTTAAGCCCGCCAACATGCTCAAGATTGCGCATAAGCTTGGCCGTTGCTTCCGGATCGACATCGAAAAGCCGCACCTCGCCGATCCCCAGCAACGCCTTAAACGCGAGAATCTGAAACTCGCTTTGCGCCCCATTGCCAATGACCGCCATAGACTTGGAATTCTTGCGGGCAAGAACTCTTGCCACGGCCGCCGAAATCGCCGCCGTCCTCAGCGCCGTCAACAAAGTCATCTCGCTCAGCAAAATAGGCTTGCCCGTGTGCACCTCGGCCAAAAGCCCGAAAGCCATGACAGTCGGCAAATTCTTTTCAATGTTCTTGGGGTGCCCGTTTACATACTTAAAACTGTAAAGAAGTCCATCCGTTGTCGGCATCAGCTCGATAACGCCTTCCTCGCACGGACTGGCGACGCGAGAAGTCTGAACAAAACTTTCCCACCGGCTGTAATCCTGAACGACATACTCGGCCATATCGGCCAAAACCTTTTCAACCCCAATGGACCGAACCAAGTCGCAAACGGCATGAACATCGACAAATCTGGTCATAACGAACCCCTAAGCAAAAGAGAAAAAACTGAAAAACGGCAATGTCGGGTAAGGTATCTGATGTGTGCGCGCTAAGCGCACGGCGGCTTCGGCGCGAGTGCATGCGCGCATGAAACGAAGACAAAGAAACGAGCCGAAATTTGCATAAGCGGCAACATAGTTGCTTTTCACGATACCCGTCAAGGGGTTAAAACTTGACGCTCTTGCTTTCGTAATGGCGCCCAAGGAACGACGGCAGCTTGCCGCCTGACTGAGACCCCGGAAAATTCGCCATCTGATACGACGGATCGACCTTAGTCCGCGAACTCCACAAAGCGTCCGGGTTCTGATGATAAAAAATATCCGAAGCAGCCTCCGTTCGCGCCCAATCGATAACCTGCTTGCGGTGCGCAATCTTCCAAACGCCCGCAGCGCCGGAAGGACGGCGTTCGAAACGGTCCAAATTGCGCCCGCCTAAAAAGACATCCTCGCGCCCGATAGGTTTTTCGATGCGAATATGCGTATGGAAATAGGATTCCACCAAAGCGACATCGCCTTCCAGTTCGATCCGCGTATTGGCGATCATGTGATGAGAAGATCGAACGCCCTGAAAAACCCCCAAAACCCAATGAACGTAATCGCCGCTCGTTCCCTGAAACACGCCGGGCCCGAAATCGAGCGTCGCGTCATGATGAAGAACCGACCTTAAAAGATTTTCGTCCAGCCTATCGATCCCACGTGCCAACCGTGCAAGAACGTCCAAAATTTCGTTTCTATCGACAACGGCCTGCACCCGAGGATTCATAGGCTCCTGTTTGCTCGCCGCTCCATGATAAGCGATGCCAGGACGCGGAAATTTCAATAGAGAAAGCGCAGGCGTCTTTTTCACCTTATGAGGGATCGGCTTAGCGTGTTTCACTGTCTTCTTCTGCACACTTGATTTCTTCGCCCCAGCCTTTTTTTTATGAGCAGTCGCCATAAGCCCCCCTGCGTTTCATCGTTTTCAGGCAATTCTATATATATGCGGAATACGAAAGCTAAGCGCTAAATCGTCCGGCGACCGAAACGATTAGCACACCCCTCCGCCATTTGCACGAAAAACAGCTTAAAAATCAGAACCATTCGAATCAAATATCGTTAACATATTGAATTAATGGTTAAATTATATACTTCCTCCAAAGCAAAACACCCGCCGCTCCACCAACACGCACCTTATCCCCTTGAAAAAAAACAACAAACACCACCCCCTCACGGATCACTTCATAGGGGTGTCACAAACCATCCAAACCCGCTTTTCCGCCTCCCGCAATTCCTTCCGCCTCAACTTACAATCCGGCATAACCCGTTGAAAGTCCCTCCAAAAGCTAACGGAGTGATTTTTATGCCGCACATGACACAGCTCATGAGCCACAACGTAATCAATAAGGGGTAAAGGCGTCATCATCAGTTTCCAGCTTAACCGAATGACATTATCGACAGAACAGCTCCCCCATCTGGACTGGGCAGACGCCACAACGAACTTTTTATAAGAAACGCCCATCCGCCGCGCCCAGAAGTCGAGTCTTTTTCGAAGTTTCGTCCGAGCGCGGCGTTTAAGCCAAAGAAGGATCTCCAACCGAACCTCCTCGCGCAATGTTTCCGCTGACACGCCATCGCGAGCAACGTGCACATGTATGACGCCCGGCTTCAGAAAACAGCCCGGCAGATAATTTTCTCCCTGCAAAACGCGCACCGCGCAAGAATAGCCAAGATAAGGGAAAAACGACCCGTCTACAAAAAGCGCGCCCGTGTCTTCTTTCTTCCGCGCAAGAACCTCGCGCGCGATCCACACTGCCCGTTTTTCAAGAATCCTTTCAATCGACACCTGAGAAACAGCCGCAGGCGCAATGACATGCAAATTCCCCTCGCGCCCGAACCCGAACGCAACCGACCGCTTGCGTCTTTTCGACCGAGTAACGGCATAAGGAATCCGATCCCCGCCAATGCCGATAAATCCGGAAAAAGAAATCTCAGCCATATTCCTTCAACTCACATCTTCTCGTATTTGTTTTCCGGGGCACGGGGGACACAATAAAAATGCCGGAAAAGGCGGTATGGAACGGGTAACGGCGGTTCGGGCATTTTTATTGTGTCCCCTTTGCTTCTTTCGATTCACTGCGATCCGGGATTGGTATCACATCTTCTCGTATTTGTTTTCCGAAAAGCGCCCAATGCCGAATCCGGAAAAACATTTGCCGTATCTCCCAAAACAAGGCATAAAATAACCTGCGAATTCCGAAAGACAATACACGTTCCATGCCGATGAAAGAAGCCATCATCCCCTGCGATTTTGCTGCCGCCCGGCGATACATGGTCGAAGGCCAATTACGTCCCTGCGGCATCTCCGACTCCCGGCTGCTAGCTGCAATGAACGCCGTGCCGCGAGAAATATTCGTTCCCTTCACACACGTAGGCGTGGCCTATATCGACGACGACATCCGCCTGATTTCAAACAGATACCTGATGCGCCCCCTTACGCTTGCGCGCCTGTTGCAAGCCGCGCAAATCGGGCCGACGGACCGCGTGCTCGAGCTCGCGCCCGCGACGGGCTATTCGACGCTGGTCTTGACAAAGCTTGCCGCCTCGGTCCTTGCGGTCGAGCCTGACTCTCTCCTGCACTCTGAAGCCGAAAAGAACGTTGCCGCGCTTGCCCCCGGCAAAGCGATAGTATTGGCAGGAGCCCCCATCGAAGGCTGCGCCGCCCAAGGCCCCTTCGACGTGATATTTATCAACGGAATCGTCGAATCCGTCCCGACATATTTATACGATCATCTGGACGAAGGCGGACGCCTCGTCGCGATAGTCGGCCCCGAAAACGCCAAAGTCGGCGAAGCGCGCCTCTGCACCAAGAATGCGGATACGGTATCGTGCGTTCCCCTTTTCGAAACAGCAGCCTTCCCGGCCCCCGGTTTCTTCACGCCGAAGGGATTTGAGTTTTAAGTCGCAGCCTGCGAAAAACCAAAAATCCCGCCAACGCGCCGTTCAAGGCGGCAGAAACCGCAATCGGGAAAGAAGCGGAAAATGAAAACTGCTCTATCGCGAAAAGCGTCAAAACATTCGAAAGACAATTCGCGCCCCAAATATAAACGTTTTCCTGATGCGGCGACGCATAGGATTTTCTGAAAGTCGGCCCATACCCGAGCGCATCGATCACTGCGACAAGAACAGCCGCCGGAACGGGGCTTTTCGTCAAAACCCAAAACGGAACGATCGAAAGCGCAAGGCCGAAAAACGCCTTATCGCTAAGCGTTATATTTCTCTCCCCATAATAGAAAAGAGCCAACGCCGCGATAAAAAAGCAGTTCGCGCCCGCCAACGCCGTAACCCAAACAGCCGCGCCCGCCTGCGAATAATATTGAACGACAGCAACGATGGCTTGAAGAATCCCCCAAAGAAGCCACGACAGAACGTGAGGCTGAACCTTTTTTTGAAAAACGGAAACGACATAGGCGGCGGAAAGAGAAAAATTTATCCCGATCGCGACAACCGCCAAAACTCCCTCATAAGACATTTTTACGCCTCTTATTCTTTCAACAAACTCTCGGCCGCCTTCCGCGCGGCATCCGTAACCTTCGCGCCCGCCAGCATGCGCGCGATTTCCTCTCGCCGCTCAGCCTTGCCCAAAGCCGACGCCTCGGTCACCGTCTTCCCCCCAAGAACGCGTTTAACGACATGCATATGCGTCGTGCCTCGCGCCGCGACTTGAGGACTATGCGTCACAACTAAAATCTGAACGTCTTTCGCCAATTTCGCCAATCTCTCTCCGACAGCGGACGCCGCCGCGCCACCAAGCCCCGTGTCGACTTCGTCAAACACAAGGACCGGCACAGGATCCGCAGCGGCCAAAGCAGTCTTTACCGCAAGCATAAAGCGCGACAATTCCCCGCCCGACGCGATTTTTTGCAGCGGCCCCGGAGCCATCCCTGCATTCGTCGACGCAAGAAAAGCCACGCGATCCGCACCTTGCTCCGACCACAGATCCTCCTCAAGCTCAAAAACCTCAATAACAAACCGAGCGCGCTCCAGCATCAAAGCAGGCAATTCCTTATTAACTTCCTTCTCCAGTTTCGCCGCCGCTTTCCTGCGCTTAACGCCAAGATCCTTGGCAAGCTTGACAAAAACGTCCCGGGCCTTCGCCGCATCCGCAGCCAACCGCGACGCTTGCCCGCCTTCGTCCTCAATCGACGCAAGCCGCGCCGCCAGATCGCGGCGCACGTCATGCAGTAAATCGACCTGCGTCGCATGCTTCCTCGCCGCGGCTCGAAGCGCAAACAGCCGCTCCTCAATCGCCTGCAACGTATCTTCTTTGCCTTCGGCCATCGCCGCGAACGAGGCCAACAAGCGGCTGGCCTCAGACGCCTCGTTCAACGCGCTATCAATCGCGGCCAGAACCGCGGGCAACCCCGAAGCCTTGTCCGACACGCGCGCAACGGACTTCCCCGCCGCCGACAAAAAAGCGACCGCCCCGCGCTCCGAATCCAAATGCGCCGCAGCCGCATCAACCGCCTCAAGAATCTTCTCGCGATGCTGAAGCTCGGTTCTTTGCGAAGCCAAAGCCTCGGCTTCCCCCGGCTCCGGTGCCAATTCGTCCAACTCGCGCACGGCGGCCCGCAAAAATTCTTCCTCAGCCCGCGCGCGCTCCCGAAAAGCTGCGGCTTCATGCGCCTTGCCAACAGCCTCTTTCCAACCCCTGAAAGCCAGAGCCGTCTTCTCCGCCTGTTTGCCAAGTCCCCCAAAGGCATCCAAAAGCTTGCGATGCGTCGCCGGACTCAAAAGCCCATGCGTCTCGAACTGGCCATGAATTTCAAGCAGCGTCTCGCCAAATTGCTTAAGCAACCCGACGCCAATAGGCTGATCGTTGAAGAACGCGCGGCTTTTGCCATCTTTGCCAATAACGCGGCGCATCGTAATCGGATTGTCCACGGCCAACCCATTCTCGCGAGCCAACGCGAAAACGTCATGATCGGGATCCAACTGGAACTCCGCCGCCACCGACGCCTGAGAAGCCCCGGCCCGAACGAGCGCAGCATCGCTTCTTTCGCCCAAAGCCAACCCCAAAGCATCGAGCACAATGGACTTCCCCGCGCCCGTTTCCCCGGTAAACACGTTAAGCCCGCGCCCCAACTGAAGAGCAAGCCTTTCGATCAAAACGACATCGTGAATAACAAGCCGAGTAAGCATACAGGCGCGAATCTTTCAAAATAAAATTCCAAACAAAACTATATCACCGCCAAAAAAAAGGACAAAATATGCAATGAAAAACTGGAGCGGGTGAAGGGAATCGAACCCTCGTCAGAAGCTTGGGAAGCTCCTGCTCTACCATTGAGCTACACCCGCAGCAGGCCGGGAATTTAGCATTGTCGCCGAAAGAGTCAAAGGAAGATGCGACCGACGCGTCCCATGATCGTTTTATTTATAGCAGTTCCAAATAATAATCAGACGTCATCCCCGCGCAGGCGGGGACCCAGTTGGCCTATCTTCAAGGGCCACGGTTGAAAAAGAACGGCGATGATGCCGAAAAACCGGCCACTTCTTGGCTTATTGATTTCTTGTGGCCTATGAAACTGGATCCGCTGCCTGCGCGGGGATGACGAGAGTGGTGTCTGATTGTAATTTGGAATGACGATAGGATCCGTTATATCAGGCAAAGAAAACCCCTCCGCCCGCAATGAGGCAGAGGGGGCTAACTTCATACCAATTCAACAAAAAAACAAGCCAAACACGCCGTCCTCTACCCTTTCCTAATTCCCGCAATAAAGTCCTCGACGACCTTGCGGAGGGTCTCGGACTCATGCGCCAACTGCCCTGCGGTATCCAACAACTGGGTCGAGGCCGTCCCCGTTTCAGAGGCCGCCCGAGTCACGCCGGAAATATTGCGCGTTACTTCCTTCGTGCCCTGAGCGGTTTCTTGAATGCTCCGCGTAATTTCCTTCGTCGCCGCGCCCTGCTCTTCGACTGCGGCGGCAATGGCCGTCGAGATATCGTTGATCTTGCGGATGATCGAAGTAATGGTGTCGATTGTCCCGACAGCCTGAGTGGTCTGCGTCTGGATTCCGCCGATCTGCTGCGTAATATCCTTGGCAGCCAAAGCGACCTGATTGGCAAGCCCCTTAACTTCGTTTGCCACGACCGCAAACCCGCGGCCCGCCTCGCCTGCGCGCGCGGCCTCAATGGTCGCGTTCAGGGCCAGCAAGTTAACCTGACTTGCGATTCCCTCGATCAGCTTAACGACATTGCCGACGTCTTCCGCCGACTTGCTAAGCGACTGCATCACCTTGCCCGTTGTCTCGGCCTCGGTCATGCACTCGCCCGCGACCTTAACGGAATCGCTGATCTGCCGGGTAATTTCTCCAATCGACGCATTCAGTTCCTCCGCCGCCGACGCGACCGTCTGAACGTTCGACGACGCCTGCTCAGCCGCAGCCGCCACAGCCGAAGACTGGCTGCTTGTCTCCTCTGCGATGGCGGACATCGACTTGGCGCTGCTTTGCATTTCCGTCGCGGCCGCCGAAACCGTATTCACGACGCCTTTGACATTGACATCGAAATCGTCGGCCATTTTGTTCATAAGGACGCGCCGCTCCTCTGCCGCGCGTTTTTCCAGCTCCTTTTGCTCTTTTTCCATTTCCTCCATTTTAATGGCATTGGCCTTAAAGGTCTCCAACGCGCGGGCCAAATCGCCGATTTCGTCCTTGTTCTTTGTGTAATGAACCTCGATGGTCTTGTCTCCGTCCGCCAAGCGGTCCATAGCCGAAGTAATGTCGCTCAAAGGCTTAACGATCCCGCGCCCGATCACGAACGCGCCGCCGCCGATAACGATAAAGAGCGTCAATGCAATTCCGCCCAAAACGGTCGCATTGCGCATAAATTCCGCCTCGACGTCGTCGACATATATACCCGTACCGACGCCCCATCCCCAAGCGGCAAAAGGCTCGACATAAGTAATCTTCGGAACGGCAGGTTTATCGGCATCGCGCTTCCAGTTATATGAAACAACCTCGCCGCCCTTCTTCATGGCGCCGACAAAAAGCCTCACAAACGGAACGCCCGCAGCATCGACATCGTCCATATGCCTCTGCCCAGCCCAATTCGGATGAGCCAAAAAAGTCCCTGAATCATCGAGGATGAAAACGTAATTTTTTGCGGAATCATATTTCATAGCGCCAATCGCGCCTAAAGCGCGTTGCTTAGCGTCTTCTTCCGTAAATTCGCCTTTTTGAAAACGATCATAATAGCTCTCAACAAGATTGACGGCCGTTTCAACAACGGTCTTCGTGCCGTTCTCACGATCCAGAAGCAAATTCTTCTTAAGATTAATAAGGCCCTCGGCACCGATAAACATCATGCCCAAAAGGGATACCACAACGACAATAGCCAAACGTTTGCCGATTTTCAGATTGCTAAACATGGGACTAATTCCTTGGCTTGGTGGGTTGATCGGAAACTGCAAAAACAACTGGACGACAAGACTAAGAATTATGGTGAATCACTTGTTAACCATACCACAATCGCACATTTAGTGTACGAGATACTAAAAGCTACATCCTATAGCATGCGATTCGGATCCCGGATCGGCATAAGCTATCCAAAAGCCGAGGCATGAACGATCTGTTCAAGAACGTCATAATGCTTGTTCAAAGCATTGACGCTGGAAACAGGCATATCCGAAGATTCGATTCGCGCACGCATATCCTTGGCAAGGTCAACCTCCATTCTCAGGTACTCGCACATGTTCTCAAGATCGCGCAGCATAAAGTATCGTTCGGCATGAACGCTCATACGCAGCGTAAGTTCGACCATATCCAAAGGCTTAGTCAAAAAATCGTCCGCGCCGCACGACAAGGCATGCATCCAAGCCTGCCTGTTATTCATCGAAGTCTGAACGATAATAGGCATGCGCGGCAGCTTTTTGTCGTTGCGAACCATCTCGCAATATCCGAATCCGTCAAGATTGGGCATATTCAGGTCCAGAAGAACGATGTCCGGCAATAGATCGTACGTTTTCTGCAAAGCGTCTGCGCCATCGTCGGCCGTAACGATTTTAGTGAAACCCGCCTTTTTCAAAGCGATAGAAATCAGCCGCCTGTCGAAAACGCCGTCATCGACGACAAG
>CAYVBP010000019.1:0-6443 GCA_964449155.1 uncultured Rhodospirillaceae bacterium | reverse complement strand
TCCTCGCCAATAAGAGGAAGAAGAAACTTCATCTCCGGCCCATGCTCAACCGCCGTCAACGCGAGCCTTAAAGGCATAAACAACTCCCTGCCCTTGCGTCCGGTCTTGGCCTTCAGCGCGTTTGTCCACGCATGCCACGTCTCGTGCCCCCATGGCGACGAAGGCAAAAGCTCAAGCGCGGCGGCCAAAAACGCAGGATCCGCGCCCACGGGCGATAGATCTTTATGAACGACATCGGACCACCCGCGAACGTCGCCGAGAGTCGCGATATTCGACCGAACGGCATTCCAAAGTTCCTCATCCGCCTGCGCGCCCAAAGCCGCAAGCCGCGCCTTTACGTCCGCGAACGAAGTCAAATGCAGCACCTTTGCATTCATCGCCTTCAATTCATCCAAATCGAACTTCGGCGTCGCGTGCGAAATTTTCCCGATATCGAATTCGCGCGTCAACGCTTCAAGCGTCGCCTGCGGCACAATCGGATCGGATGTCCCCAGCTTGGCCAAAAGAGAATTGATCGCCATCGGCTCGATCTGCATATCGTCGCGCATGCTCGCGATCGACAGCGTGCCGAGCCGCTTGCTCATCTCAATTCCAGACGCGCTGACAATAAGCGGGAAATGCGCGAACGCAGGCGGCGGCGTTTCCGTCAACGCGGTCCAAATCTGGATCTGCACAGCGGTATTGGTCACATGATCTTCGCCGCGAATGATATGCGTCGTCTTATCGTCGATGTCGTCAACGACCGAGCAGTACGTATAAAGCGGAACGCCATCCGCGCGCACCAAAACAGGATCGGAAATAGAAGAAGCCGGCAAGCTCTTATGCCCCTGCACCAAATCGTCCCAAGCGACATCGACATGGTCGAGCCTAAACCGCCAATGAGGCCTACGCCCCTCGGCCTCGAACGCGGCGCGTTGCTCTTGCGTCAATTTCAACGCCGCGCGGTCGTAAACCGGCGGCAACCCGCGTCCCAGCTGCGTCTTGCGCTTAAGGTCCAACTCGGCCTGCGTTTCATAACAAGGATAAACCCGCCCCAAAGCCTTCAGCCGTTCCAAGACTTCCGCATACCGCGGGGTCCTGTCCGACTGTCTCCCAAACGTATCCCACGTCAACCCCAGCCATGTCAGATCGCGCTTAATCGCCTCTTCGTATTCCGGCAAAGAGCGCGTCTTATCGGTATCGTCGAGACGCAGCATAAACGTCCCGCCGTTTTTTCTGGCGAAAAGATAATTGAACAACGCCGCCCGGATATTGCCAATATGCAGCAACCCGGTCGGTGACGGCGCGATACGAACATTAACGGACATGGCGTTTCTTCAAAAACAAAAGCAAGCCGTTTTAGCATGATTTTTCAACGAGCCAACAAGAACTTCCAAAAGCCGCTTTCTTGACATCAAACGCTTCCTTCTTGGTCATTTCATTGGGCCGTTGGCATCTTTGTTGACATGAAAAAAGGCGGAAGTTTCGACCTCCGCCTTTTTCCACAGCATCTCTTTGATATTGCTTCCTTAAGTGGTGACCTCGGCGGGATTTGAACCCGCGACCCCCTGATTAAAAGTCAGATGCTCTACCAGCTGAGCTACGAGGTCATTACAGGAAGCGGCTCTGTTATCAGGTATTTACGAATTCTGCAACCTTTCCTTATATCAAAGCCCCCACACTCCCCACCGTCATCCCCGCGAAGGCGGGATCCAGTTGGAATCTCAACAAAAACCACCCCATCCCCAAAAGGCCTTTCGGATAACATACGCGCCAAACATGAATATTTCACACCCCAAGCAGCGCCTTTGCAAAATCCTCAGCCAAAAAGGGTTGTAAATCGTCTGCTTGTTCGCCAACACCTATGGCATATATGGGCAGCTTAAATCTATCCGCCAAGGCGACCAAAACCCCTCCTTTGGCCGAACCATCCAGCTTTGTCACGACCAGCCCCGTGACGTTAATCATATCCCTGAACGCCTCGACCTGCGCATGGGCATTCTGGCCCGTGGTGGCATCCAGCGTCAAAATCGTCGCATGAGGGGCGGCAGGATCGAGCTTTTTCAAAACGCGCACGATCTTGGCAAGCTCCTGCATCAAATTATCCTTGTTATGCAACCGCCCGGCCGTGTCGATCATAAGGATATCGCTTCCATTAGCAGTGGCCTCCTCGAACGCGCGGTGCGCGACCGAAGCGGCATCGCTGCCCTGCTCGGCCGTTACGACATGCGCGCCAACGCGTTCGCCCCAAATCTGCATCTGACTAACGCCCGCGGCGCGAAAAGTGTCCCCGGCGGCCAGCGTGACTTTCAAGCCATGCGCGATATAGCTCTGCGCGAATTTAGCGATAGTCGTCGTCTTCCCCGTACCGTTAACGCCCACGACCAAAATCACAAAAGGCTTGCATGAAAAATCGACCTGCAACGGAGAAGCGACAGGCTTCAAAATCTGCGCGATCTGAAGCGCGAGCGCCTGCCTGATTTCCTCATCCTCGGCCTCTTTCCCAAACCGCGCCTTGCCGAATTCCGCAATGACGCGAGCGGCAGTCGCCGGACCAAGATCGACCGATATCAGCGTTTCCTCCAGATCCTCCAACGCAACGTCGTCAAGTTTCTTCTTAATCAAAACGCCGGAAATGCCCTCGGCAATCTTGGACGAACTGCGTCTAAGCCCAAAACGCAGGCGCGAAAGCCAACCCTGATTTTCGTCATTTTCTTCCATATTTCCTACCCGTCAAATTTTGCGATTGTCGATCCGTCGGCATCCCGGACGCACCGAACATCGACGATCCGGCCGACAGGCGCCTGCCCATCGATCCTAAGCTTGGCAAACTGAGGCGTACAGCCCATACCGTTATTTTCGACCAAAATGCCGAGCGTTTTACCCTGCAAAGCGTCGTAATGCCGTCGAGCCGCCGCCTCGCCAAGCGCGCGAAGACGCTCGGCGCGCTCTTTACGCGCTTTTCCATGGACCTGAGGCATCTTTGCCGCCGGAGTCCCCTTGCGGGCTGAATAAGGAAAGACATGCAGCCATGTCAAGCCGCATTCCTCGACCAGCTTATAAGTATTGGCAAACATAGCTTCTGTCTCCGTCGGAAACCCGGCGATGAAATCCGCGCCGAAAACGATATCCGGCCTAGCTCTCCGCGCCCTGTCGACAAGAGTAAAAATATCGGCGCGGCTATGGCGGCGCTTCATGCGCTTAAGAACCATATCGTCGCCCGACTGCACGCTAAGATGCAGATGAGGCATCAAACGAGGATTCTCCGAAAGAACCTCCCACAAATCCTCATCCAAAGCTGCGGGATCGAGCGACGACAGCCGCAAGCGCTGCAATTCCGGCACGCGCGATAAAACATGCTTAACCATGTACCCCAGCGTCGGCTGTCCCGGCAAATCGCGGCCATAAGACGCGATATCGACGCCGGTCAAAACGACTTCGTTATACCCCTTTGCGACGCAAGCCCGAACCTGCGCCGCGATGGTTTCGAACGACACGGACCTTGACGCGCCGCGCCCAAAGGGAATAACGCAAAACGTGCACGCATTGTCGCACCCATTTTGAACCTGCACAAACGCGCGCTGCAAATCCGGCGATTGATGAACGGCAAAACTCAAATCAACGTCGCCCGGCTTAGGCATATCTTGAATCGCTGACGCCTTATCCAAGCAAGCATAGCTGGCCACATTCAGTTTCTCGCCGTTTCCAACAATGCCGTCAACCTCGCGCATGGCCGCGTATTTTTCAGGATCAATCTGCGAGGAACATCCGGTAACGATAATTTTTACGTCCGGATTTTCCCGCTTCAGCCGCCGAATGGCCTGCCCCGCTTGACGTTCGGCCTCGGCGGTGACAGCGCAGGTATTGACGATAACCACATTGCGCAACCCCGCCGCCTCGGCCTTAGCGCGGATCGCTTCTGATTCAGCGATATTCAGACGGCATCCGAACGTAAGAACGTCAAGATCAGGCGGAGCGCTCGTCATCGCCGAAATCCTCGGCCACAACGCCGCTAAAGCTAAAAGTTGCGGGTCCGATCATAAGAACATGATTGTCGGCGCGCCATTCGATCACAAGCTCGCCGCCGTCAAGAACGATCGTCGCGCGGCGCTCGCTCAAGCCCCGCCGCACAGCCGCGACCAACGTAGCGGTCGCCCCCGAACCGCACGCTTCCGTAATGCCGGTCCCGCGTTCCCAAACGCGCATGCGAATGCGGTCCGGCGCAAGAATCTGCGCAATTTCGATATTACAGCGTTCGGGAAAAATCGGATCGTGTTCCAAATGAGGCCCCACGTCAGCAAGCGCGACAGCGGACACGTCCGGCACGAAAAAAACAGCATGAGGATTGCCGACATTGACGCAACATGGCGCAAACAGCCCGCCGGACGCGACCGGCACGTGCTGAGTATCGGCTTCGCGCGCCAAGGGAATCTGGCCCCACTCAAGGCGCGGTTCTCCAAAATCGACCGCGATAAGACCAGGAGAATCCTCCCATGCCTCCAAAAGCCCCGCGACGGTTTCGATGACGCATTTCTTGCGGCCAAGCTCCGCGAACATCAGCATGGCAATGCACCGGGTCGCATTGCCGCAAGCCTGCACCTGACTTCCATCCATATTGTATATGGCCATATAAACGTCGGCCTTGGCGTTTTTGGGCTTCAACAGAACGATAATCTGATCGCATCCGATTCCGCGCTTGCGATTGCCAACGGCGCGCAAAAAACGCTCCGACGGCATAAAATCGTTGGCACGCCCGTCAAAAACGACAAAATCATTGCCAAGCCCGTTCATTTTCAAAAACGGAACCCCGGCTGCATTTTGGGCTAGAGGCACGTCTTACCTCGCGAGAGCCAAGGGTTGGGTCGCGCCTTGCGCGTTCTGCTCGTCGATCTCCTCCTGCGTAAAGAAGGGGGAAGAAGTCGCCTGAGGCGCGCGCGGCTGAACGGTCGCTTCGACCTTTGCGGGCTGCTGGGCCACATCCGGCTGCGAGGACTTAACGGGGTTAGGAACAGGTTCCTGCGAATAATAATTGACGGGAATTTCCGGCTGTTGATTAAACGAAGACGGAGGCTCGCCATGAACGCGCTGCTCGACCGCCGTAGCTTCCTCAATCGCTTCGATGATGCGGAAATAGTGCTCGGCATGCTGAGAATAATTCTCGGCCGTAACGCGGTCACCGGAAGAAACGGCATCGCGAGCCAATGCCTGATATTTTTCGTAAACCTGCCACGCATTTCCGCGCACGCGCAAATCGCCGCAGTTACTATCGAATGATTGATGACGCAACGACGCCGCGGAACGCGGACGACCGCCACCCGACATGCTTGCGGTATCCCTGCCGCCTGCGTTATTTCCGCCGTGATGCCGACTGCGGGGACGCCTGCCGTTAGAACCTTGTCTCATAGTTAGCCGTTCCTGACTGTCTATATGTTTCGTTTATTTATATAGCCGGGCCTTCTGCCTTCGGCAATCCGCGAAATCTCCGAGCGCCGTATTTTTATTCTCCACGCTTTTGATGCGCTTAATTTTCAGGCTCTCTCATTCGCTTTATTTGAAGTGTAACCCATTCGTCGCGAGACGTAAAACTATTTTTTTAGCCCGCGAAACCGCGTATTTTATTGCAAATTTAAAGGGCAACTCTAGGATTCGGCAATCAGGATTCAGGATTCGGGAAAAGCGCTTCGAAACGACAAGCATCTCTCGAATCCAGAATCCCAAATCCCGAATCCCTTTTTCACATGCCAGATTTCGATCACGAGATCCATTTTGGTCGCCAAGCCGGAAAAATCATTTGCGGCGTCGACGAAGTCGGGCGCGGACCGCTGGCTGGCCCGGTTGTCGCGGCCGCCGTCATACTGCCGCTAAAATTTCCCGACGACTTGTGCGCAAAAATTCGAGACAGCAAAAAAATGACAAAAAGATCGCGCGAAGCGATTTTTGAATCGCTAAAAAGCGCATGTCATTTTTTTATCGCCGAAGCCAGCGTCGAAGAAATCGACAAACTAAATATCCTCTGGGCAACGATGTTGGCGATGCAACGCGCGGTCGCAGGCTTGGAAGCCCCCATCGACATCGCCCTTATCGACGGCAACCGCGCGCCCGATTTATCCTGCAAGGCCATTCCCATCGTCAAAGGCGACGATAAATCGTTATCAATTGCCGCAGCCTCAATACTGGCCAAAGTCCACCGCGATGGCCTGATGGCAAAGCTGGCTAAGGAATTTCCCGTCTACGGCTGGGACAAGAACGCCGGATACGGCACGGCAAAGCACATGGAAGCCGTTTCAAAGCACGGCATAACGTCCTGGCACCGAACGTCCTTCGCCCCAATCCGGGCCGCCGCAGAGAATATGAAATGACTCATCATCAACAAACGTCGTCATCCCCGCCTCCTTATCCGTCTTCCCCGCCTCCCTATCCGTCATCCCCACCTCCCTATCCGTCATCCCCACCTCCCTATCCGT
>CAYVBP010000018.1:0-23200 GCA_964449155.1 uncultured Rhodospirillaceae bacterium | reverse complement strand
CGCTTTCTGAATTGAGAGTCTTTTAAAACCGCTTGGAGCGGTTCCCCATCAAGCCTCCGGCTCTGCCGGGGGTTTATTGATTGGCCCCTTTAAAAGGGCCGACAGAACGCCATGCCATGTCCGGATTTCCTGATCCGTCATTTCCGCGCGCATCAGCGCGTTATGTAGATTGCGCGTCATCGCTGGACGCATTTCTTCGGTCGTAAAGAATCCGGTATCTTCCAGCGCCGCGTCGAGCCTGCGGAAGAAGTTCATGTATTCCTCGCGCGTGGCGGGAAGACCGTGTCCCGTTTGCAAAACGTCGCCCTGCGTTTTGTCCTGAGCTTGATACCACTCATAACCGATTAGCAAAACCGTCTGCGCGAGGTTCAGGGAGGTAAATTCGGGATTCAAGGGAATCGTAATAATAGCATTTGCCATAACGATATGATCGTTAACCAGACCTGTGCGTTCCCGGCCGAACATGACCCCAATTTTTTCGCCGCGCGCGGCTCGGTCGATCATTCCCGGAACGGCGGCGCGCGGCGTCATGATCCTTTGAACCATGTCATGCGTTCGGGCCGTTGTCGCGAAAATAGCGTTTAAATCCGTAATGGCTTCGTCAAGTGTCTTGAACACCTTGGCGTCGTTCAAGATTTCGTCCGCGCCGCTCGATGCTGCGGCCATGCGGTTGCGATGGACCTCGCCCAAAGGCCATGGATCTCGCGGATCGATAAGCCGCAACTCCTTCAGTCCCGTATTCATCATGGCGCGCGCGGTCATGCCGATGTTTTCGACAAGCTGCGGCTCGACAAGGATAACGACGGGAGGGTTGACCATTATCCGGGAAACCTTAACGTCGCGATCGCGTGCGCGGCAATGCCTTCGCCACGGCCCGTGAAGCCTAGTTTTTCGGTTGTGGTGGCCTTGACGCTGACGCGATCTAACCGGATTTCCAGCAGCTCCGCGACGCGAGCGGCCATTGCGTCGCGGTGCGGCCCGATCTTCGGAGTCTCGCACATAAAGGTCACATCGACGTTCGAGATAATCCCGCCGCGTTCCGTAATGAGGCCCAGAGCGTGCTTAACGAACAAGGCGCTGTCTGCGCCCTTCCATTTGGCATCGGACGGCGGAAAATGCTTACCGATGTCTCCGGCGGCTATGGCGCCCAGAAGCGCGTCGACAAGCGCGTGTAGCCCGACGTCGGCGTCGGAATGTCCCTCGCAGGAAAAGGCGTGCGGGAAAGTGACGCCGCACAGAGTGATCCTTTCGCCAGGGATTAATCGATGCACGTCAAAGCCCATGCCTGTGCGGATGTCGCCGTAAGAGTGGCCCAAAACGCGCGCGGCGCGATCTAGGTCTTCGGGGTTCGTGATTTTCATGTTGTCCGGATTTGAAGGAACGAGGGTTACGGAAATACCAACCTTTTCGGCGACGGAGGCGTCGTCTGTCATTTGTTCGCCTTTAACGGCGCGATGGGCGGAAAGAATGGTGTCAAAATCGAAGCCTTGGGGCGTATAGGCTTGCCACAAGCTTGACCGATCCACTGTCGCGATAATCTCCGCCCCTTGGCCGCGCTTGAGGGTGTCGACCACTGGTTTGGCTGCAATAGCGCCCTTAGCCGTATCGAGGGCTTTTCTAACAGCTGTAATCGTTGCCGCGTCGACCAAAGGCCGCGCGCCGTCATGGATCATGACTTTATAGGGTTTGGTTTTCGATACCGCGAGAGCTTCCAAGCCCAACAGAACGCTTTCCTGCCGGGTTGCGCCACCCGCAATCGGCTCGGGCAAGCCTAAGTCTCCGACGGCTTCGTCGTACATATCGCGGTGGGCCGGGTTAATCACAACCCGAACTTCGTCGATATGCGGATGGTTAAGGAATGCTAAGACGCTCCGGCGCAGAATGGTTTCCCCCGCCAGCTTGTAATACTGTTTCGGTAAAGACCCGCCAAACCGAGAACCAGAACCGGCGGCGACGATAAGACATGTGCAATCGGACATGAGATAGCCTATAGCAAAATAAAGAACGCGGTTCTCAAGGGAAAAGTTGGTAAACTGGAAGTCCCCATCCTGCAAGATGGAGGGATTCCCTTTTATTCTTGTGAACCATTTGAAATCTAGGGCAATAGACGAAGAACGCAAGTGATAAAGCCAATAGTTAAAATAGATAATTTCGGGGGGATTGCCTATTTTTTAGGCAGTTGCTATACACCACGTCATGCATAAAATTCCTTATTCTGCCAGCCGTATTAAGCCTATTTGCATCGGTTCGATTTCCCTCGATATGCCGGTCATCCTTGCGCCCATGGCTGGCGTGACGGATTTGCCGTTTCGGCGCATGGTGCAGAAATTCGGGGTCGGCATGGTCGTTTCCGAAATGGTCGCCAGCCAAGCCCTTGTTCGTGATTCCCCAAAAACCATTCGGATGATGCAAAAGGGCGAGGACGAAGGCCTTATGTCCGTTCAGATCTTCGGCAACGAGCCAGGGGCGATGGCCCAAGCTGCGCGCGTTAACGAAGACACGGGTGCACAGATTGTCGACATTAACTTCGGCTGTCCGGCCAAGAAGATTGTGGGCGGCTATGCCGGTTCCGCTCTAATGCGGGACGAGGTGCTTGCGGGGCAGATTTTGGAGGCTGTCGTAAAGGCGGTCCGGATTCCGGTGACGCTCAAAATACGCCTCGGTTGGGATGAAGAACACAAAAATGCGCCACGCATGGCCCAAATCGCCGAAGACTGTGGCGTTCGAATGATAACGGTTCACGGACGCACGCGTGCGCAACAGTACGCAGGGTGTGCCGATTGGGGCTATATCCGGAAGGTCAAGGATGCTGTTAATATTCCCGTAATCGTGAACGGAGACATTTGCACGCTTGCCGATATCGACCGCGCCCTCGAACAGTCCGGCGCGGACGGTATCATGATTGGGCGTGGAAGCCTCGGGAGGCCGTGGTTCTTGCGGCAGGCTATGGATTACGTGCGCGACGGAACCGTCATGCCGCAGCCGACGGTTCAAAAACAATTTGAAACGGCGCTTGAACATCTTGATGCAATAGTCGATTATTACGGGGTGCTTCCGGGTCTGCGCATTTCGCGCAAGCACATGGGCTGGTATTCGAAAGGGTTTCCCCATGCCTCGGAGTTTCGCGCGCAAATCAATGTTACGGACGATTTGAAGACCGCGCGTGCGGCGGTCGAAAGATTCTATGTCTCGGTTTCGAATCTTCTTCGTCACCCCCACGAAGTCGGGGATCCAGTTTGACATGCGAAAGCGAAAATTGGATGCGGCGTTTTTTACGGAGAGGTCAACTGGCTCCCCGCCTTCGCGGGGAGGACGAAGAGAGAAGAAGTGATGACGATAGAGGGCATTGGATGAGGGGTTTTTATGTCAGCTAACGGCTTATCTGCCAGCGTCGAGCGGCATTTGAAGGATTATTTTGCGGCTCACGAGAACGGCCTGCCCTCGGCGGGGCTGTACGGTCGCGTATTGCAAGAAATCGAAAAGCCTCTATTGAGCCTTGCGATGTCTGAGTGCGACGGCAATCAGCTTCGTGCTGCTGAGCTATTGGGCCTTAATCGCAATACCTTACGCAAGAAGCTGCGCGATCTCGGGTTAACGCCCGCGCGTAAAAGCAAGGCCAGAAGAGGCGCGGATGCGTAATCTTTTGCATAACGTCGCCGAGATCATGCCTCGCCTTATCATCTGGTCGGTCCGACATCGGCTTCGCGATAAGATGGTCATCGCACTGATTATCGCGTCCGTTGTGTCGGGCCTTGCGACGTACGGCGCGATGACTCGTTCGCCGTTCTTCGGCAACGACCCGACGACGGTGACGATTTTATCGCTTCTTGATCTTGGGTTCCTTGTGCTTCTCGGCACTGTCGTTACGCACCGCCTCTATCAGGTCTGGAAGCGCCGCCACCGCAACATGGCGGGATCGAAGCTGCAAATTCGGATGGTCAGCGTTTTCACGCTTTTGGCTGTCGCGCCCGCGATGTTGGTCGCAATCTGTGCCGCCGCCTTCTTTTATTTTGGCGTAGAAACGTGGTTTTCCAATCATGTACGAACCTCTCTTAATGAATCGCTTGAGGTTGCGCGGGCTTACCTTGAAGAACACAAGCAGGTTTTGCGCGCGGATGCCATGTCGATGGGTAACGACTTGAATCGGCAGGCAGGACTTCTGTCTCAAGACCCCGTGCGGTTCAATCAGGTGGTATCGGCTCAGGCTTATCTGCGCAATCTGACGGAAGTGATTGTTTTTGACGGGTCCGGAAAAATTCTTGCCCGTTCCGGGCTTACGTTTGCGCTGACGTTTGAGCCGATAACGGACGATATGAAAACGCGCGCGCAGGAGGGCGACGTCGTCCTTTTGGTTAGCGATAACGACGATCGCGTGCGCGCGCTTCTTAGGCTCGACGATTTTGTCGATACGTTTTTATTTGTTGGTCGCCCGGTCGAACCCAAGGTTTTGGCGCACATGGCGGCGACGCAAACGGCCGTCGATGAATATAAAGACCTAGAGGGAAAGCGATCCGGACTTCAGGTAATTATTGTGTCCATTTTCGTTGTCGTTGCCCTCTTGATTCTTTTGGCGGCTGTTTTGATTGGCCTGAATTTCGCTATGCGGCTGTCGAAACCGATTGCAGACTTGATCGGCGCGACGGACCGTGTGCGTGGCGGCGACCTTGCAGCGCGGGTTAGCGAGGACGCTGGCGACAGCGATGACGAAATCGAGTTGCTTGCCCGGGCCTTTAATCGCATGACAAGCCAGCTGCAAACGCAACGCTCTGAACTTATCGACGCAAACTGTCAGCTCGATTCCCGCCGCCGTTTTATCGAAGCTGTTTTATCCGGCGTTTCGGCGGGAATCATTGGCCTTGATCCGCGCGGTGCGATAACTTTGATGAACGCATCGGCGGCGGAATTCTTTGACGTTGTCGATCCGGCGTCTTTTAACGGGCGTCCTTTGTGCGAACTCGCCCCCGAAATTCAGAACATTATCGAGCAATTGCCTGCTTTGCAGGAGGGACGGGGGATTGGCAACGATCAGGTTGAAATCCGCCGTACGAACCGGCCGACTCGCACGATTCTTGTTCGTGTGTCGATGGAGCAGGCGGGGACGGATAACGACGGTACTGTCGTTACGTTCGACGATATTTCCGACCTTCTATCAGCACAACGCAAGGCAGCTTGGGCCGACGTTGCGCGCCGCATCGCACATGAAATTAAGAATCCATTGACGCCGATTCAACTTTCGGCGGAACGTCTGCGTCGCAAATATTCTAAGGAGATCGTGACCGATCCCGATGTTTTTAAAACGTGCACCGACACCATCGTGCGCCATGTCGACGACATCGGCCGTATGGTCGATGAATTCTCGGCCTTCGCGCGTATGCCCGCGCCGGTTATCGGCAGGCACGATGTCAGGGAAATCACTCGCCAAGCGATTTTTCTTCAAAGCAGCGGACGTCCCGAAATTTCCTATGAGCAGGATATCGCGTTTTGCACTGCCGATTGCGATGCGCGCCAGATCGCGCAGGCGCTGACGAATTTGCTTAAAAACGCAGCCGAGGCCATCGATTCCCGCATGCCTCCGTCCGACGGAATCTTACCGCAGGGCGAAATCGTCACTCGGCTTTCTTGTCAGGAAGAAACGGTTTGCCTTGCCGTCGAAGACAACGGCAAGGGTCTTCCCGTCGAAGAGCGCAACAACTTGACCGAACCCTATGTGACGACTCGCAAGAAGGGAACGGGGCTTGGGCTTGCTATCGTTAAGAAAATCATGGAAGACCACAAAGGCCGGTTAGAGCTTGACGACAGGCCGGATGGCGGCGCTATCGTTCGCCTGATTTGGCCAGTCAACAAGCCTCAGGCGGAAATTTTGTCGAATGCGGGCGAATCAGATAGCGTAGTGTCCGTGGCGTCGAGTTGAAACAGGAGTATGAATTTTTATGGCGTTGCCGATTAAAGAGAAAAACCTGTCGAGCGATATTCTCGTCGTTGACGACGAAGCCGACATTCGTGCGCTTATCAAGGGTATCCTAAACGACGAAGGTCTGTCCGTCCGCGAGGCCGGAAATGCGGACGAAACATTGAAAATGATCGCCGCGCGTCGGCCGACGCTTGTCATCCTCGACATATGGCTAACGGGAAGCTCGATGGACGGCCTGCAAATCCTACAAGCGATTCGCCGAGACTATCCCGACATGCCCGTTATCATGATTAGCGGTCACGGTAACATCGATACGGCAGTGTCGGCTATCAAGATGGGCGCCTATGATTTTATCGAAAAGCCCTTCAAAGCTGACCGTCTGATTCTTCAGGTGCGTCACGCGCTCGATGCCGCGAGGCTCAGGCGCGAAAACCAAGAATTGAAATTTCGAGCCAACGCCGATTACGACATCATCGGCAAATCCTCGGCTGTCAATCAGGTGCGTCAGATCGTCGAACGCGTCGCGCCGACCGGAAGCCGCGTGCTTATCATGGGCCCGTCGGGTTCCGGCAAAGAAACGGTAGCGCGCGCGCTGCACAAACAGTCGCGCCGGGCCGATGGTCCTTTTGTCGTTATTAACTGCGCAAGCATGCCTTCCGATCAGCTTGAACTCGAACTTTTTGGGACCGAGCACGGCGCGCAAGCGGGCGCGCGCAAAATCGGCGTGTTCGAACAGGCGCATGGCGGCACGCTGTATCTTGACGAGATCGGCGACATGCCATTGGAAACGCAAAGCAAGCTCGTTCGCTTACTGCAAGAGCAGACCTTTACTCGCATCGGCGGGACGACACGGGTCGAAGTTGATGTGCGCGTGCTGGCGTCCTCAAGCGGCGATCTTCAATTAGAAATGCAGGCCGGGACGATCCGGCAGGATTTGTATTATCGCCTCAGTGTCGTTCCGATTAAGGTTCCGGCTTTATCCGAAAGGCGCGAAGATATCCCCGTAATTGCCGACTATTTCCTCATGCGCGAGGCTGAAGGATCCGGCGAATCTCCGCGTGTTCTCGGCGAGGATGCGAAGGCGGCCCTGCAAGCCTACGAATGGCCCGGCAACGTTCGACAGCTTCGCAACGCTATGGAATGGCTTTTAATTATGGCACAAGGAGGTTCACAGGAACCTATTCGCGCAGATATGTTGCCGCCTGAAATAACGTCCTCGGCTCCCGGCGTGCTGCGATGGGAAAAAGGAGGCGAGATCATGAAGCTTCCTCTGCGCGACGCGCGAGAGATGTTCGAACGCGAATATCTATTGGCTCAAGTCACGCGATTTGGCGGCAACATATCGCGTACTGCCGGATTCATCGGCATGGAAAGGTCGGCGCTGCACCGTAAGCTGAAACTTCTGGGCGTCCATGGCAATTCGAACGAACCCCCCATCGCGGTTTCGGAGAAAATGAATTGAGTAGCGGCATTCAGGATTCAAGGGGAAGAAAGGAAATGAGCGTTTCGCCGAATCCTGAAGTTCTTCCCCGTGCCGTTATTTTCGATTGGGACAACACGCTGGTCGACAGCTGGGGCGCGATTTCCGAAGCCATCAATCACACGCGCGCCAAGTTTGGTCTTCAAACGTGGACGCGCGAAGAGATTTTGCGGAACTGTATGCGGTCGGCGCGCCAGTCTTTCCCCGATTGGTTTGGCGAAAGGTGGCAAGAAGCATGGACAGAGTATTACGCTTATTTTGCCCAAGTCCGGCAGCGCATGGGCATATTGAAAGCTCATGGCGCGACAGAGCTTCTTATATGGCTCACTGAAAAGGAAATACCTGCTGTCGTCGTCAGCAATAAATCGGGACAGTATTTAAGGATCGAAGCCGAACAGCTTGGCTGGAGCAAATATTTCGCGGCTTTGGTTGGCGCGCATGACGCCCCGGTCGACAAGCCCGCACGTGAACATGCGGATTGCGCCTTAATTCAGGTGGGGATCGATGCAGGCCCCGATGTTCTGTTTATTGGCGACAGCGAAATCGACGTGGCCTGCGCCAGAAATGCGGGATGTACGCCAGTCTTGATTGGCCTTGCCGAGGATGCCAAGGCGCATAACGTTGATTTATATTTCTCTGACTGTATGGGCGTTTTGGAATGGTTAAGGCGACTTAAGTCCTAACGAGCAGTAAGGCCTTGAGTTGCGGATAAAAAATGGGTATTAGCGAAAAGAAGGCACCTCAACCGGCATAAATCCTATGAACAACTGCAAAGAAAATCTGCAAAACGACTTTCTAGACCAGCTTTGTAAAAACAAAGGTGCCGCGACGATATTCTTGATGAACGGAGTCAAGCTTCAGGGCGTTATCGCGGCATTTAGTGGCGAAACGGTGCTGTTGCGCCGCGAAGCGCACGAGCAGCTTGTTTATAAGCATGCGATCTCAACGATCATGCCGCATGCGAGGATTCATCTTTTTGACAACGATGAGCTTGAGCAGGCCCCGGACGAGGACATGTGACGGAAGCCTATACGGACATATCTGGCGTACGCCATGGCGAGTGCGCCTTGATTCTAAACCCCGTTCTGAAATCGGATAAAGCAAAAATCTACGACGACGACGCCTTGGAAGAAGCGGTCGGCCTTGCTCGTGCCATCGACCTCGATGTTATTTGTGCGCAAACCGTCTCTTTGGCTCGGACCGTTCCGGCTACGCTTTTGGGCAAAGGACAGGTTGAACGCTATGCAGCTCTCGTTGAGGAAGAAAAAATAGTCGTTGTTGTCATCAACCGAACCCTTACGCCCGCGCAACAGCGCAATCTTGAACGCGACCTGAAATGTAAGGTCATTGACAGGGAAGGGCTTATCCTCGAAATTTTCGGCGACCGCGCACGGACAGCCGAAGGAAAATTACAAGTTGAATTGGCGGCGCTGGATTACCAGAAATCGCGCCTTGTCCGTTCGTGGACGCACCTCGAGCGTCAGCGCGGCGGTTTCGGGTTTATGGGCGGCCCGGGAGAATCCCAGCTTGAGGTCGATCGGCGTTTGATTACCGAGCGCATGTCGCGCCTCAAGAAAGATCTCGAACAAGTTCGCCGCACACGTGGCCTTAGTCGTGAGGCGCGGCACAAGGTGGGGAATCCGACCGTTGCGCTTGTTGGCTATACGAACGCTGGAAAATCGACGCTGTTCAATCGCTTGACGGGCGCGGATGTGCTTGCGAAAAACATGCTTTTCGCAACGCTTGATCCGACTATGCGCGGCATGAAACTGCCGAAAGGCCGGGAGATCGTCATTTCCGACACTGTCGGCTTTATCTCTGACTTGCCGACACATCTGATCGAGGCATTCCGCGCGACACTCGAAGAAGTGATCGAAGCGGATGTTATCCTTCACGTGCGCGACATTGCGCACCCGAATGCGAAAAACCAGCGAAGGGCCGTGATGGATATCTTGGAATCTCTAGAGATCGGCGCTGACGACGAACGGCTTATTGAGGTTCAGAACAAAATTGATCTTTTTCCCCAAGACATGCGCGAGGACTTGGCAAAATACGCTGTTCGCGCGTCGCAGGAAGCCAAAACAGCTCGTCCTATCGAAGGCCTACGCCTCGAAGCGTCCGGCGGCATCGTCGGCGTTTCAGCGTTGACGGGCGAGGGAATTCCCCAGCTTTTGGATGTGATCGAAAAGCGCCTGTCTTTGCGCCGGAAAAACTATGCGCTAACGGTTTCTCTTTCGGACGGCGCGGCGTTGTCGTGGCTCTATGCCCACGGCCATGTTGTTAGCCGCCGCGATACGAAAACGACGGCGCGCCTTGACATTGAGCTTGACGTTGCGGACTACGGTAGGTTCGAAAGCAAATTTGGGAAGCGTTAAAGCCGGGCCTAACCCCACCGACGGATGGGGCCGACGTCCAGATGGACAAATTTGGACTTGGGGTAGTATCCGACGCCGCCACGCTTCATCGAAAGGGCGGCTGCATGCAGTTTGGATAAAGGCGCGCCATCCAGACGGATATCTACTGCCATGCCGCGCATATGATAGCTTTTCTTGGCGATGCCGGACCTGATTTCTGAAAGATGATCGTTAGTCGCAGTCGAGCGATACCCTGAAATAATCTCTATCGTTTTGTCGGTGCGCATGCGCGTTTGCAAATCATGCAGCAAATCAAGCAGCTTGAGGTTCATGGTGTGCGTTTCGCCCGAATAATGGTCGCGCAAGATATGGTTGATCTTCTCCCAGGCCTTGTGGTCATAGGCTCCGTCTTTCCAATAAACGACGCGCAGCTTTTCGTCGGTATGCAGGTTACGGAACGACAGCGCACGGACCTTTGGCGTTGTCTTTGTCGTTTTGGCCAAAACGGGCGTGCAAACGCCGCAGGAAAGAGCCAAAAGCCCCATTCCTAAAAAGTTGCGCCGTGTTGTATCGGTAAGAAGTTCCATGCAGAAGAAAAACAAGAAGAAAAAAAGACCGCCAAGAACCTATCGTCATCCGTTATAGGATGCAAGAGTCCTATTTCCCAGCCATCGAACCGATTTTCTTAATCTTTTCCATTAACAAAGCATCGTAACCATATATATCTTTTCGAAAATTCATATGATCGCCGTCGCCGGGAAAAACGCTCCAATAAAGGAAAAAGAGGGGCATAGGTTCGGCAAGATTAACCGTTTTTGTCCGCCCCTTGTCGATTTCGTCCAAAATCCGCTGTTGCGACCAACCGTTGTTTTCATTGTTTTTCTCGAGAACGATTTCTCCAATTTCGATAGGATCCTCTAGCCGTACGCACCCCGAACTGAAGGCGCGCTGGTCTTTGTCGAATAACTCTTGATGCGGCGTGCCGTGCATATAGACGTCAAACGGATTCCGGAAATTAAATTTCAGTTGCCCAAGGCTGTTAAAATCGCCCGGAACTTGGCGCAATCTGAAATTGAAGCTGTTGGCCGAGATATTCTGCCAATCAATCTCCGTTCCTGAAGGATCATCTTCGCGCCCTGCAATCACGACGCCCTGTCTTTCCAGATAATAAGGATCGCGGCGAAGTTTCGGCAAAATGTCCTTTCTTGCGATGCTCAACGGCACATGCCACGAAGGATTGATTACGACGTTATAGATTTCGCTTTCGATAAAAGGCGTCCTTCTGTCGGTACGTCCGCCGACAATACGGCCGTAATAAATCTCAATGCCGTTCCGAAATGCAGAAAGCGAAAAGTCCGGAATATTGACGGAAACGTAAGCGGAGGGTGGAAAATCCTCCGGCATGTGCCGCCAACGTTCCATGTTTGCGCGAATTTGCGCGATGCGAGCCGAAACCGGCGTATTCAGAGCTTCTTGCGTCATGCCCCCGGCATGGCCATCGGTCAGAAGCCCATTATGGGACTGGTAATCGATCAAGGCTTCCTCAAGCCGTTCGTCGAAATAATCGGCATCGTCTGGCGTTGATGCGGGGGCATTGTATCCCTCCGCCGCCAGTCGTGCGCGCAACTGGGCGACGCGAGGTCCTGTTGTTTGAGGCCATAGCGAAGGCCCCGGCGCAACTCGAGGCCAGCCGCCTTCGGTCTCGATGGCGGAATATTTTGCCAGCGCTGCTGCAAGAGATGCGTATTCCGGCTGCTGCGGCGCAAGGCGTTCGAAAAAGGCTTGCAAGGTTCCGTTTGCGAACGCCGTATTTAACGCCGAGGGAATATCCAAGTCTTGTCGCCGAAAAGTCCACCCTGCGTAAAGCCTGTCGAACGAAACGCTATCGCCGTGCAGGTCATGCGCAAGGGTTAGCAGGCAAAAAATCATCAAATGCTCAAGTTTCAGCCTGTCGGAATCCAAAGAACTTGCCGCAAGTTCGCGCATCTTCTCAAGAGGATAGGCGTCAACATTCAAGCCGTGATAGGCGGCCATATTGCCGATGGATCTAATAAAGTCCTGAATTCGCAAGGAGGCATCCGGGCCTTTCAAGTTCCAAAGGGATCGATTTCCGCGCAAGGCGTAAAAGCGCGCAATCTCACCTCTCTTTTCTGTTGCAATTTCAGGGATGTCCCGAGTCTCGCCGACCGTATCCTGGAACCACGAAAGTCCCACGGCCTGAGCCTCTAAAGGCATAAGCGTTAAGGCGATAAGGAAAAAAAACAACATGGAATGAAGCGTATAAAACAGAGAAAAGAATCCGTATGCCTCAAGTATGTAGAGTATTGACGCAAAAAACAAAGTAGATTCTTGTAAAAATTGACATTATTATCGTCTGCGCCAAAACCCAAAGGGTCGCCGTATTCCGGAAAAGCCGGAATCACGGTGTTTTTTTATAAGAACGAAAGAAAATCCAAGGTCCCGATGAGTATTTTTAAAACTGTTCACAACATCGTATTGGAAGCCGTTAACCGGGCGGTTGCTTCTGGCGCGCTGGCGCTGATCGGCGACTTTCCGGCGTTTGTCGTTGAGCTTCCGCGCGAAGCCGCGCACGGAGACTTGGCAACGAACGTCGCGATGGTTCTGGCCAAGGCAGCAGGCAAGCCGCCGCGCAAAATCGCGGAAGATATCAAGCCTTTCCTCGAAAAGAACGAAAGCATATTGGCGGTTGAAATCGCGGGTCCCGGGTTTATCAATCTGCGTTTGCATCCCAGCGTATGGCAAAACGAAATTTCTGAAATCCTGCGCGCCGGAACGAATTATGGCGACAGCGATCTTGGCAAGGGCGCGAAGGCCAACGTCGAATATGTCTCGGCGAACCCTACCGGTCCCATGCATATTGGCCACGGTCGGGGTGCCGTTGTCGGTGATGTCCTAGCCGCCTTGCTTGTTAAAGCGGGATACGATGTTTGCCGTGAATATTATATCAATGACGCCGGGGCGCAGGTGGATGTTCTCGCGCGGTCGCTTTTTCTCCGTTATCGTGAGGCGCTCGGTGAAAACATCGGCATAATCCCTGAAGGATTTTATCCGGGCGACTATCTTGTGTCGGTTGGCGCGGCTATTGCCAAGCGTGATGGCGCAAAATGGCGCGATGAACCGGAATCCGTATGGCTTCCCGTCTTCCGCAAGGATGGCATTGAGGCCATGATGGCCCTTATCCGTGCCGATCTTGAGGCGATGGGTGTCAAGCACAGCGTTTTTTCGTCCGAGCGCGCCCTTGTTTCTTCCGGCGGTGTGGATGAGGCCTTGAAATTCCTCGAAAGTCGCGGACTGATCTACGAAGGCGTCCTCGAACCGCCCAAGGGCATGCTGCCCGAAGACTGGGAATCCCGGCCTCAAACGCTTTTTCGTTCGACGCAGTTCGGCGACGATGTTGATCGTCCGCTCAAGAAATCCGACGGCAGTTGGACGTATTTCGCCTCGGACATCGCCTATCATCTCGATAAGTTCCGCCGCGGTTTTGCGTTGATGATCGACGTCTGGGGTGCCGATCACGGCGGCTACGTCAAGCGCCTTCAATCTGCGGTGTCCGCGATCACGGAACGTCAAGGCAGGCTTGAAGTTCGTCTTTGCCAAATGGTCAATCTTCTAAAGGATGGCCAGCCATTTAAAATGAGCAAACGCGCGGGCACGTTTGTCACGTTGCGCGATGTGGTCGACGAAGTCGGCGCGGATGTCGTGCGCTTCATCATGCTGACTCGCAAAAGCGACGCGCAGCTCGATTTCGATCTCGCGAAAGCCCTTGAGCAAACGCGCGACAATCCTGTGTTCTATGTGCAATACGCGCATGCGCGGTGCTGCTCGGTCATTCGGCACGCGGCGGAGATGTTTCCCGGCGAAGATCTTTCCGAGCGCGCGCTGTCGCAAATTTCGCTCGCGCCCATTGCGTCCGAGGACGAATTGCTGCTGGTCAAAAACATGGCGAATTGGTCGCGCGTCGTCGAGGCTGCGGCGCTGGCGCAGGAACCTCACCGAATCGCTTTTTATCTTATGGAGCTTGCCGGCCTTTTCCATGGACTATGGAACAAGGGTAACGACAACGCGTCGTTGAGATTTATTGTTTCTTCGGACAAGGACTTAACGCGGGCGCGTCTTGCGTTGCTTTCCGCTGTACGCGTCGTCTTGCGCAGCGGATTGGCCGTGGTAGGATGCGCGCCTATGGAGGAATTGCGCAGTGAACAGCCCCCCGCCGCATGAGTTGCATTCTCCCGAGCGTCCGGTGCGCTCGGATTATTCGCGCGACCGCACGTATGCTCGCCGCCGTCTGATGACGATATGCGTTCTTGCGCTTATCTTGGGCGGGGCAGGGTATGCGTTTTTTGGGCGCAGCGCGCCGTCTCCGTCCGAAATTCCAACGATTCACGCGGAAGGCGAATACAGACAAAAGCCCGAAGATCCGGGCGGCATCGATATTCCCAATCAGGATGTCCGCGTTTACGAACAGCTGGAAGGCAAAAGCGGCATTCCGCGGGTTGAGCATCTGCTGCCTCCGCCGGAAACGCCAAAGGTAATCGAGCCGCCGCCTTCGGCCCCGGTGCCGACCGCCGTTCCCGAAACTCCGGCGGTGCCATTGTCCGTTCCGCCGCTTGTTGTAGAGTCTGCGCCTGTGACCACTACGGTTGACAAACCGCAATCGCCGCCGCCAGAGACGTCCGCGCCTGACAAGGGACCTGTGCCCGTGCTTAAGAAAGAGGCCGCGCCGAAAAAAGAAACCGGGACGCTCACGGATGTTATCGCCAAGATTAATCAGAACGCGCCGGTTTCTGAAGACAAAGCCGTTTTACAACTTGCCTCGGTTCCGGGCGAGGGACAGGCGCAGGCCTTGTTGGACAAGCTTCGCCAAAAATATGCGGCGCAACTCGGAAAAACGTCCTTGCGTCTGGTGCGCGCGGATTTGGGGAGCAAGGGAGTATATTACCGGGTTCAAAGCGAGCCTTTGGTGAAGGAAGAAGCCGCGCGCATCTGCGCGGCGCTCAAAAAATCGAACGCGGGGTGCATCCTTGTCGGAAAGTAAACCCAAAAGGCCGATTCCAGTCATTTTCGGCTGCGCCGGTACGCGGCTTGATGCACAGGAACGTTCGCTATTTCGCGGTGCCAATCCGTTCGGATTCATTTTGTTCAAACGCAACTGCGAAAGTCGAGAACAAATCCGACTCTTGATCGCCGAGCTCAAGCAAGCCGTCGGCCGCGAAGATTTGCCGATCGCCATCGATCAGGAAGGGGGCCGCGTCTCTCGCCTCGACTGGCTCAAGTATCCCGCTGCGGGGGTCTTCGGCATGATGTACGCCCGCGATTCCGAATGGGGGATCGAGGCGATTAAGATATATTCCCGCATTGTCGCGCATGAGCTTGCCGCGATAAACGTTACGATCAACTGCGCCCCGGTTATTGATCTGTTCACACCCGAAAGTTCCGCTGCCATTGGCGACCGCGCGTTCAGCGCCTCTCCGGCCGCCGTTTCGGCCTTGGCGCGCGCGCAGGTTGAAACCTATTTGACCAACGGCATCCTGCCGGTCGTCAAGCACATGCCGGGGCACGGCAAGCTGAAAACCGATCCGCACGAAGTGTTGCCCATCATCGACGCTTCGCGCGTCGAGCTTGAAAGCCATGATTTCATTCCTTTCGAATTTCTGAAAGACGCGCCTTTAGGCATGAACTCGCACGCAATATTTAAGGCGCTGGATCCCGAACGTCCGGCATCCCTGTCGCCCATGGTGAACAACGATATTATCCGTAAGGTCATCGGGTTTGAAGGCCTGCTTTTGTCGGACGATCTGACGATGAAAGCGCTTAGCGGTCTTCCTCGTGACCGCGCGTTGCGAGCGCTGGGGGCAGGGAACGACGTGATCCTTCATTGCAACGGCGAGATTGAAGAAATGGAATCGATTGCTCGCAACGTGGATAGGATGAGCGAAAAGTCATGGGCGCGTTGGGAAAAAGCAAAAACCCTCGTTAAGCCTCTCGATTCCACTTATGCGCCTCGCGAAGACATCGACCGTTTGAACATTTTGCTCGGCGGTCTAGCTTTTGACGAGATGAGATAGACCTTCGGTTCTTATGTTCCCCATCTTTGCCGACGTCATCAAGCCCGATTTCCGGCCCGAAGCCGGGAGGAAATTTACGCTTGTTTCGGACTATCGCCCGGCTGGCGACCAGCCTCAGGCTATCGACGCGCTTGTTCGCGGCATGAACGAGGGCGAACGCGATCAAGTCTTGCTGGGCGTCACCGGGTCGGGAAAGACCTTTACTGTCGCGCAAACGATCCAGACCCTGCAACGCCCCGCCTTAATCCTTGCGCCGAACAAGACGTTGGCGGCACAGCTTTACGGTGAAATGAAGTCCTTTTTCCCGAATAATGCGGTCGAATACTTCGTCAGCTATTACGACTATTACCAACCCGAAGCGTATGTGCCGAGAACGGATACCTTCATCGAGAAGGAATCGATGATTAACGAGCAAATCGATCGCATGCGCCACTCGGCAACGCGTGCCTTGCTCGAACGTGACGACGCGATCATCGTGGCCAGCGTGTCGTGCATCTACGGTATCGGGTCGGTGGAAACGTATCAAAAAATGGTTCTCGGCCTCGCCAAAGGCCTACGCATTGACCGCCAAGCACTTCTTT
Organism: uncultured Rhodospirillaceae bacterium; assembly: GCA_964449155.1. Classification (GTDB taxonomy): domain Bacteria; phylum Pseudomonadota; class Alphaproteobacteria; order UBA9219; family UBA9219; genus CAIXLI01. Next base: position 6,788 of record CAYVBP010000018.1, on the reverse strand, counting down.
CGGCGTTTGTTGAGCTTCAATACAAGCGCAACGATATTGGTTTTGGCCGTGGCGATTTCCGGGTTAAAGGCGACACGGTCGAATTGTTTCCGGCGCACTTGGAATCCACGGCATGGCGCTTTGCGCTGTTTGGGGATGAGATCGAGCGTATCGTTGAAATCGATCCCCTAACCAGCGAAAAGGGCGCGGAACTTGACGCCGTTAAAGTCTATGCAAACAGCCATTATGTGACTCCCAAGCCGACGCTCGCGCAGGCGGCCGAACGCATCAAGGCTGATCTTAAACATCGCTGCGAAGAATTCCTCGCGACAGGCAGGCTCCTCGAAGAGCAGCGTTTGCGCGAGCGCACGACTTTCGATCTCGAAATGATGGCAGCCACGGGCTCATGCTCGGGCATCGAGAATTATTCTCGCTATCTGACCGGCAGGGCTCCGGGCGAGCCGCCGCCGACTTTGTTCGAATATTTACCTAAAGACGCGATGTTGTTCGTCGACGAAAGCCACGCGATGATCCCCCAGCTGCAAGGCATGTACCGCGGCGACTTCGCGCGCAAATCGACCTTGGCGAAATATGGCTTCCGCCTGCCGTCCTGCATCGACAACCGTCCGCTGAAATTTGAGGAATGGGACACAATGCGCCCCCAGACGGTGTTCGTTTCGGCGACGCCGGGCGACTGGGAGCTTGAGCGCACACGCGGCGTCTTCATCGAACAAGTCGTGCGCCCCACGGGCTTGATAGACCCGCCTGTCATCGTCCGTCCGACGGAAAAGCAGGTCGACGATCTTTTGGATGAAATCCGCCAAACGGTCGTTAAAGGCCTGCGCGTTCTTGTCACGACGCTGACGAAAAAAATGGCTGAAGCTTTGACCGAATACATGACCGAGGCCGACATCAAAGTTCGCTATATTCACTCGGACGTTGAAACGCTTGAGCGCATCGAAATCATTCGCGACCTGCGTTTGGGAGTCTATGACGTGCTCGTCGGCATCAACCTTTTGCGTGAGGGCCTCGATATTCCTGAATGCGGCCTTGTCGCCATTCTTGACGCCGACAAGGAAGGATACTTGCGGTCGCGTCGGTCGCTGATCCAAACGATAGGTCGCGCCGCGCGTAACGCCGACGCCCGCGCGATCCTTTACGCGGACCGCATGACGAAAAGCATGAAAGCGGCCATCGACGAAACGAACCGCCGCCGCGCCAAGCAGCAAGCCTACAATGCCGCCAACGGCATCACGCCTGAAACGGTCAAAAAATCCATCGGCGATATTTTAAGTTCGGTCTTTGAGCGCGATCATCTAACGGTCAAAGCGGGGCTGTCCGACGAGCCGACGTTATCCGGCAAGAATCTTCAAGCTCATATCCGTGATCTTGAAAAACGCATGAAAAAAGCGGCTGCGAACCTTGAATTTGAAGAGGCAGCCAAGCTTCGCGACGAAATTCGGAGGTTGGAAGACGCCGATCTCGGTCTTGAAGCCAAGAAACAGCCGAGTGGGGCATCGCTTCGCCCCAAGCGCCGTCGATAGGCCATGAAAAAGATCTCTTGTGTTTGTTTTTTTCGTGTTTTCATGAAAACCAGGTATGCGGTAGTCTGATCCTATTCGATTCCCCAGAAACTTTTTTTGTTCCTATGCACAGTCCTAATCATCATGTTATCGCGAATATCCTGCATCTTCTGGCGGGGGGAGGCATCGGCCTGATCTCTGCCAGCTACGCCATGTCGTTTGGCATGCGTTCCGCTGACAGAATGCCCGGCGACGATTACAGGCCCGAATGCATCTATTGCGGGCGGCCGCATACTTGGCAGGAATCCTTTCCCCTTATTGGTTGGCTTCTTCGCGCGGACACTCTTTCCTTTCCGTGTCCGTGCGGTTTGCGCATAGGTTTATGGCAACAGCCCGCCTGCGAGATCGCCGGGTTTATTCTTGGCATGTTGGCGATGTATTTTCAGGACTGGTCGCTGGCGGCGGTGCCCCTTTGCATTGCGATGGGTCTTTTGCCGGCGATTTCGCTTATTGATTTTCATTTTGGCATTATTCCTGACAGTCTGAACGTTCTTTTGGGCTTGTGCGGCGTGTTGTTTGTGCTTGCGCGCGGCGACGATATATTTATGGGGCTCATCTCGTCGGCGGGATTGCTCGCGTTAGGTTTGTTTTTCGCGCTTGTCTACAGTCGATGGCGCGGAAAGGAAATGCTGGGTCTCGGCGACGTTAAATTTTTTGCGGCGGCGGGCATGTGGCTTCATCCGCATGTCGCGGCCACGTTTCTGTCTTTGGGTGGTCTTTTCGGCCTTGCTTTTAACTATTTATGGCGGCGCGTCAGCGACGATAAAGAGTTTCCCTTCGCGCCCGCGCTTTCCCTGTCGTTGATCGTGTGTCTTTTCTATCGCCTTATGGGATCTCCATGAAAACGAGCTTCATGCGCTCTCTTTTCACGGTCAGCAGCTTGACGGTTCTTAGCCGCGTCGGCGGATTTATCCGGGATTCCCTGACGGCGATATTCCTTGGCGCAGGCCCTGTCGCCGACGCTTTTTTTGTTGCGCAACGCCTGCCTAATCTTTTTCGCAGCTTGTTTGCCGAAGGCGCGTTTTCCGCTGCCTTCGTTCCCTTATACACAGCCGAGCAGGAGCGCCGTGGCGACGAAGCCGCGCGACGTTTTGCGGGTCAGGCTTTGATGCTTCTTGTGACGGCTTTGATCCCGTTTTCCATCCTTGTGATGATTTTCATGCCGCAAGTCATGTTGGTTTTGGCCCCCGGCTTTGCGGACGATCCCGAAAAGTACGCCTTGGCTGTCAATTTCAGCACCATAACCTTTCCCTACCTTGCGCTTATTTCCGTGACGGCCCTGCAAACCGGCGTTTTGAATGCTCGCGGAATCTTCGGGCCCGGCGCGGCGGCACCGATAGCGTTTAATGTCGTCCTTATTATCGGCCTTCTTGTTGCGCAGGCGTTTGGTTGGCATGTGGGCTATACGCTTGCGTGGGCGGTTATGGTTTCCGGCGTCGTGCAGTGCGCATGGCTTGCCCTTTCGTGCGCGCGCGCAAAGGCTGCGATCCCTCTCTTGCGTCCGCATCTGGGCGAGGCAAGCCGCACCTTGTTTCGTCGCATAGGTCCGGGCGCTGTCGGGGCAGGGGCGGCGCAAATCAATCTCCTCATCTCGACGATCCTCGCATCGACGTTGCCAACGGGCGCGGTCTCGCATCTGTTCTACGCAGACAGGTTGAATCAGCTGCCTTTGGGCATCGTCGGCATTGCTGTTGCGACGACGTTGCTTCCGGTCCTATCGCGTCATGTCGAAAACGGAGCCGAAGACCAAGTCCGCCGATACAACAGCCGAGCGATGGAGTTTTGCCTACTTCTCGGCTTGCCCGCCGCTGTCGGATTGATTACAGCCGGAAAGCCTGTCATCGAAACGCTGTTCCAGCATGGCGCGTTTACCGAGGCCGACACGCGCGCGACGGTCGAAGCTCTTTCCGCCTACGCCTTGGGCATTCCCGGATTTTTATTCGTTAAGGTATTCGCGGCTGATTTCTTCGCGCGTCACGATACGAAAACGCCCGTTAAGGCGGCGATAATATCGATGGTCGTTAACGTCGTCCTTTCCATTATTCTGCTTCATCCGTTGCAGCATATAGGCATCGCGCTTTCCAACAGCGTCGCTATTACTGTGAACGCGGGCCTGCACTATTACCATCTTCGCCGTCGCGAATTCCCCATTGCGGAAAAAGGATTTCCGGCTCGTCTCGTTAAAATATCGGCTTGCGCTCTCATTATGGCGATTGTTACGTATTTTCTGGTCTTCTACGGTTGGAATGCCGTGTCCTTCACAGGATTGCCGCAAAAAATCCTTTGTCTTTTTGCGCTAATGGCCTTATCGGGTCTCATCTACGCTGCGGCTCTTCAAGCGACGGGCGCTGTCAGGTTGAAAGACATTCGAAAGTTGATAAAAGACGAAAAGTAATCGGAAACTAAAAAATGGAAATTGTACAAATCATCGCTCTTGTCCAAGTCATCCTCATCGACCTTGCGATGTCGGGAGACAACGCCATTGTCATCGCTCTGGCCGCGAACGGGCTTGAAGAAAAGAAACGCAAGAAGGCTATTGCGTTGGGTGTCGTCTGCGCCATCATTTTGCGCATCGCGCTTTCGGTGATCGCCGTCTATTTGTTGCGGATTCCATATCTTTCATTCGCTGGCGGCTTACTGCTGCTGTGGGTTTCGTGGGATCTTTTCCAAGATCTGCGCCGTCACAAGAAAAAGCAGGAAGTGGATGGTCACAAACCGACCAAAACGATGTCCAAAGCTATTAAGGAGATCGTTATTGCCGACGCGTCGATGTCCTTGGATAACGTCCTTGCCGTGGCCGGAGCCGCGCGAGATCACATTGAAATTCTTGTTATTGGCCTTGTCCTGTCGATTGTTTTTATGGCCGTCGCGTCGAATCTTATCGCTACGATGATGAAAAAATGGCCGTGGATCGCCTATGCTGGCCTTTTGATGATCCTTTATACGGCGGTCATGATGATTATGCGGGGATAACCGGCCTAGAAATTCCAGCGAAGGTTTCCCTGAAAAGCTTGGTTTGTGGAATCGACCGAAAAAACGCCTGAATGAACGATGCCGACGTTCAGGTTGTCTGTCACCGTAACGTCAAGGCTTAAGGCGGTTGAAAGCGCATCCTGTCCGGCCCGGGCACCGGAAGTATGAAACCACGGAGACGAGTCGAAAGCGTATTTCCCTTTTGGCGTTGCTGCGCCGATCAACCGGGTCCACCCTAATTTTTCCCTTAAACGAGCGCATAAAAAGCTGTCCGGGCAACCAGCGGAAAAGGGCGCACTGTCCGAAAAGCCGAACGCCTGCGATCCGCGCACTCCAAGCGTCGTTTCTGCCTGCCCAACGGTATCCGCCCGAGCGCTCAAAGCGCCGTCACCGCCGTCTTCCGAGAATCCCGGGAAGAAAGCATGGCCGTAAGTAACGCGCAAAAAGGGTTCGAGGATGGTTTCCGCGCCTGTATCCAGGATATAGGAAGCCTCGCCAAAGCCCCCTATGGAATGAGCGCCGTATGTCGCCTTTTGCCATGCGCTATAATCGACGACGGATATATTTCTGTCGGTATGAATTCTATGAAAGGCGTAAGTTGCGCCAAGCCTAAAGGCTAGATTATCCGTGCGATAGCTTCCGTATGCGGCAAGCGTATAGTTATCCGAATGTCCCCTTGCCAAGTTGCCGGGAAGCGAATCCAGTTCGTAATCGGTCCTTCCGATTCCAAATGCGCCGCCCATACGCCAGTTTTCTGTGCCTTTGATCTCGCCGTCGCCGCCAAACAGCGTGCCGACGCTCGCTTGACGGAATTGGAAAACGTTGACGTTGTCGCCATAGCGTTTTCCGATATTGGCATAAGGCAGCATCCAAATATTCCGGCCTGTATCTTTGTGCGCAAAGGCCTGATCGAGAAAATTAAAAGTCCTGCCGACATCGGCGGCAATAGCGCTCCGAATGCCCGAATGAAGCTCGCCGGACAATCCCCGATAAGCGTCCTGAACGTTGGCGACAGAGGATTGTCCCATCAAGGAAATAACAAGATCGTTAGTCGTCGTTATTCCGTCGAATGCCGTCGCGACTTCTCGCTGATTAGGCGTTACGGCGGTCGAAGCGAACGATACGGCGTTTCTTAAAAGCGTTGCCGTGACGGAATTTGCGCCATAGCCAAGCGTCGGGGTCAGGAAAAGGGAGGCCGCAGACGCTGCATCGAACGTTCCCGTAACGCCGCCGCCGGACGTCAGGACTGTATAGGCGTGTCCGGGGAGGTACGTCGGACCGACGAAGCGGACTGTGCCGCCCAAAATGGTTGTAGTTCCGCCGACGGCGATCAGGTCTGAATCTCCAGAGGCGTTCGTTTCGACCTCGTAGGTCGAACCGGAGGAAAAGGTCATATTGCCCGCGACGTGCAAGGTGCCGATAGAATTGCCGGGCGCGACTGTGCCGCCCGACAGGACCGATGCCGCGCCGACAGTGCCCCTGCCTTTGAGGGTTCCTTCGTTGCCGACTGTGATTGTTCCTGCGACCGAGGCGTCGGCGCTAAATGTGCTTGCGTCGCTGACGACGACACTGCCGCCATAGGTGCCGTTAAAGACAAGCCGCGCGTTGTTCTTGATTTGGGTCGTTCCGATAAAGGCGCTTAGGTCGCCCGTCAGGGAGGTTGCGCCCGCCAGAGCCTCAATCGTTCCGTTGCCCGTTATGTTTGGGGTAAAGGCGTAAGAGGCGCTTGTATGATTGAAGACGATAGTGCCGGAGCCGGAGCCGAAGACGATGTTTGCCGCATCGACCGTTCCTGCGGCTGCTGCCGGGCTTCCGGCTGCCGCGCCGATGTTGAGCGTGCCGGAGGAGCCGTTGGCAAAGGCGATATTGATGGCATAGCCGTTGGCGACAGAAACAGTGCCGCCGTCAGCTATTGTCAGCGTCCCCGATCCGCCATATCCGACGTCGAGATTGCTTGAACCGGTCGAAAGCCGGGATTCAGGTCCGGATACGGTTACTCTGCCGGTCGAGCCGTCGGAATATCCGATAAAGGAATTTGTTCCGGCAGAAACAAAGCCTCCATCGGATATATTCAGCGTGCCGTTTCCGTTAAAGCCAACCCGAAGACTGCCTCCGAGAGTCCATAAAGAACCTGTTCCCGAGATCGTTGCCGTGCCAATGCCGATTTGATCGTGTCCGATATAGGCGTTGCTGTCCGTCGATACGGAACCTCCGTTCAAGACGTTCAACGTGCCAGTTGCGGCGGATCCGATA
>CAYVBP010000017.1:0-23476 GCA_964449155.1 uncultured Rhodospirillaceae bacterium | reverse complement strand
AGCGGTTCCCCATCAAGCCCCCGGCTCTGCCGGGGGTTATTGATTGTGTCCCCTTTGCTTCATTCTGATCCGGGATTGGTATTATTTCCATAGTTTCCGGCATTTTTATTGTGTCCCCTTTCCCTCGCGAATTGGTATAAGAATCCCCGTTCCTCCATCCAGCGTCGTTTATTTCCATGTCCATCTGTATCCAGTATTCCCGCCCAGCTTCCTCGAAAAACGATAACGAGGTCTTTGGATTCGACGTCGCCGTCACGCGGCTTATGTCTGCGTATTTCAGATGCGCGGATACTCCCCAATTTATTTGCAGACCCACAGACATCCCCAGCTTTGAGCATTTCAAAGCGCTCGCGGCGGCGGAAGGAATAGACGCCGAAAAGCGCTGTATCGGGCTAGACCCCCGCCATCCCGACAAGAATCTCGAAAGTCTTTCATGCCTGTTCCGCCCCGATCCGCTGACGGCGGACCTGATGTGGCGGCGCTTACAAATGCGCGGGCGAGGCTACGCCACATGCGGCGTAGTCCATACGATGAGCGGCGAACGCATCGCGCGCGCGGTCAGCGATTTGTGTTTTGCGCCCAGCGACGACAGCGACGCCCTGATATGCCCGTCGGTTGCCATCAGGGACGCGGTGAAAAACCTGTGGGACATTTACAGCGCCTATATCGACAGCCGGTTTGGCGGAAAATTTTCGTGTCCCGTCCAAACGCCAATCATTCCGTTGGGCATCGACACGCAAAAATTTTCGTCACTATCGACCCCCGAAAAGCGCCGCGCCCAGCGCGAAGCCTTGAACGCAACCGACGACGAAGTCATTATTCTTTTCGTTGGTCGCCTCAGCTTCGCAATCAAAGCGCATCCGCTCCCGATGTTCATGGCGGCCGAGCGCGCCGCTAAAAAAGCAAAGAAAAAAATCCGCCTTGTTCTGTTTGGCTATTTTCTACCCAAGGAAATGGAAAACTATTTCCGAACGCTTGCCGCAGATATCTGTAAAACCGTCAAGGTCGACTTCGTCATGAACGACGACCCCCGTTTTCCTGATGGCCTGTGGGCAGCTGCCGACATATTCACGTCGCTGTCCGACAATATGCAGGAAAGCTTCGGCCTGACTCCCATCGAAGCGATGGCCAGCGGCCTTCCGGCTGTCGTCACAGATTGGGACGGATATCGCGAAGGCGTCCGCAATGGGCAAGAAGGCTATCTTATCCCCACTTTAACGCCGCCACCGTCTGCAGGCATGGCAATCGCGCAAATGTACTACAATCAAGACAACTACGGCATGGCCATGGCCGGAATATCCCAAAGCACCTACGTCGATTTTGAATCTTGTGCCGAAGTCTACGCCACGCTTGCCGACAACGCGCCCCTACGACAAATGCTGGGCATGCAAGGTCGAAAGCGCGCGCAAGAGGTCTTCGACTGGAAACACATCATCAAGCGCTACGGCGATTTATGGAAAAGTCTGTCCGACCGACGTCTGACAAAGTCCCCTGTCCTGCGTGCGCCCGAAGATTGGCCCGCCATGCATCCGGGCTATCCCAACATGCTGGAAATGTTTAAAGGATTTCCGACAAGGCATCTTGCGCCCGAAGACGTTGTCCGCGTCGCGATGACCGATGCAGAAATCGCCGCGCTCTTAAGCAACGACATGAATCTCTTCATCCCCGAGCTTCTCTTGCCGCGCGACCGGCTGCTAGAATTGATCGCCCGCATCCGCTTGGCGGGTCCCGTTAAAATCAACGATATCCTGATTTCGTTTCCCCATGAAGCGCGAGATCTCCTCTGGCGCTGTTTCGGCTGGATGCTAAAGTGCGGCGTCTGCGTTTTCGTGCGAGGATAAAGCCCAGATGTCCGACGCCTCGTGGTTATTTTCTTCATTAGCCTTTCGCGTTGTTTTCGGATTAACGATAGGCGCGATTCTCGGCAGCTTTGCGACGATGCTTGCATACCGCCTGCCCCGCCGCCTATCGATTGTCGCGCCAAGATCGCATTGTCCGACTTGTAAGGCGACGCTCAGCGCGCGCGATCTTGTGCCATTATTCTCATGGCTGTCGACGCACGGCCGCTGCCGCCATTGCCAGACCAAAATCGGCGTGCGATATTTCTGGATAGAACTTTCGTGTAGCCTGCTTTGCTGCCTTGCCACTGCCTTTCTGGGCCTTTCGGCATGGCTCATCGCGGCCTATGCAAGCATCGTAACCGCAACCGTCGCCGTCACGATGCGGCTTATTAAACCGACTTAGAATAAGCCCTTAAAATCTCCCGTTGTTCGGGATCGATCTGAATGCCTTCAAGATTGGCGTCCTTAAAATCGGCGTCGTCAATGCAAGCGCCGCGTAAATCGGCGTCGAAAAGATCGGCATTGCGGAAAGTAACGTTCTTTAAATTAGCGCCCGAAAAATTGGCGTATCGAAGCGACACGCCGGAAAAGTTCGTGCGCATCTTGTGTCCTTCGGGCAATACAAGGGACTGTAGCTTTGCGTTTTGAAAGTTCGCGTTTTTAAGAAGAGCATTGGTAAAATCCGCGCCGCGCATATCTGCGCCGCTCAGGTTAGCGTGGCGCATATCCGCCTCGCGAAAATCGCTTCCCTGCAACTGGGCCTTTGAAAGATCAAGCTCGTATAAAATCGCGCCTTTCGCTTTCATCAAAATAAGACATTGCCCAGCCAAACCGACGCTACCGCGCAGATCATAGCCGCTGACGTCAAACTGTTTGCCTTCCTTGCCGTTGCTTTCGACCCACTCCTTATGAATTCTCAAAAGCTGGTCAAGCGGAATCTCCAAATCCTTCATCGTATGGCCGATCGGAACGCTCGTCATCGCGCCTTGAAGATTTTCCTTGGCAACTTCGCTCAAATTAATGGCTGTGCCCGTCAAAACCGCGCCCTTTAAAACGACGTTCTCAAGATCGCAATCGCTAAGGTCGGCGTTTTCAAGGTTCGTGCCTGAAAAGTCGGCGTCCTTAAGGCTGGCTTTCTTGATCTTCGCGCCCTTCATCATGGCGTCGCTAAAATTGCTGCCGACAGCGACCGCCCCGGACATTTTTGCGCCATTTAGTGTCGCGCCGCTTAAATTAGCGCCGCCCTTATCGGCGACGGTAAGATTTTCATGAGCGCCCTTAAGTTCGCCCGTCTTATTTGTGCTCGAAAGAGAGCCCTCGCGCAAATCGATTCCGGCCATATTGGCCCCGACCATATTTGCGCCGCGCAACGACGCGCCGCGCAAATCGGCGCTTTTAAGGCTTGCGCCGGATAAATTGGCCCTGCGCAAATCGGCGCAGTAAAAAACAGCCCTGTCCAAATTGGCATTAGAAAAGTCGGCATCTTGCAAATAAGCGCCGGTAAAATCCGCATCCGAAAGAATCCGGTTTGCAAACGAAAGGCCTTCAAGGTTGCAATGAGGCACATGAAGACGAACGCCACCCTTGCGTCCATTGATGAAGTCTTCGTGTTTCTTAATGGCTCGGTCCAACTCATTTTGCGACAAGCGCTCAGGTTTTTCCGCGCCTTTATCTTCGGGGTCGATTTCTTCTATCATTGTTTCCGTATCGTTAATTTGCGACCATTTTACACATGTTGTCCTACTTTTTAGTTAACCGAATAACAAGCACATTTCTATAATTATATCAAACGATGCTTGGATAATTCCCGCACCCAAAAAAATTCTGCATCCCTATTAATACTATGCTATTTGTTGCGCCGTATTGAGGCCCATAATCGCTTATAGAAGATACAGTTATGACGAAAACCCTCTCCGACATCCGTTCGACCTATCTCGATTATTTCGAGTCTCTTCAACACGAGCGTGTCGAGTCCAGTTCCCTTGTTCCCCGCAACGATCCGACGCTAATGTTTACGTCTGCGGGGATGGTCCAGTTTAAGAATGTATTTACCGGTTTCGAAAAGCGCCCCTATAGCCGCGCGACAACGGCGCAGAAATGCCTACGCGCCGGCGGCAAGCACAACGACCTCGAAAACGTCGGATATACAGCGCGGCATCATACGTTTTTCGAGATGTTGGGAAACTTTTCGTTTGGCGACTATTTCAAGCCCGAAGCGATTGAGTTCGCTTGGACCCTTGTCACCAAACATTTTGGCCTAAACAAGGACCGACTTCTTGTCACCGTCTACCACGAAGACGAGCAAGCGGCACAGCTATGGAAAAAGATCGCGGATTTCCCTGACAGCAAAATCATCCGCATCAAGACCGACGACAATTTTTGGCGCATGGGCGATATCGGTCCATGCGGCCCCTGCACCGAGATATTTATCGATCAAGGCGACAAGCTGCAAGGAGGCCCCCCCGGCAGCCCCGACGAAGACGGCGACCGTTTTCTCGAATTCTGGAACCTTGTGTTCATGCAATTCGAAGAACAGCCCGGCGGCAAACGCGTTCCCCTTCCCAAACCGTCGGTCGATACAGGCATGGGCTTGGAGCGCATGGCGGCGATCTTGCAAGGCGTGTCGTCGAATTACGACATCGACCTTTTCCGCGCGATTATCGCAGCGGCGGCCGACCTTGTGAAAGTCGACCCCGAAGGTTCGCAAAAACCCTCCTTCCGCGTCATCGCCGACCACTTGCGCGCCGCGTCATTTTTAATCGCCGACGGCGTCCTTCCCAGCAACGAAGGCCGTGGCTACGTTCTTCGTCGCATCATGCGCCGCGCCATGCGCCACGCGCACATGCTGGGCGCGAAAGAGCCGGTCGTCTACCGCCTTGTGCCCGAACTGGTCAAACAAATGGGCGCGACGTATCCCGAGCTGCCCCAAGCCCAAACGATGATCGAAGAAACGCTAAAACTTGAAGAAACGCGCTTCAAATCGATGCTCGACCGAGGTCTCAAATTGCTCGACGAAGAAACGCAAAAACTTACAGGCGACGGCTTGCTTCCCGGCGATGTTGCTTTCAAGCTCTACGACACGTTCGGCTTTCCCCTCGACCTTACCCAAGACGTGCTTCGCGGCAAGGGCAAAAAGGTCGATGTTGAAAGTTTTAACGCCGCGATGGAAAAACAGCGCGAAGCCGCCCGCGCGGCATGGACCGGATCGGGCGACACAAAAACCGCCAAAGTCTGGTTTGATCTACAATCCGAGCAAGGCGCTACCGAATTTCTTGGTTACACGACGGAAAGCGCCGAGGGACAGATCAAAGCCCTCGTCAAAGAAGGCCAACGGATCGCCGAAGCCAAGCAAGGCGACGAGATTGACATCGTGGCAAACCAAACGCCCTTCTACGCCGAATCCGGCGGCCAGCAGGGCGACGCCGGGGCGATAGAAACGGAAACCGGCGCGATGATCGCCGTCAGCGACACGCAAAAACAAGCCAACGGCATTTTTGCCCATAAAGGTCGCGTCGAAAAAGGAACGATCAAACCCGGCCAAAACGCCGCATTTACCGTCGATCCAGTTCGCCGCGCCGCCTTGCGCGCGCACCACTCGGCAACGCACTTGTTGCACGAAGCCCTGCGGCGAAAACTTGGCGATCATGTGGCGCAAAAAGGCTCGCTTGTCGCCCCCGACAGATTGCGCCTCGACTTCGCACATAACGCGCCGATCCCGGCCAAAGCCCTTGCGGAAATCGAAGCCGAAGTTAACGCCCGCATTTGTCAAAACTCGAACATCGAAACGCGGCTGATGTCGCCGCAAGAAGCCGTCGATCAAGGCGCGCGCGCTTTATTTGGCGAAAAATACGGCGACGAAGTCCGCGTCCTTTTTATGGGCGGGCTCGAACCTAAAGATGCCAAAGGCAAAGACCATTATTCAGTCGAGCTATGCGGCGGCACGCACGCGCGCCGCACAGGCGATATCGGCTTGTTTAAAATCGTTTCCGAAAGCGCGGTATCCGCAGGCGTGCGCCGTATCGAAGCAGTAGTCAGCTCGGCGGCGCTCGCGTGGATCGCAGCCCAAACATCCCTTCTCAAGCAAGCGGCCGATATCCTAAAAATCGCGCCTGCGGATCTTCCCGCGCGTGTCGCGCAGCTCAGCGAAGACCGTAAAAAGCTCGACCGTGAAATCGCGGACTTGCGCAAACAAGTCGCGCTCGGCGGCGGTTCGTCGGGCGGCTCCACGGCCCCGAAAGAGATCAACGGCATCCCCTTCGTAAGCCGCATCCTTCCGGACGTTCCCGCCAAGGACTTAAAGCCGATGGCCGATGAATTTAAAGCGCAGATTAAATCCGGAGTCATCGCTCTCGCCGCGAGTTTCGAAGGCAAAGCCTCCCTCGTCGTCGCCGTGACGCCCGACCTGACGACCCGCGTCAGCGCCGTCGATCTTGTCAAGAAAGGCGCGGAACAACTCGGCGGCAAAGGCGGCGGCGGACGCCCCGACATGGCCCAAGCCGGAGGCGCTGACCCAACAGCCCTCCCAAAAGCCATCGAGGCCATCGAAGCCGCCCTAAAAATCCCCTCCCCCTCGCGGGGAGGATAAGGGAGGAAGCAGCGCGGTTATCAGAGCTTACGAACTCGAGTTAAAATTTTCCGTCATTCCACAATATTTCCCTAATGCCGAAGAAAACCAAATGGGATTCGCCTGCACGGGGAAGATAGTATTTCTTATTGATTACCATGTTGAAAAACCGCCGCCATCCCCGCGTAGGCGGATCCAGTTGAAGTTTCCAAAATAAACGCCTTTCCAATATTTCTTCGGACTCTCAAACCAGATCCCCGCCTTCCCGGATGACAGTTATTTATTTGAAACGACGAAAGTCAGGCCCGAAGGGCGTCGGTTAACGCAATATTCACCACCTATTGTTTACCATTGATCGTTTCGTGAACCTACCCGTTTTTGGGGTTATCGAGACGAAGGACTTCGAGGTATTTCATGTACAAGATAACCGCAGGCATCATAATGGCAACGCTACTTGCGCCATCCGAGTTGCAAGCGGCAAGTGGTGTATTGCTTCCCAAAGCGTCCTCCGATCTAGGCCTCGGCGGCGCTCAAACCGCAGGCAGTGCGGGATCGTCATCAGGAGCCTCCACCCTTGGCCTGCTTCCGTCCGTTTCGCCAAAGCCCGCCACGCCGCCGCCTGAGCCGAAACCCGAGTCCTCTTCGCCCGAGCTGAAAGTGTCCCCCCCTCTTCCTGTTCCCTCCCCTCTTCCGAGAGCGGAACAACCTGCAGCGCCCCCGGCAAACAAAGCCGCAATCGAGGCATCCATTAACGCCCTGTTAAAAATGAAAACGAACGAACCAGAACCGTTCAGGCTGCGAGGAGCGCCAAAAGTAAACATCTTCGCAGGCGATCAAAGCAAACTACCCAAAGACATAACAATAACCTTCAGCAAAAAGTCGATCCTGTCGGAAAAGGACGTGCGAACGATTCAGGACTCCATCGGCTATTCTCTAAAAGAGATTTCCTCGAAATGCTCCCTATCGGCAGGCGGCATGATTATCACGAACGCTGGAAAATATCCGATCCAGCCGGACAAAACGGCGCCGTTGACTGTAAAATTCGATGGCGAAATCTATGGCCTAAGCCTTCAAGCCAAAGCCGTGTGCCTTGTAGATAAAAGCAAGCCGCTTAACGGCGCGCATATCATGATGTTCAACGACCGTTATTTCATCCCGTTACATTTTTTTGAATGTCCGCCGCCCGCCCGCTCGTCCGGCAATGTAACGGTGGTCTACAACGGAACGCCCTTCAGCGCTTGCTATTACCACTAGCCTAAAAAATATCCGAGGCCCCATAAAGCCGCGCATAAGCGCCATTCGCCTCAAGCAACGCCGCATGTGTTCCCTGCTCGACAACCCGCCCGCGTTCAAGCACAACAATAATATCCGAATCCACAATCGTCGAAAGTCTATGCGCGACGACAATCGTCGTGCGCCCTTCCTGCAATCGTTTCAACGCCGTCTGAACGGCCCGCTCGGATTCGTTATCCAAAGCCGATGTCGCTTCGTCCAAAAGAAGGATCGGCGCATTGCGCAACATCGCGCGGGCAATGGCGATCCTCTGGCGCTGTCCGCCCGAAAGCTTGACGCCAAATTCGCCCACGTGCGTGTCATAGCCGCCCGGAAGCTCGCGAATAAACGTGTCTGCAAACGCATCCTCGGCCGCGCGCTCGATTTCCTCAGCCGAGGCCCCTGGCTTCCCATATCCGATATTGGCGCGAATGGTATCGTCGAACAAAGCCGTCTCTTGGCTCACAAGCGCAATCTTGGATCTCAAGCTGCTCATCGTCACGTTGCGAATATCCGCGCCGCCAATCGTAATCCGCCCCTCTTGCGGGTCGTAAAATCGGGGGATCAAATTGACGATTGTCGATTTTCCCGATCCGCTTGCCCCGACGATGGCGACCGTCTTTCCGTGCGGCACGTTAATCGTGACATGGTCAAGAGCTCGCGTGCCGTCCGTATAAGAGAAAACAATATCCTCAAGCCCAATGGCAAAAGTCTGCGCGCGCAAGGTTCGTGCGTCCGGCGCATCGACAATAGAAGGCTTCACGTCCAAAAGCGTAAAGACCCGGTCGGCAGCTGCCAGCCCCGCCTGCAATTGAGCGCTAACCCGCCCCATGCGCTTCATCGGATCGTAAGCAAGCACGAACGACGCAATAAAGGCCACAAGATCGCCCGGCGTATTCGTCCCCGCATCGACCTGCATATATCCATAAATCACAAGAGCCGCAATCGCGACGCTGCTAAGTATTTCCATAACAGGCCCAGTCAACGCGGCGACGCGCACGCCTTTAAGCGAAAACTTGTAAATGGATTCTGTCAGCGTGCGGACGCGCTCGACCTCGATATTTTCGTTGCCATAAGCTTTGACGTGCCGGATCCCCTGAAAAATCTGGCTTAAAAGCCCCGACAGATTTCCCGTGGCGTTTTGAGTGCTCGATGCTAAAGACCTGATCCTTTTCCCGATCCGCGCGACATAAAAGGCCGACAAAGGAAATACGGCAAAAACGATGCACGACAAATGCCAGTCCTGATAGAACATGACGCCGACCAAAGACGCAAGCTCAAGGCCGCCGCGAAAAGAATTCAGCAAGCACTCGTTCACGGCCTGCCGCATAATCGTAACGTCGTTAATGACGCGGGACACAAGAACGCCCGAGGAATTCGCGTGAAAGAACGCCAAATCGCTTTTCATCAAATGCGCGCACATTCCCTGCTGAACGGTGGCGACAATGCGTTGCCCGATTTTGTTCATCAATATGGTATGCACATAAACGGTCGCGCTGCGCAGCCAAAAGCTGCCGATAATCAGCGCGCAAATCCATCCCATATAAGCAAGCCCGCGCCGCTCGATCATCCCATCGACGACAAGCTGCAACGTGTGCGTAAACACGCCGCGCATCGACGCGGCAACGGCCATAAACAGCATGGCCGCGAAAAACTTCCCCTTATGCGGCCGCAAGTAAACGCGAACCAACCGCCTCAGCAGCGACCAAGAGCTGCCTGGTTTATCTACTCGAAGCGTAGCGTTATCTGTCACCAGAAAAACCCATAACAATCGTGGGCGGGGACATAATGAAAATACGCCTTCCCGATAAAGATTGTAATGCCCCGAGTCTGCTCGCGTATTTTCATTGTGTCCCCATTGCCTGTTATCGTTGAACCTTCGCCAACGCATATTTTTTCTTGCCGACCGCAATCTTCGCCGTACCCGCGTCGTCAAGGTCTTTAGCCTCGACGGCGGCGGACAGCGAGGACACAGGCGTGTCGTTGACCTTAACGCCGCCCTGCTCGATCAACCGCTTTGCCTCGCCGCGAGACGCCGCAAGGCCCAAAGAAACGACAATATCGACGACGAGAGGCGCTTCCCCGGCCTTAAACTCATAGACCGGCAAATCGTCGCCCTTGCCGCCGCCTTCGAAAACGGCGCGCGCCGTTTCCGCAGCGGCCCGCGCGGCATCCGCGCCATGCGCCAGCTTTGTGGCCTCAAACGCAAGAATCTTTTTAGCCTCGTTGATCTCCGCATCGCGCAGTTTTTCCAGCCGCGCGATTTCGTCCATCGGCAGGTCCGTAAACAGCTTCAAAAAGCGTCCGACGTCCGCATCCTCGGTATTCCGCCAAAACTGCCAATAGTCGTAAGAACTCAGCCGTTCCTTGCGCAACCAAACCGCGCCCGAGACGCTCTTGCCCATCTTCGCGCCCGAAGCGGTCGCGATCAAAGGCGTCGTCAGCCCAAACAGCTCGACGTTCATCATCCGCCGTCCAAGCTCGACGCCGTTGACGATATTCCCCCACTGATCCGCGCCGCCCATCTGCAACGCGCAGCCATATCTTTTGTGCAGCTCAACGAAATCGTAGCCCTGCATAATCATGTAATTGAACTCAAGGAACGTCATCGGCTGTTCGCGGTCAAGCCGCAGTTTAACGGAATCGAACGTCAGCATGCGGTTGATCGTGAAATGCCTTCCAACCTCGCGCAAAAACGGAATGTAATGCAATTGGTCCAGCCACGCCGCATTGTTGACCAACGTCGCGTCGGTTGGCCCATTTCCGAACGTCAGAAAATTGTCAAAAATTCCCTTGATGCCCGCGATGTTGGACTCGATTTTATCATCGCTAAGCATTTTTCGCATTTCGTCCTTGCCGGAAGGATCGCCAACTTTCGTCGTCCCGCCGCCCATCAACACAACAGGCTTATGCCCTGTTTGCTGAAAGCGATGCAGCAGCATGATCGTCGCAAGGTTCCCGACATGAAGGCTATCGGCAGTCGCGTCATAGCCGACATAAGCTGTCAAAACCCCGGCCGAGGCCTTTGCATCCAAAGCCTCAAGATCGGTGCACTGATGAATATGCCCGCGTTCCTGCAAAACGCGAAGAAAGTCGGATTTAAGAACAGCCATACCAAAAACCCTTATCGATTGACGCTTATCGTTTCTTATACCAATCCCGGATCAAAATGAAGCAAAGGAGACACAATAAAAATGCCCGAACCGCCGTTATCCGTTCCATACCGCCTTTTCCGGCATTTTTATTGTGTCCCCCGTGCCCTTTCGATTCACTGCGATCCGGGATTGGTATTACAACCTAACCCCGGCCCTTGACACGGAAAAGATAAAGAATACCCTTCACCGACGATCCAAAGCCGCAACCATAGTGCCATAATACTCAAGCCGAATAAAGACATGAAGCCCAAACTTTACCTCGCCGTCGGCCTCATGAGCGGCACTTCGATCGACGGCATCGACGCCGCCTTAATCGAAACGGATGGGTTCGATATCGTGCGCCCCTTGGGATTTGCGGGCAGGCCCTACAGCGCTGAATTTCGCGAAAAACTGCGCGCGCATCTCGGAAACGCGCAAGGAGCAGCCGACCCCGCCGTCGCCGTCTTCGAACGCGAATTAACGGAATTGCACGCGGAAATTGCGCTTGAGCTACTACGCAACGCGGGTGTCAAAGCCGATCTTATCGGTTTTCACGGACAAACGCTCTACCACCGCCCCGAACGCCGCCTAACCGTCCAGATCGGCGACGGGGCCTTGCTGGCAAAACTCATGGGCATCGACGTTGTCAACGATTTCCGGACTGCTGACGTTTTGGCCGGAGGCAACGGCGCGCCCCTCGTTCCCTTGTATCACAAAGCGCTTGTCTCCAAGCTTCCGCAACCCGCGCTTATTCTGAACGTCGGCGGCGTTTCGAACGTGACATGGGTCAACGGCGAAAAGATCATGGCCTTCGATGTCGGCCCCGGCAACGCCTTGATCGACGACTGGATGCTGCGCAAGACAGGAGACCCCTTCGACCGCGACGGCGCTCTCGCCGCGATGGGAGTTATAGATTCCGCCTATGTCGATAACGTCCTAAAAACCGATTTTTTCGACCGCGTCCCGCCCAAGTCCCTCGACCGCGACGCCTTCGGAAAATTAGTGCCCGAGCACTTGAGCGCCTCGGACGGCGCGGCGACCCTGACGGCGATAACGGCGCGTTCGGTGGCTCGCGCCCTGTCGTTTCTGCCAAAATTGCCACAAGCCATTTACGTCGCAGGCGGCGGTCGCCACAACAAAACCCTCATGCGCTGGATATCCCATTTCTCCGGCCTCGACGCGCGTTCGGTTGACGAACTCGGCTGGAGCGGCGACGGCCTCGAAGCCGAAGCCTTCGCTTGGCTAGCCGTCCGTTCAATCCTAGGCCTCCCCCTAACTCTCCCCGAAACAACAGGCGTCCCCACCCCCCTAACCGGCGGCAACCGCCACAAAGCCCCCCCGTCATCCCCGCCCCCTTCTTCGTCATCCCCGCCCCTTCCTTCGTCATCCCCGCCCCTTCCTTCGTCATCCCCGCGAAGGCGGGGATCCAGTTGATATCTCAGCAAAAAACCCCTCCGCCCCCTCAAAAATACAAAGAGTGATTTTTCCCTTGACTTCCTGTTTTTATTCCCATATATTCCCCTAGCCTCGAAAGAGGCGTTTGGTTCCCCTTCGGACCCGCCAGCTGCAGATTGCGGGATATCGGCCGAAGCCCGAACCGAACAGGCAGCATGCCGCCCTTTGCTTCGGCAAAGCCGCGGAAAGCGCGCGCTTTCTCTTTTTTAAGGAGATGATTTTGAGAATGACGATATAAAATCACTGCTGTCCGGCAATTTTGCTGAGGGCATATGGCAAGGCATTGTGAGACAATAAGAAAACGGATTTTAGGGGCGTCACCGATTCCGAAGTGATTTTTGAGAAACTGGGGTTTTTCGACCTCGGAGATTTCTCATGCCTGTCGGCAAATTGATTTTCGCACAGCTTATGGATTTTCTTCCGCTGCACACTTTTCGTCGATGTGTTGCTCGATATCCGTCGAGCTATCCAACCGAAACTTTCTCGCATCTGGATCAATATCTGTGCATGGCATTCGCGGCCACGTCGCGCGAAGCAACCTCGGCGACGTGAACGAGAAACGCGATTGGCGGATTTACCGCGATTTCGCCAACACCTTGATTGTCGAGCCTGACGCTTTTCGAGAAAATGCCTCTGGATCAGTTGCTTAATGATCGGGCGCTGCAAAGCTTAAACGATGAAAACCCTATCCAATTGAATCTTTTAAGCTAATTGCCGGACAGCAGCGCTCCCTCATAAATTCAAACGGATTTAAGCATAGTTCTTCGCAATAATTCCACGTTATTCCGGTCAAGCAAATTACTTTCTTTGCACGGCAACACGCCTGAGTTTTTGTATCTCGCCATAAATCCTGCACGAAGGCACATGAGCCCCCGGCATAAGCCCGATGCTCATTAAGAACTCCCCAACGATTTCTTTTCCCATGAATTTGAACGTGCTGCGGAACGTCCGAATCCATTTTTCCCTGTTTTGCGGATGGTTCGAATCAAGCCATCCGGCAAATCCCCCATGTGTATCGCGCATAGAAAGAACGGTTCCCGCATTAACAATAATCGCTTCGATTTTAAGCCTGTTGCGAATAATCCTTTCGTCCGAAAGAAGGCGTTCAACGTCCTTAAGCTTATATTTTGCCACGCAATCGACCTGAAACCCGTCGAAAGCGTCATTAAGAGCCGCGCGTTTCTTAAGCACGATTTCCCACGAAAGCCCGGCCTGCATAATCTCAAGGCAAAGCCGTTCGAACAGAATGCGCTCATCCGAAGTCGGAAACCCGTATTCCTTATCGTGATACGCCGCATGAACGGGATGTTTTGGCGCCATTTTGCAATAAGAATAAGACACGAAAGCTTTCTTTTTCAGGGACAGAGGGGACACAATAAAAATGCAGGAAAAGGCAGTGCGGAACGGAGAACCGCAGTTTAGGCATTTTTATTGTGTCCCCTTCGCTTCACTTTGATCCGAGATTGGTATTAGGCGTATACTACAGAACCTCGATGTTTCAGGAACATATATATTGCGGCATTAACCTTTTAACCCCAGCTATGGACGCTATAAGATTAACACTTGCAATTTACCCCCCTTTTCCCTAAAAGAACGCCTTCGGCTAAAGGAAAGTGTTAGAAAATGAAAGACAATCTTCATCCCGATTATCACGAAATCACCGTCGTTATGACCGACGGAACGGAATACGTTACGCGCAGCACATACGGCAAACCCAACGCGAAACTAATTTTGGACGTTGATCCGAAAGTTCATCCCGCATGGACAGGCATGCACCGCATGGTTGACCGCGGCGGCCAGCTCGACAAGTTCAACAAGCGCTTTGCCGGTCTTTCGACAAAGAAAAACGCCGCCAAGGCCGAAACCGCACCCGTTGAAAAAATCAAGCTAACAACAACGGCCTCCGACGCGAAAAAGAAAAAGAAGGCGTAAAAACACCGCGCCATCCCCGCGAAGACCGTCGTCATCCCCGCGCAGGCGGGGATCCAGTTGGCCTATCTTCAAGGGCCACGGTTGAAAAAGAACGGCGATGATGCCGAAAAACCGGTCACTTCTTGGCTTATTGATTTTTTGTGGCCTATGAAACCGGATCCCCGCCTTCGCGGGGATGACGAGAGTGGTGTCTGATTGTAATTTGGAATGACTATAACAAAGCCCCTATTCCACAAACGGCTTAATCCTGAAATTATGCCGCGCCTTGATATAGCGGACGGTCCCGCTGTTTGAACGCATAACGACCGTGTGCGTTTCCGCGCCGCCCGGAAAACGGCGAACGCCCTGTAACATCGTGCCGCCAGTTACGCCCGACGCCGAAAACATCACATCGCCGTGCGCTAAATCGTTCATCTCGTACTTGCGGTTTAAATCTTTAATTCCGGCCTTTGCCGCACGCGCCTTTTCGTCGTCGTTGCGGAAAATCAACCGCCCCTGCATAAAGCCGCCAATGCACTGCAACGCCGCAGCCGCCAAAACACCCTCGGGCGCGCCGCCAATCCCCATATATATATCGATTCCCGTTTCGGCTTCCGAGGTCGAAATCACAGCGGAAACGTCGCCGTCGCCGATCAGCATAATCCGCGCGCCTGTCTCGCGAACGCGCGCAATCAGCTCCTCGTGCCGAGGCCTCTCAAGAATGCAGACCTGAATGTCCGAAACGTCGGCTCCTTTGGCCTTGGCAAGATTGCGAATATTTTCCGCCGGAGACGCGTCAAGATCCACGACCCGCGCGGGCAATCCCGCGCCGACCGCGATTTTATCCATATAAACGTCCGGCGCATGCAAAAACCCGCCCGCCTTAGCCAAAGCCACAACCGCCAAAGCGTTCTGCCCGCCGCGTGCGGTAATCGAGGTTCCCTCCAAAGGATCCAGCGCAATATCGACCTTAGGTCCATTGCCCGTGCCGACCTTTTCGCCGATATAAAGCATCGGAGCCTCGTCGCGCTCGCCCTCGCCAATCACGACGGTTCCGTCGATATCCAGCATGTTCAGCGTGCGACGCATGGCATTGACGGCGACCTGATCGGCCTTTTTCTCGTCGCCGCGTCCGACCAAAAGGGAAGCGGAAAGAGCGGCAGCTTCGCTAACGCGAACCAGTTCCATCGCCAGATTGCGATCACTATACATGGGTTCAACAGGCATATCGTTTCCTCTCTAAAAGATGCTCAAGTCGTTTATCACAGCAAAAGCCTTTTGACTACTGCTGCTTAAGGGCGGAGGATTCAATTCTATCCCCAATCTTAAGCCCGAGTTTTTCGGCCATCCCGCCCCTAAGCTCGACAACGGCAGCGACGGGATCCCGCGAATGAACAAGCGTCTCATCCAAAGGCTTAACGTTAGCTTCGATTTGCAAGATTTCCCCATTTGGCCGCACAAAAAGCATATCGAGTGGAATATAAGTGTTTTTCATCCAAAACGAAACCATTCTTGGCGGACGCATCGGAAAAATCATGGCCCTGTTTTCCGGCAACGAGCGAACGAACATAAGCCCATAAGCCTGTTCCTCACGTGTTTCCGCAATTTCAGTTTTAAAGAGAACCCGCGTTCCATCCTTGCGAACGACAGACAGTTCCGTTTGCCCAAAATGCGGCCTTAAGGCCTCGTTTCCCTTGCACGAAAACGCCGATACAACAATGCCGAGCGCCAAGGTTGCAACCGAAAGAAAGAGTAACCGTTTATTTTGCATGTCCGGATTGCCTATCAATCACAAATAATACCAACGCCCCCATACCCACCTGATGAATTCACATTTGAAGTGCAACAGTCGCTCTAAAAATACCTCAGCGGGGGTTCTAAAGCCAAGGCATTTTCTGGGAGTATTGTTCTGACGATCGGCAACGGCCTGAATTTGCTGATCCGACCAATCAAGCAAATTGGTTTTTCGAGGCAAATCGCGACGCAATCGGCCATTGGCGTTCTCAATGCCACCCTTTGCTTCAGCAAAGCCGCAGAAAGCACGCGCTTTCTCTTTTTTAAGGAGATGATTTTAAGAATGACGATATAAAACAAAGAAACACCTTGTATCCCTATCGCCCCAAACGAAAAACCCCGCGCCGGGGCGCGGGGTTATCTTCGCCGACTATTCGTCGATTAACGCGAATAGTATTCGATGACGAGGTTCGGTTCCATCTGTACGGGATACGGAACATCGCTCAACGCCGGTGTGCGAACAAACGTGCCCTTCATCTCCTTCGGATCGACGGAGATATAATCGGGAACGTCGCGCTCTGCCAATTCGACGGACGCCAAAACGGTCGCAAATTGCTTGGCCTTACCGCGCAGTTCGACGGTATCGCCGTCCTTAACCTGATACGAAGAGATATTAACGCGCTTGCCGTTGACAAGAACGTGGCCATGATTGACCAACTGGCGCGATGCGAAAACGGTGGGCGCGAATTTCATGCGATAAACGACGGCATCCAAGCGACGTTCAAGCAGCTGAATGAGGATTTCGCCGTTATTGCCCTTCCGGCGCATGGCTTCCTGATAATAGCGGCGGAACTGACGTTCGCCGATGTTGCCGTAATAGCCGCGCAGCTTTTGCTTCGCGTGCAATTGAACGCCATAGTCCGACAGCTTGGTGCGGCGCTGGCCGTGCTGGCCGGGGCGATAGTCGCGCTTGTTAATAGGGCTTTTCGGGCGTCCCCAAAGGTTCGCGCCCAAACGGCGGTCAATTTTATGCTTGGATTCAAGACGTTTTGTCATATCTGTTCCTTTTTTGTTGTCCCGATAGTTTTCCTGTAAGTCAGGAAAAGTGTTGTGTCCAAAGGACCCAACCGCGTTCTCGGGAAGAGACGGCGCTTATAAACGAAATGCTGCATCGATGTCAAACACGGTATGTCGTAATTTTATTTCCCAAGATTCTTTTTGTACGAAAGAATTGACATACGGCGCTTCGCTTTTTAGTATGTTCTTGTCTAATAATGGTTACTGTGGGCCGTAGGCGGTCTTGGCGTATCATAGGGAAGCGCAAATAGTATTGTATTTCCTCTAGTTAATTAAGGAGCACGGATTGTGACCAAGCCCAACATGGCAAAAAACTTTGCGACAAGAGTCTCTTACATGAAGGAGTTCGATCTTCAAAAAAACCGCAGCCGCCTAACCGAAATTTTGGGCATTTGGAAAGGAACGTCGAAAAGCCCCGCAACAGATGCCGCTGCGTCCTTTTCCAAAATTGGGGACGAAAAGGCTCAGTGTGGCGTATTGGACCTGTGGCGTTTCGAAATTTGGCAAGACAAAACCTTTAAGGACGAAATTGACGCGAAGGAAAGAAGGCTCGCGGATGCCAAACGGGCCATGCAGGAAGGCAAGAATAACGGCGCTGACGAATCTGCTATCAAAAAATTTAGTGACAAAGAAGAAATGGCCAAGAAATCTTTGTGCGATTCCATCGAAGACGCAGAGGCGGCAAGAAAGAAAATCGGCCGCGAACCTGCATCCGAACTCGTTTCTCCCGAACAGACGATAGAGGCCTTGTTTTACATTGCTGAAAACAGAACCGCCCCGATTCAAATGCGCGAACTAGCCGTTGATTTTATCTCAGACGCCACAAGATGGCATCCTACCGTGGCGACGCCAACAATGAAAAACGTCCTGAACGGTTTTCTAGTCAGGGAAGATGCTTGGGCGACCCGCCTGACGGAAAAGGATGAAAAATCCAACCCCGATGCCATTGTTTCGACGAATTACCATAAAATCTACAACAAGGCGTCAGCCCTGCTGGCGCGCGTCGAAAAGACGGTCGAAACGAACGCATCGGCCAAGACTGTCGGCCAACAACTGACGGAAACGAGCGCTACAGTCCGCAGCAGCAGCGCTCCCATAGCGGATGCGACGCCGAAGTATACTCGTTGAACGGAATCCTTATACCAATCCCGGATCGCAGTGAATCGAAAGGGCGCGGGGGACACAATAAAAATGCCGGAAAAGGCGGTATGGAACGGGTAACGGCGGTTCAGGCATTTTTATTGTGTCCCCTTTGCTTCATTTTGATCCGGGATTGGTATTATAGTTATCCAAATTACAATCAGACAACACTCTCGTCATCCCCGCGAAGGCGTGGATCCAGTTTCAGGGGCCACAAGAAATCAATAAGCCAAGAAGTGGCCGGTTTTTCGGCATCATCGCCGTTCTTTTTCAACCGTGGCCCTTGAAGATAGGCCAACTGGATCCCGCCTACGCGGGGATGACGTCTGATTATTATTTGGAACTGCTATAGCTGGTGGGACAATTCTTCTCCAACCACGCGAGGATGTCTTTCATCGCGACGGGCCAACACGCGTCCAGCATCAAGGCGTGGGGCGCGTTCGGTAAAATACGGCACTGGCCTTTCCAGAACTGAGCCTCATAGCGGAACTCAAAGGCGGGAACGAAGGAATCTTCTTCTCCGCCCAAAGCCAAGGTCGGCGCATATGCAATCGGTTGCCTGAAATCGGGCCAAAGCATTTCGGCCATCGCGCGCGAGGACTCTCGTTGCAAGTTTTTGAGAGCGTCGTCCGAATACCCCGAACGGCTTCTATCGTTGAAAAGAGCGTCGCCGATCACGCGCAGATTGGTTTTTTTCGGCCCCAGCGTCGCCAAAGCGCCGAGTTGCAGAGCCAAAAGCGGTTCGCGCGTCGCAATATGGGTCATAGAAACCTGAAGCCCCAAAAGCGACGGCGACGATAAAAGAACAAGTCCCTTGACCTTATGCTCTAACGCATATTTTTGCGCGAGATACCCGCCAAGCGAATGGCCGATCAAAACCGGTTCGGTATCGAACAGCTGCGTTCCGGCGAGAATATCCCGCAAATAGTCCGCGAGACCGAAACAATCGATTTTATCCCTGTCAGAATTGCCGCCGTGCCCGCAAAGAGAAATAGCCGCGCCGTTCCACCCCGCTTCGACGAAAGCGGGAATAAAATTTTTCGTCCAAATCCACGCGCCGCAATACGACCCGTGGATCAACAGAATCGGCGGCTTAGAACTAGCCGCGCCGAATCGGATAACTTCCATTTTTTAGAGCCCATGGCAGAAGATGAGGAACCGCGCCATATTTTCCGCAAGACTTGGGAAATCAGGACGTCTGAGTATTTACGCCCTTCTGACTTAGAGGGCAATCCCCCGACGCGGCAAAAGGACAAGCGTTCATAGCGCCTCTATCGCAGTAGCCGCACAGCGCTTGAGCCGAAGGCAGAGTTACATGCGTACGTCCGATTGAAAAACCGCTTTTTCGAAGAATCTGAAACGTGCGCGATAACGTCTCTGGCTTGATCCCCAAATAGGAGGCAATGGAAGTTTTTTCAAACGGCAGCGCAACATCGGTTCCCGAAGGATCTTGCAGAAAACGCAGGTTCAACAAAAAGCGCCCCACGCGCTGCTCTGCCGTATGAAGAGTCAGTTGCTCGATGTGCTCCCGCAATTCCTCGTTACGCCTTAGCGCGGCAGTCAACATGTTCGTTGTCAATGTCGATGACCTTTCCTGCGCCAATCTAACGGCACCGGGCGACAGGGCCAACAGACGAATGGGAGACAGCGCCACAAGATTTATTGCGCTGACGTCCTCTCCCATGCCCGAAACGGCTTCAAAAAGGAAATCTCCGCGTCGGAAAAGCTGTAAAATGGATTCCTGCCCTTCCGAATTTCCCTTATTGGCGCCGCACCAACCTTCAAGAACGATATAGCAGCGCGAAATATCTTCTCCCTGCGCGACGATCAACGCGCCTTTCCGATAATGAAGCGGCTGCGCCGACATCAGCGTCTCGCGCAAAATATCGTGAGATACACCGCGCAACACAGGAAGTTCGGCAAAATCTTTGCCCAAAATGGCCGCAAAATGCGAAGGATAATTCATAATGCTACAAAGTCTGTCTTATACCGACGGCCCTATGAATTGACCCTTCCCCGTCATCCCCGCGAAGGCGGGATCCAGTTTAAGCGTCCGAAAAAATGTCGGAAAAGCTCGTCGTCGCGGGGATGACGGCGCTTATTGCCGAGGGACAATTCATAGAGCTGTTGGCCTTATTGATCTATCTCAAGTCAGAACAATGCCAACATCAAAAAGGTTTTGCAAGCCGTTAAGCTGGCGGCGACGACATCTCCATGATAAAATCGTTAAAATTTCAATATGGTGCTTGCCTTTATGAAGCGTTTTTTTCCGTCCTTAAGGCGACTATTTAGCAAATCTCCGCTTATGCCGGTCATTGCGCAAGCCATTCGCGAAGAAGGGCCAATGACGCTGCAACGTTATATGGACATCGTTCTTCAGCATCCGACGTACGGATATTACAGGCAGAACGACCCCATCGGGATCGGAAAAGATTTCGGAACGGCGCCCGAAGTGACGCAGATGTTCGGCGAAATGATGGGCATCTGGTGCGTCGACGCGTGGCAAAAGATGGGGCAGCCGGAAAGTTTCGTCTTGCTTGAACTTGGCCCCGGCCACGGGACGATGATGAACGATCTTTTGCGTTTTACCGAATCCTATCCGGAGTTTCGCCACGCGATCAAGCTGCGCCTTTTCGAAAGCAATGCGACGTTGCGCGAGATGCAAAAGCAAAAGCTCGAACAATACCGGCCGATATTTCTCGATCGCCTCGAAGATCTCGACCCGTTGCCCTTGATCGTTCTTGCGAACGAGTTTTTCGACAATATTTCAACGCGCCAGTTTATCAAGCTCGATGACGGATGGCACGAAACCGTCATCTGCCTTGCGAAAGGAAAACTCGCGCTCGGATTGAACGACATCCCCCTGCCCGATCACCCGGACGCGTTGGAAAAAGAATTCGGCGACGAAAAAAAAGACATCCCAGCAAACTGGGTGCATGAATTTTCGGAACCGTCGCGCGACATCATAAGAAAGCTTGCCGTCCACATCGTGCGGCACGGGGGCGCGGCGGCGATTGTCGATTACGGCTACGTTAAACCGAAGGGCGAAGGCACGGTCGATTCATGGCGCACGGCGCGGGCGGGGGATATTCTCAAATCTCCCGGCGAGGCGGATGTGACGGCCGACGTTGATTTTCGCGCCTTGGCGCTGATCGCCGAAAAGGAAGGCGCGATTGTCGAAGAAATCGTCGGCCAAGGAGAATTCTTGTCAAAGCAAGGCCTCTATACGCGCGCCCGCTTTTTAAAGGAACGCGGATCGAAAGAAGCCCGCAAACATATCGACGAGGCCCTGCGCATCCTCGTTCAATCCGATGTCGGAAAAATTTGGAAAGTTTTAGCCTTGCGCGCGCCGCAAAGCACAGGAGAAGAAAAATGAAACGTCCGTTACGGCGTAAAAAAGCGCCTTCGATTAAGCCTTCCCGCGAGGAAAGCGGCAAAATCGTCGGCATGATCGCGCGTGTCGGCAACGCATGGCTCTTGCAATCGGCGAACCGTCGCGACCGTGGCGATTATGTCTTGCGCGGGACGGAGCGTTTTCGGCTTGAAGCCGGGCAAATCGGCGTCGCCGAAAAACTCTTTTCGCGACGCGGGCGCATGAAAGAAGCAAAACTGACAGAAACATTGGGCGACTTTAACTCGCCCAAAGCCGTCAGCCTGATCGCCCTCGCGACGCATGGCATTCCCGACGAATACTCGAAGGAAGCCATGGCCGAAGCCTCGGCCGCCAAGCCGATCGCGCTGGGCAAACGCGCGGATTTACGCGCGATACCGCTTGTGACCGTCGACGGCAAGGATGCGCGGGATTTCGATGACGCAATATTTGCGGAAAAAGACGGAAACGGCTGGCACCTGATTGTCGCGATCGCAGATGTCGCGCATTATGTCCGCCCCGGAAGCCCGCTTGATAAAGAAGCGTTTCGACGCGGCAATTCGACGTATTTTCCCGACCGCGTCGTGCCGATGCTTCCCGAGGCGCTTAGCAACGAGCTGTGCTCCCTGAAACCGAACGTCGACCGCGCCTGCATCGCAGCGCACCTGTGGATTGACCGTCTTGGCGAGCTGACAAAATGGCGTTTCGTGCGCGGAATCATGAAATCCCGCGCACGATTGACCTACGAGCAACTTCAGGCGGCCAAGGACGGCAAGCCAGATGCCGAGACCGAGCGGCTGATGGAAACCGTCGTCGAGCCTCTCTATGGCGCTTTTCATTGCCTGATGGCGGCGCGAGGAAAGCGCGGAACGCTTGAGCTTGACCTGCCCGAACGGGTTGTCGAGTTGGATAACGGAAAGATTAAAGCGATCAAAATCCGCGACCGCTTGGATAGTCATCGATTGATCGAAGAATATATGATAACGGCTAACGTCGCGGCAGCCGCGCAACTGGAAGGCGGAGGCCCCGCCCTCTACCGCATCCACGACAAGCCGATGGAAATGAAGCTTGAGGGCTTGAGGGATTTTCTCGATACGCTAGGCATAGGCCTCGTTCCGAACCACAGCATACACTCGCGTTTTTTGACTCGCATCCTCGAAAATGCGGCCGGAACGTCCCATGCGCATGTCGTCAACGAAATGATTTTGCGCAGCCAGTCTCAAGCCGTCTATAGCCGAGAAAACATAGGCCATTTTGGATTGGCTTTAGCGAAATACGCGCATTTTACGTCGCCAATACGCCGATATGCCGATTTGATCGTGCACCGAGGCTTGATCCGCGCGTGTTCACTGGGCGACGACGGACTGACGGAACGCGAGATCGAAAAGCTCGACGAAATCGCCGAGCATATATCTGCGACCGAACGCCAGTCCGCGGCGGCGGAACGGGATTCCTCGGACCGTTTTATTACCCTGTTCATGGCCGACCGCGTCGGATCCATCTTTCCGGCCAAAATCAGCGGCGTCGCAAGATTTGGATTGTTTGCGCGACTTGACGAAACAGGCGCTGACGGAATCATCCCCATCGATACGCTGCCCCGCGACTATTATTATCTGGAAGAAAAAAGCCAAGCCCTGATCGGTCGCCGAACGAAGAGAACATACCGACTCGGCCAAGTCGTCGAAGTCCGCCTTGATAAAGCGGACAAATTAACGGGAAGCATGGTCTTGGAAATCGTCGAAAAATCCGCGCCGCACGCCTTGAAAACGCAGCGAAAGAAAAAACGCCCCAAGAGGGCAAGCGGGACACGCAACGAGGCATAATACGGGCTATCAGTCGATCACGGCAACCGGATATCAATAGCTTGCCCTATCACGGCCTCGTTGCCCGAGTGCATCCTTCACTATTTGGGCAAGCGCGAGAACCTATGGCGTCAGCCGGTAATTATTTGTTTACAGGAGCATGCTAGTTCCTTAAC
>CAYVBP010000016.1:0-23912 GCA_964449155.1 uncultured Rhodospirillaceae bacterium | reverse complement strand
TTTTTTCTTAACGCGCAATCTAGTAGGCAGATTCATTTTTAACAACAATTAATTGCATTGGATTAATATTGCGTGGCAATCATATTGCCATTTGACTGTTGCAAAAGGAAAGGGCTAAGGATATTCTCGCAGCCTCTAAATGGCCGAATAAACATGCGATTCCTCTCGTAAGTAAGATCAAGAACAAAAGGAAGAATAATGAATCAGTGCGAACGGCAAATGCTTAATATCCTGAAAAAGGAGCGCGAGGAATTCGGTTGTCTTGGCGTCAAGGCGGAATTTGAGGCGGAAGGTACCCGCGTTGACGAGTTATTGCGTCTGGTAGAGATCGCCCGTAAAGCGGATTTGAAAGTCGGCCTCAAGGTTGGCGGTTGCGAGGCTATGCGCGATTTAATGGAAAGCCGACAGATCGGCGTCGATTACATCATCGCCCCCATGATCGAAAGCGTTTACGCCCTCAGCAAATTTGTCGATGCGAAGAATGCGGTTTACTCCGCTGACGACCAGATAGATACGGACTTCCTGTTTAATCTTGAAACGGAAAGCGCTTATCATATTCTGGATTCTCTGGTTGCCGAAGCCGCCAAGTCCCAAGGCGTCGAAGGGGTCGTTTTTGGCCGCGTTGATTTTTCTTTGTCCAAGAATCTTTCGCGTGATTTGATCAATGATCCTTTGGTGACTGACTGCTGTATCAAATCTGCCAAAGCGTGCGCTGCCAACAAACTTGATTTCGTTGTCGGCGGCGGCGTGTCGATGGACGCTATTCCCGCGCTTCGGCAAATACACGACGCCCACTTGACGCGGTTTGAAACCCGCAAAGTTATTTTTGACAGTGCGGCTCTCGATCTGCCCAATATAGAACGAGGCCTCCTGTATGCCGTGCAGTTTGAGCTCCTGTGGCTACAGAACAAGCGCGATTATTACGGCGCTATCGAACGCGAAGATATCAAGCGTATCGATATGCTGGAAAGCCGGTGGAAAGTGCTGGAAGAGCTGGCCGAAGCCCCTGCCTTGTGTGGGGCGCGCGCATAGGGCTGCCTTTAATGCCGAAAGCAGAAATAAAAAAGAAAAAAGACGGCAAGGGCTGTCTCTTGCTGTTCGGAGCTTCGGGAGCCATCGGGTCGGCGATATGCAGGACGATGCTCGATGAAGGATGGCGCGTCGTTGCCGTAGCGCGTAAGCCTTCGCCAAAAATCAATCTGAATGATGCGTTCTGGATTTATTGCGACCCGCTGGCGGATGATTTCGATAGCGCTGTCATTACATCCCAAGGGCCCTTTGACGCCGTCTGCTGGGCTCAAGGCTCAAATTTGAATGACAGCGCCATAACGGTCGATATAGACCAACACGAAGCGCTTTACTGCGCGAATGTTCTTTACATCGTCAAGACACTGTCCATGCTGGCCAGGAAAAAGGCGCTTAGAGCGCCTGCAAGGCTTTGCGTCATCAGCTCGGTATGGCAAACGGAGGCGCGGCCTAATAAATATTCCTATACGATTACCAAGGCGGCTTTGCAGGGCCTTGTTCTGGCGGCGGCGGCGGATCTTGCGGAAGAGGGGCATCTTATTAACGCCGTTCTTCCCGGCGCGCTTGATACGCCTATGACGCGCGCCAATTTAGCGCCCGACCAAATTGACAAGCTGTCGCGCGCGACGCCCTTTAACCGGTTGCCGCAATTATCCGAAGTGGCGACTCTTGTCTCCTTCCTTTGTTCCGCGCAAAACACCGGCATAACGGGCCAATTTATTGCCGCAGATCTGGGATTCAGAAATGTCCACGTCGTTTGAAATCAAATCCGCCCTTGGGGCCTATCAGGTAGAAATCGAAAAAGGCCTTTATCATGATCTTTTGCAAACGCAAGACGAATGCCTGATCTTGTGCGATGAACGTTTTGCCGCCGACTTTGAAAAAGCAGGCCAAAAAGTCATAGCCGTAAGCGCATCGGAAGAGAATAAAAGCCTGAAGGCCATTCCTGACGTCATTATCGCGATGCGGCGCATGGGCATCAATCGAGGTACTCGATTGATTGCCGTCGGCGGCGGCATCGTTCAGGACGTGGCCGCTTTCTGCGCCGCCATATATATGCGCGGGTTGACCTGGCATTACATGCCTACGACTTTGCTGGGCATGGCCGATAGCTGCATCGGCGGCAAATCGTCGATTAACGTCGGCGAGTACAAAAATATCGTCGGCACCTTTAATCCGCCTGCGCGCGTTTTGATCGACCCCTTGCTGGCGGAAACCCTTTCGCATGAGCAGAAAGCCGCAGGACTTATCGAAGCGGCAAAAATTTGCTATTGTTACAAAGCATGGAAATCTTATGCTGCCCTGAATCCCTCGCTGACGATGACGACGGAAACGGCGACAAAAGTTGTTGCCGAAAGCCTTATGGCCAAGAAATGGTTCATTGAAACGGACGAGTTCGACAAAGGGGATCGGCTGCTCCTCAATTTTGGGCACACATTCGGGCATGCATTTGAAGGAGCCTCGCACTTTGCCATCAGCCACGGCATTGGCGTTGGCATAGGCATTCTGTGCGCGGGGGCCTTAACGCAAAAGCTTGGAGCAAAAATCGAAAACGGAAGCGAATGGGCAGCTTTTGAGGCACACATCAAACTTCTTTTAAGGGCCGTCAAGGATCTTTCCGTCCATTTGAAAGCTCTCCAGTCCCAAGAAGTGTTTGAGCGCTTTAAATCTGATAAGAAACATTCCCGAGACGCCTATAAAATCGTTATACCCTCGGGGCGCGGCACTGAACTCCGCATGTTGCCAAAGAACGCCGACAACGATGGCATGATTTTGCTTGTCATACGGGAAGTTCTGGTTAACTTCGTATAGTCGGTCTGCATAGCTTGCCGGCGAAGGAAAACACGCATGAAACGTATAACAGTTTGCACGCCTTGCTATAATGAAGAAGGCAACATCGAACGCTGCTATGAGGCGGTGCGTCAGGTGTTCGAGACGCACTTGCCGCAGTACGAGCGGGAACACATTTTTTCCGACAATTGCTCGACGGACGGAACTGTTCGGATACTCAAAGACATTGCCGCAAAGGACAAACAGGTCAAGCTCATCCTGAATGCCCGTAATTTCGGTATTATCCGCAGTTCGATCAACGGCATATTCAGTTCCAGCGGTGACGCCGTTTTTATGTTTGTGCCAGCCGATCTTCAGGATCCGCCCGATCTTATGCCAAAATTCGTCAAAAAGTGGGAAGAAGGCTACGACGTCGTCTATGGCGTAAAGGAAAGCCGGGAAGAATCTAAAATCATGACGCTCGTACGCAAAGCGTATTACCGCCTGCTCAGCAGCCTTTCGAATCTGGCGTTGCCCCTGAATCTCAGCGACTTTCAATTGCTCGATAAGAAAATTATCGAAGCCATGCGCGCGTTTGAGGATATGTACCCCTTTGTCCGCGCGATGCCCTTCCGTTGTTCGTCAAAGACAATCGGCATTCCATACCGCTGGTGCGCGCGCAGAAACGGCCTGTCGAAAAATCGTCTTGTCAATCTGATCGATCAGGGATTGAACGGCATTATATCGACGACTCATGTGCCTATGCGACTGGCGTTGTTTATGGGCTTTGCGATTGCCATCGGAAGCCTATTGTATGCGATCGTCAACATTATCACCGGATTGATTTCGCCGGATCCTGTTGTCGGCTCGGGGATCAAAACGCTGATCGCGGGCATGTTTCTGTTCAACGGAATCATCATCTTTTTCCTTGGCGTGCTCGGCGAGTACATTTTATCGATTCACCAACAAGTCCGCCACCCCCCCCGCGTCGTTGAAAACGAACGTGTTAATTTTTAATTCTTGCGCGATCAGACGGAAATAGATATCTGTCGTAAAATCTTTTGACTATAGAATTTGTGAGGTTGCTTTCATGCCATCCAAGCCTTTCGAAAAGCTGCTGGAAACTTTGCGAGGTTGGCTTTTAATAAGATATGCGCGCGCGGAAACTTATTTGAAGGCCTACCCCTCCTTTCTGTCAAAAGGGGCGGCAATATACGTCGGCATATATTTCTTAACGGTTGGCATCGTATGCGCGGTTTTGAAAAATTGGCTTGGGAATCAAGCTAATGAACTTATGAAGCATTGGATATCAGGCTTTGGCCCGTCCATGCCCGTCTACAATGCCCCCTTCGTCATATACCTTATTCTTACTCTTTCGTGTGTGGCGGTGTTTGGCATTAAAGGTGTCTACACCTACATGCCGCAATTAGGCAAAAGAGTGACGCGGGCGTTAGAGGACTCGTTATATTTTTTGTTTATCGTAGCGCTTGCCATGTTGGTGGGGGCTCAATCGATGCTCTCGCGGGTCTTTTTTGCCGTGGCTTCCCTCGCGTTTTTTCTGCCGCTGTTGCCTTTGCTTATGGCGGGGGAAAAAAATTATGAGAGCAACAATATAAGTGTTGACGCAAAAGATGGAAAACCAACATTTTTGCAAAAGTATCTCCCTTTCATTTTTCTTTTTCCTCTTATCCTTTTGCTCTGGATTGCGGCAAAAGCCTGGTATCCGGTTCAGATTACGAATGATTATTTTGAGATCCAGGATTCGGTTCTGCTC
Source organism: uncultured Rhodospirillaceae bacterium (assembly GCA_964449155.1). GTDB lineage: Bacteria > Pseudomonadota > Alphaproteobacteria > UBA9219 > UBA9219 > CAIXLI01. Next base: position 19,342 of record CAYVBP010000016.1, on the reverse strand, counting down.
GCAGAGTCTAAAAGCCTTCCCGCAGCTAGCCGTTCAGATGTCTTGTCTTGTCTGGAGATTCTTGATCGCAACGTTTCCACGTTGAAGGCGGGCATGACTCCTTCGGAAATTATTGAAAAAAATCTTTTTTTCGTGGACTCGAAATTCATGGCGCAGGAGTTCATAGAGGCCATTTCCAAAGTAACGGAAATGGCCTCGAGCGACTCTGCTAAATGTAACTTAGACATCTCCTCTGAAAAACTCGTCAAATTGCAGATGCCCCTTTCCGAAACGGGAAAATGGCAATCGCAAGCAGGGCGTCTGCTTTATCATCATGCTTATCTGGTTGTTCCTGCCTTGCATGTGCTTCAATATGGCATTATGTCGCCTATTCCCTATTTATATGGGGTTGGCAATACGCTTTTCCATGCCATGCTTTTAAAGGCGACATCGCCTGACCTGACGAATTATTTTAATACGTTTCCAATAGCCCAATTGTTGGGGATTGTCGTTCTGACCTTGCTTGTTCTCTATGTAACCCGAAGCTGGTTGGCCGTCATCAGTTCTTCCTGTTTAATTTTAATGGCATTGTTTCACATCGGCTTTCAGCATATTCAGCTCCCACCGGGCTTTAGTCCGTTGCGCGCTGCCGGATTTGCTTTGCAGGTGGCATCGATATTCTGGTTGTTCAGGGGCAAGTCGCGCTGGCGGCCGATCGGCGCAATTCTGGCGACATTCTTTTCCGCTTTTTGGAATTTGGAATTCGCCTTGGTTGGCGCCATAGGGCAGGGCCTTGCTTTGATCAATCCGCATATCAAATACACCTTGGGTCGCCGCGCCGCATATCTTGTTGGCATCGGTGTCGCTTTGATAGCCTATATGCTCCTAAGCTCCTTTTTGGAAAGAGGTTATTTGCACACCATGCACTTGGGCTTATTCGGGATATTCCCGATGCTTGCAGGAAGGTATTTCCTGCTTTTTTGCATGGCTATGGCGGCTCTTTTGGCGCTCCTTTCAGTCGCAGCGATGAAATTTGAAATTAACGAGCGCGCCGCGCGCTTTTGTCTCTTGATGGTCATCGCCCTTATCATGATTAAATTCCTTTATTACTCATGGATAGTGCATTTTTATTATTGTCTGGCTCTTATTGCCCCGCTTGCGGTCATGTATTTCCCCTGGCAACGATCCTTTCCGGCAACAAGGGGTTTTGATAAGCGCCGATGGAAAATAGAGGCAACGATAGCCTTGGGACTTATTTTTCTTTGCTGCTTTAAGTCCATCTCTTATTACAACAGCGCTCGCCAGTTCAAGGAACAGATGATAGAGCCTTTTGCAAAACAGGCATGGACGGATCTCGGGGAAAATTTTACGACGACGACCCCTTCCGAACCCGTCGTTAGTCGGGTGAAAGCTGTCAGAGCTCAAATGAAGCCGAACGACACCGTCCTTTTTCTGTCTCCTTTTGACCACTTAATGTCAATGTACACCAATCCGGAGCGCTACTGTGGCCATTTTGAGAATGTGACAAGCCTGCTTACTTATGATCTTATTCAGTCGGTTGTCGATTGTGTCCGCAAGTCACCGACGGCCTTGGTGGTTTACGATGATGCAAGCGCGATGCCGTGTCCTTCTTATCCCCGATCCAAATATTACGACAGCAAGTCTTGCGGTCTTAAAAAAGTGTTGCAGTTGTCATCGGGTATTATTCTCAAAGAACTTGATCCCGAGTTTATATTAGTCAAAAAAGAAGGCCCCCTTTCTTTTTATCGGCGTCGCGATGGCGCGGCATCGGCGCAGACCGAGGTTAAAGAGCCGAAAAATGGATTCTAAAATTCAATCGTACCTTTCGGTGTTAGCCGACAAACACGTTTTTTTTGCTAGGCTACAATACTTTCTTAGGCCAAGGTCTTTTTTCCGTTTTCTTGTGATCGGCGGAATCAATACCTTTGTAAATATCGGGATATTCCCGCTTCTTTACCTGATATTGGGCAAGTCGGCAGGAACAAACGGGCTTCTCGCGATGACTTTTGTCATCAGCACATCATTTTCGTTCCTGTCTCACAAAGTGGTTACGTTCAAATCACAAGGCCCGCCTCATCTGGAAGTTGTAAGGTTTCTTATGCTTTCGGGAACCATTTATTTTATTAATTTTGTCACCCTTAATGTCGCGATGAGCTTGACGTCCATCCATCCGGTTTTGCTTCAGACATATACATCTATTGTACTTTCCGGCTTGCTTCTGGTAGCCAATTACTTGGGGCTGAATCATTTGGTGTTCAAGAAACCCGCGCACCAGAATGAAAAAAATAAAAACCCCCATACCTGATCGTTGTAGGAAAAACTCGCCATGCGTATTGTCATTACGGGATCGTCTTCTGGTATCGGTGCGGCGCTGTGTCGTTATTATGCCCGGCCCGGTTTTACGATTTGTCTCATTGCTCATAACAACATGCCGGCTTTAAAGGAGGTTGCGGATTCTTGTATAAAAAAAGGAGCCATGACCTTTGTTTATAGCGCGGACGTTAGCGACGCCGGTTCTATGAAAAGCGTGTCCAACGATATTCTGGAAAAAATCGGGGTGCCCGACGTTGTCATTGCCAATGCGGGAATCCGCATTGAAGATCCCGCGAACTACGTCGATTCCCCTTCGGCGCAGCAGGTCATGATGACCAATTATATCGGCGTTATAAACACCTTCGCATCGTTTATCGAGCCCATGAAACAGAGGAAAAAAGGTCAACTTGCCGCTATTTCCAGCATTTCGGCTTTGAGAGCTACGCCAAATTCCGGCATCTATTCCGCCTCAAAAGCTGCGGTGAACCTTTGGACCGAAGCCTTACGTCTCACGCTCGCGCCATATAATGTGCGGGTTACGACCGCATGTTCGGGTTTTGTCAAAACGGCCATGACGGAGGATCTTCCTTTTTATATGCCCGGGATATTGAATCCCGATCAGGCGGCTTGCATTATTGCGCGGGCTATCGACCGGCGCGTTAGCCGCATTGTGTTTCCATGGCAGTCGCGTTTTATATGGGGAATATTTTCCGTAATGCCGGGATGGTTCTACGATGAGGTTATCCTGCTTGCCAAGAAGTTCTGGCCAAATCGCAAACGGTTGCCCACCCCAGTTTAATCGGGGGCGCGCAGACAGCAGAAGGAATGACTCCAGTCATCTGATTCCCTCACTAAAAGATTTTCGGGCATGTTGATCCCGAAAGACGGGCAAGAGCCCACGACGGCTGTAATTTCATTTTTCTTCATAAAATCAAGAGTAAGCGCCCATCTCTGTGTAAATTGCGCTTCTATAGGCAAATTGGGCTCCATTTTTTGGGCGAATAAAAACCACGTCCATGTCAAAGGAACGGGTTTTGGATACACTTCGACATAAGGATAAATTTTGTCGTCTACCATAAATCTCGATTTGTTATTGATGTTTCCGCAGCGAGGGAGAAAATCCTTGACGCGTTTTTGTTCGGTCTCTCGATCTACGCCCAAGACAGGAACGCCGATGCCTGACCACCCATGCCTAATGGGGCGGTATAAAACATGATTAAGCAAAACGGCTTCCGAAAGATTCCCGAACAGGAAAAAAGCCGCCAAAAAGAAGCAAAAAGGACGGAAGCGAAAAACCGCTAACCCGCTGGAAGAAGTGCTCTTTGAGCGAATGGATAATATGGCCATAAGGCCGAAGGACGAGAAAATAGAAAACAGGTAAATCCATGTGGCAAAATCGATAAGATGCCTGCATCGATTGAAGGCGAGATGCGCTGACGTGCACACAACCCCGATACACGCCAGTTTTATGACGCCATATTCGGCAAGATCGCGCATTCCTTTCTTGCGATGCCGTATCATGAAAGCCATGACCGCAGCAACGCCAACAATCACCAGCACAAGACACAAAATAATATAGGCGTTCGCAAGGGGGTAACCGATATAATTCCAGCCGTTTTCGCTGCTGATTTTCGGAAAATAGCCTGTTGCACAATCGGAGCCGGGGGCGCACTCCCGTGAGAACAGCGCTCTTTCCCGAATAAGATAAATAAATCTTGAAAGGGTGTTGTTTGAAAGAAAGTCGGAAATTGCCGATGCTTTTCCTTTTAATATATCCAATGGATTTACGTTCAAAGCCTGATTTATGCTGGACATCTGGGGATATTCGGGACAGGTAACCCATTGCTTTGCCGCTTCCATACATTGCTTTCCGGCAATAACAAGCGGCGCGATCAAAACGATGCGCAAAAGGATACTGGCTTTCCAAAACAAAAGCCAGACGAAGGCGGCAAAGAAGGGAATAAAAAAGAGAGTCTTGGGATGCAGGCAACATGAAGCAAGAAACAGCAATATTGCCACAACGTACCAGCTCCATCTGGGGGCTAAAGACATGTCATTCTTGCAGATAGCAAGCAGCAGCAAGGGCATTGCCAGAAACAGGGCATATTCTCCGCGCAAGAGAAACAATCCCGCAGAGGCGGGGGAAAAAGTCTGGATGCTCATTAAAAAAACAATAAGCAATAAGGCTGCAATGCGGGTGTCGGGACTATGGATCGATAATTTAAGCCGCTTCGCCATTAAGCCAAGACAGGTGCCGCCAGCCAACAGAACGGCAATGGGGATATAACGAAAAGAACTGAAGGAATGAATATGGGCGATCGGATTGATAATATAGGTTCCGATCTCCAGCAAAAAAGGGAGCTTAATCGCATAAGCTGACACGCACGGTGCCCAAATCGTAATCCGCTCGTGGCCATCGAGAAGATAGCGCGATGTTAAGATCCGATAACTAATTTCGTCGGGAATAACGGGATAGGCTCTAAAGAAATAAAATTTAACGAAAATTGCGCCAAGAGAAACCAGAAGGCTCCAAAAAATAAAGCGGAAGAATTTTACTTCTGCACGTGTCAGGTTCATTCTCATTATCGCGTTTTTCTGAAGCCGTTTGGAAGAGTATCAAACAAGAGGTCTATTGTTAAACGACACAAAATGCAAGCAGCGGAAGAATTCCCTTTTTCTACTACTCAGGGGCGCGCAGGCAGCAAAAGGAATGATTCCAGTCGTTTGTTTCCCTGACAAGAAGATTGTCGGGGGCCAGGATACCGAACGAAGGGCAGTAACCGACGACAGCGGCCATTCCATTCGTTTTCATAAAAGCAAGGGTGTGTTTCCATCTTTCCGAAAAACGGGCTTCCAGCGAGATATCCGGACTCATTTCCTGATCATGAATAAACCACAGCCAGGTCAACTGAACCGGCTTGGGATGCTTTTGGACATAAGGATAAACCCTATCATCGACAATAAGCCGCGCGCTTTCTTCCTTGACCCCGCAGGAAGGTAGCAACGACTGCACTCTCTTGTATTCCTCGTGCCAGTCGACGCCGGAAGGGTTCTCCTTTGACACATTTAGTACGGGCGTGCCAATTCCGCTCCAACCATGCCGTGCGGCTCTGTAATGAATCTTTTGCAGCAGGAAAGCCTCTGCAATATTTCCGAACAGGAAAAAGGCTGCCAGCAGAATGTACAAACAATAACAGCGAGGAGGAGAATCCTTGATGGCTTCTTTTTTGCGCAGGGAATAAACAGCGAGGAGGCCGAAGGCAATAAACAGTGCCAGTATATAACTCCATATGCCAAAATCGTAAAACTGGCGCGCGCGGTTGTGAAGGAAATGCAGAATCGTACAGGCGATTCCAATGCCGGCCAGCCATAATATGTCACGTTCGCGCTCTTTGCCGATTTCTTTAAAACGTATGGCCGCTTGAAATAATACGCAACCCATGCCGATAAAAATCAGCAAGAAACAAGCCAGGATAAACGCATTAGCGACAGGATAGCCTATAAAATTCCAGCCGTTGGAGGCTCCGACCGAAGGAAAATAATCAACGCCGGCGGTTTCTATGTAATTTGTCGAGAATAATCCTTTGTGAACGATCTGAAGAAAATTCGCGAAAGTATTGTTGGTAAAAAAATCTGAAAGCGCGTCTGGTTTTCCTTTCAATAAATCGATGGGGTTAATGTTGAAGGACGAGTTTAACGCTTGCATGGCAGGAAATTCGGGGCATTTCACCATTTGAGCGGAAGCAACTAGGCAGTGCTTCGCGGCGAGCGCAACAGGGGCCAGCAGGGCGGCGCGTAGCGCGAAAGAAGAACCTTTGAACAGAAACCAAATAAAACCGACGAAAAATGGAACAAAGAAAAGAGTCTTTGGGTGTAGGCAACAAGACGCAACAAACAATAATATCGTGCAGCCGTACCACGCCCATTTTTCTACCCGCAAAGCATCTTTTCTGCTGGCGGCGAACAACAAAAGCGGAAAAGACAGGAAAAGAAGATATTCTCCCCGAAGCATGAACATGGCGACGGACGACGGCGAAAAAGTCTGAATCGTCATAATAAAAACGATCAGCATCAATAACGTCGCCATAACCTCGGGTTCTTTTAAGGAAAGTTTAAATTGTCTGGCGCTGAGTGGAAGCGCTATGGCGGCAACCAGCAAGATGACGATGGCGATGAGTCGGAAAACGCCAAAATGAATAATGGCGGAGAGGGGACTTAATATATAGGCGCCGATTTTCATCATGAGGGGCAAAGGCAGCGCATAACTGGAAGCGCAGGCGGCCCACGAGGTAATCCGGACGTGTCCGTCGATCAGATAGCGCGTGGTCGATATGCGGTAACTGACTTCATCGGGGTAAATCGGGAAAACGCTGAAAAAAACATATTTCAGCAAAAGAACGCCTATAAGGCCGCACAAGCCCCAAATCAGAAAGCGCAGGCGCCTTGATTCCGCATCGGAAATAGTCATTTCTTATCATCTACAGGAGGTCAGGATAAACCATGTTTATTGGCATATCGCTTAAAAATCAAGCGAATGAGCTTCGAGACATCTGAATCAGCTTGCGCGTCATTTTATCGCCAGTAACTCTAGCAGTTTGCTGAAAAACGTGAGATTTGGATAAGATTTGCATCGGCTGCGTTTTGGCGGGAGGTTTTTCTGGGCAATTTTTGCAGTTTTTGATCTGCAAAGCCTATTTTTCGGCTTCTGGACAGACTCCGCCCTATGCAGCAACCAGTTTTGGAATGCGGATCAGGTTGTAGGCGATCAGATTGGTCAGAAAGTCTCCGGCGATGCGATGCCCTGTTTGCTTGGCTTTGGCTTTCAGATCTTTTCCGAAGCGCGGCGTTCGGCCTTCCCCGATGCCGTTGTGACGATGTCGTCAACGGCAAGGCCGTGGCGATTTTCCATCAAGGTGTGTGCCCCACATATAACGTAACCGTCCCTTCAAGGCCGTGGCTATGAGGGCTTGACGGATACGTTCCAGGGGAGCTGTTGGCCGATCTTATTGATGGGGTGATCGGCGATGTGGGCGATGATGTCGCGGAGATAGGCTTCAGGATCGAGGCCGTTCATCTTGGCAGTTTAGATGATCGTGTAGACGATTGCGGCGCGTTCGCCTCCTGTGTAGGATCCGGCGAACAGCCAGTTCTTGCGTCCCAAAGCCAAGGGGCGTATCGCGGCGCTCCGCCGCGTTATTGGTCATCTCCAGACGACCATCAGTCGTGTAACGGGTCAACGACACCCAGCGCGACAAGGTATAGCGGATCGTCCCGGCCAACTGGCTTTTGTTGCTGATCTTGTTCAGCGCCGCTTTAAACGCCTGTTTCAGATCATCAAGTATCGGAACCGATTGTTCGGTGCGTATGCGTATCTTTTTATCAGCAAAGTCGATACCTTTTGTCCTCATTCGCAATGCCAGTTCAAATTTGGCAGCGACCTCGTCACCTACGACCAACACCACCTCTCTCTGGCCGCAGTCCGTATGTTCACGGAACCAAACAAAGAAAAGATCAAAAATTATATATTGAACGCGCCCAGTCATTGAATATAGTATCAGTAGATACTGAGTAGGGCGGCGCAGTCTGGCGTAGGCATGTCGATCTGGAATAGAATGATCACACAAAGAATAATCAAATTAAATCCCCACTGGTGTGGGAATCTAATTTTCTTGAATTATTTTTACCAGATTAGCCAAAAAATGTGCGAAGACACATGGCGTTGGCAAAAAAGAAACCCTGACGGACATCAAAAATCATGATGATGAATCAAGAAGACAGAAATCTCCTTTCCATAGTAGTCCCATGCTTTAACGAAGAAGAAGTAATTTCTGAAACTTTTAAACGCCTCATGAATTTTTGTGCGGAACTCAAAGGTTTGGCGGTTGAAATAATATTTATCGACGATGGCAGTAAGGATAGAACGCGAGAATTGCTGAAAAAATATGCTTCTGAAGACGCTAGAATCAAGGTCATATGTTTTGCTCGCAACTTCGGTCATCAGATAGCCGTTACTGCGGGCATTGATGCGGCTCTCGGCGATGCGGTTGTTCTTATTGACGCAGATCTGCAAGATCCCCCTGAAATTGTTCATCAGATGATTGATAAGTGGAGGGAGGGCTACGACGTTGTCTATGGAACGCGCACGGAAAGGCTTGGAGAGTCGGCGTTCAAGTTAGCTACGGCGCGAGGATTCTATCGGCTATTAAATAAACTATCTGAAGTGCCGATACCTTTAGATACTGGCGATTTTCGTTTGATGAGCCGCGCAGTTGTTGACACCTTGCGGGCCATGCCAGAGCGAGATCGATTTGTCCGCGGCATGGTTAGCTGGGCTGGGTTCAAGCAAATAGCGTTGCCATATAAAAGAGCAGAGCGTTTTGCGGGAGAATCTAAGTATCTACTCAAAAACATGCTTTGCTTTGCCATTGACGGCATCCTTTCTTTCTCAACCAAGCCCCTCCAGTTGTCTGTTGGTTTGGGAATGATTTCAGCGGCTATAGCATTGATGGGAATAGTATACGCTTTATTCTTGAGAGTTTTTACGAGCACTTGGGTTGAAGGATGGACAGCGCTAATGATCGCGGTTCTGTTTGTCGGGGGCGTTCAATTGGTCAGTATCGGTATTATGGGCGAGTATATTGGTCGAATTTATAATGAAATAAAAAACAGGCCTTTGTATGTAGTTCAGGAGTACGTCGGCTTCATAGAAAACGGTCCGGTCAAGTCCCGTAGTCCAATAGTTTGCAGAACGAGCCCATGAAAAAATAGCACGAACAATTATTGGTATTGTCATCGCCGCTTTTTTATCTGGCTTATTTTGAAAAATGTTGACTTTCAAGAGCTAGAAGAAAAATTTCGGCAGGCAGAGATATTATACACAATCGTAGCAATTTTTGTTTTTTTGCGGGCTATTCCTGCAGGATAGCTCGGTAGCGCCTTATGTTGATGCAAGAAAATCCTGGGCTTCTATGGAGCGAATGTGCTGGCCCTTTAATGGCAAGCGTGGCGGCAAATAAGTAACCGCACATCGCCATCAATCCGGATCTTCGCCCCGTTCCGAAGCTCAATCTCGATCAGTTTTGGCCCAACATACGGCGCACATGAAGAAGCCCTTGATGTGTCGGCCGACCGTTCCTGTTCCTTCGTCGCCAAAGGAGGGGCAATGATCCCAATCGGAATCAATTGTCCTTTTTTCTCGACCTCAGTCCCCGCCGCTTTTATCCACCGAAAGATAAGGTTCGCGTTTATGTCATACCGTCGCGATGCCTTCGAAACAGACATGCCAGGGCTCATGGCCTCGCTCACAATCAGCCGTTTCTGCGCCTTGCTCCACAGCCGCTTGCCATTCCGGCTCAGCCTTGGCTCCATATTCAGATTATTCGAAATTCCGTCCATCCCGTAGCGTCCACTGCCTTGTGTAGTGGACACTCTATCTCCCTCTATCCAATCCCTACCAGAGGGCCTTCAGACAACGCTTACGCAAATAACGTATTCCGTTCTTGATGCAGGCGGCTCTTATTTTATCGACACTGAAAAAGCACGAAAAACCGCCCAGTCTATAGGCATTAATTTTGACGACAGTTATGTCGAAAGGGTAATCCGCAAATACTACGGCAAAAGTTTCAAGAACAAGGAGAAAAGCGTTCAAATTGAAGGAAAGGAATGGTAACCTCAAACAGGGTTACATTCCGGCAGCTTGGCCGGAAAGTTCTTCTTCTTTCACCCATTCACCAGAGTCCTCATGCTTACTATTTCAATAGTGATACCAGTATACGGAGGCGAGAAGGTTTTGCCTGAGCTTGTGGCTCAGGTCCATACTGTCATGCAGTCTCGCGGCTGGTCTTACGAGATCATTTTTGTTTGCGATCAATCCCCGGACAAGAGCTGGGAGGTCATCAGCCGCCTTGCCAAAGAAAACGCCAATGTTCGCGGCATCCTTTTGCGTATTAACGCAGGGCAGCATAATGCCGTGATGGCGGGGCTGGCCCACGCCAAGGGCGAGATCATCGTGACGATGGATGATGATCTGCAACACTCCCCTGCCGATATTCCTCTTCTTGTAGACATGATAAAATGCGGGCATGATGTGGCCTACGCAAAGTTCAATTCTCGCAAGCATCCCTCATGGAAAATTCTTGGCAGCTATCTGACAAATGCCGTTGCCAGCTTTCTGATGAACAAACCGAGAGAATTGTATCTTTCTCCGTTCCGCGCCTTTAAGGCTATTATCCGCGACGAAGTTCTTCGATACGAAGGGCCCTATGTCTATGTGGACGGCCTTATTCTCTCTGTCACGCGCAACATAGCAACCGTCAATGTCGATCACCATGACCGCTTTGCGGGCAATAGCAATTATGGATTCTGTACGTCGGTTTCGCTGTGGCTCAAAATGGCGACCAGCTTTTCAATCTTCCCGCTGCGCATCACGTCTTTTTTCGGTTTGTTGATGGCGGGTGTCGGCTTTTTATTGGCGATCTTGTTTATCATTCAAAGATTTACGTTGAATGTGATGCCAATCGGATGGTCTTCATTGATTGTGACCATCCTCATTATCGGCGGTGTGCAACTGCTCGCGCTCGGCATGCTGGGCGAGTATCTCGGGCGTGTGCTTCTGACTATTAACGCAAGGCCGCAATATGTCATTGCTGAAAAAGTTGGCGAAAGCGCGATCGAGCACAAAGGGAGCCAGAGGTAATGCAGTTCCTCCTTTATTGCCTCTGCGGCGGTACGGGCGTGTTGTCCGATTACGCGATATTCCGTTTGGCCCTTGGCCTGGGGGCGGGGTATCAGGGCGCGAACGCGATCGGTTATTTATCCGGCACGCTGGTCAGCTTCGTGTTGAACAGGAAAATCACATTTGGCGTTCGCGATCAGGTGTCTCGCCGCTTGGCGCTGTTTTTGGGCGTCGCGGGGCTGGGGTATCTAGTTTCCGCCGCGCTCATGTGGCTTTTTGTCGAACGATTTATTATCGATGAGCGCGTTGCCAAAATTCTGACCCTCCCCGTGGTTGTGGTCTTGCAGTTTTCGTTGAATCGTTGGATCACGTTTCGCAAAAGCAAAAATGTGTTCTCTCTCGGAAAATAAAGGCTGAAGGTATTTGGCATGACTGAGCAATACGACGTGGTGATTGTGGGCGGTGGGTACACGGGTCTTACTGCCGCCTTTGTTCTTGGTAAAAAGGGATACAAAGTGCGCGTGATAGAGGCCGATAGCGCTGCGGGGGGATTAACCGGAACGTTCGCGTTTGCCGATGGCACAAGGGTTGAAAAATTCTACCATCATTGGTTCAATAATGACGTTTATGTGCCCGAGCTTGTGAAAGAGCTGGGGATGGAAGGAGATATCGTCACTCTTCCGTCAAGAACGGGCATGTACTTCAAAGGCCGCCTCTGGAAACTTTCCACGCCTTTGGATCTTTTGCGATTTACCGCGCTTCCGTTTATAGATCGCATTCGTCTGGGGCTTCTTGTCTTTCTTGTCCGCCGCATTAAGGACTGGCACAGCATCGAGCATCTTTCCGTTCGGGAATGGCTGGAGCCTTTGTGCGGAAAGAAAGTTTATCGCACTGTATGGGAACCCCTTATCTCATCAAAGTTTTCCGTGTATGCGGATGCGGTCAATGCCGTCTGGATGTGGAAAAAGCTGGTATTGCGCGGCAGCACGCGGAACGACACGGGCAACGAAGAGCTTGCTTATTTTAAAGGAGGCTTTGGCCGGCTTTCGGACGCTTTAGTCAGCGCCATTACGCGTTTCGGTGGCAAAGTCGGCTATGGCGAAAGAGTCATTGGCGTGGAAACGGACAAGGATCAGCTCAAGGGCGTTCGCACAGCTTCGGGAGAGATTATTTTTGGACGGCAATTTCTTTTTACTCCGGCGTTTCCGATTATCGCCGATATTTTTGAAAAAGCGGCGGATGGAGAATGGATTAAAAAACTCCGCAGCGTCAAATATCTGGGCAATGTATGTCTGGTCTTGCGCCTGAAGCAGAAGCTGTCGGATATCTACTGGCTTAACGTCAACGATCCTGGCTTTCCCTTCGTCGGCGTTATCGAACATACCAATTTTGACAGCCCGGAAAATTATGCAGGGTCGCACATTGTCTTTTTATCGCGCTATCTGACCCTTGACGATGCTTTATGGAGTCTCGGCGACGAGGCCCATGTCGATTTTGCCGTGGAACACCTTAAACGCATGTTTCCTGAAATGGATCGCTCATGGATTATCGAGCATCGCGTTTCCCGCGCTGAATTTGCCCAGCCTGTTACAGAGCGAGGGTATTCGGCCTATGTTCCCGGAAAAGAAACAGTATTTAAAAACGCCATGATTGCGACAATGGCGCAGATATACCCTGAAGACAGGGGAACCAACTATGCAATAAGAGACGGACGCGCGAGCGCGGAATCGATTGAAAAAGCATTCCTTTCCGAGAGGGAAGGAGGCTTTTTGACTTGAGTCCGGGATCGGCCCGACTATTATCCTTCAAACCCATAATGAGCAAAAATCATGCCTTCAAAATATAGCGACGTTCTGGCCGACTGGTTGGTGGATTTCGGATATACGACTTTCTTCTACGTGGGCGGCGGCGGTGTTATGCATCTGCTGGAGTCATGCTCCCGGAAAATGAAGGGCATTCCTGTCATCCATGAAGTCGCTGCGGGCATTGCAGCCGAATATTTTAATGAGACGACAAAAAACGAACGCGCCTTTGCGCTTGTTACATCGGGGCCTGGGCTCACCAACGTCATTACGGCAATAGGGGGCGCATGGCTTGAAAGCCGCGAGCTTCTGGTTATGGGCGGTCAGGTCAAATCGGCGGATCTTAGCCACGGCAAGCTGCGCCAGCGCGGCATTCAGGAAATCGATGGCTCCGCCATTGCGAAACCGATCTGCCTTTTGTCGAAAACCCTTGAGGATGTTCTCGACAAGCAAACTTTCTTTGACATGAGCCAAACCAGCGCGCGCGGGCGCAAAGGGCCGGTCTTTATCGAAGTGCCTTTGGATATTCAGGCCCGCACTGTCGAGCTTTCCGCGCTCGAAGCGTCCGTAAAGTCTCCGGCCAACGCTGTCAAGCAAGTGCCGGAGGCGGAGCTGAACAAAATCGTCGAACGGGTGCGCAACGCAAAGCGGCCCATGATACTGCTTGGCGGGGGCGTGGATCGCAACGTCGCGGCCAAGATTGGCTTTGAGAAAATGGGTGTGCCGGTCACCACGACGTGGAACGGCACGGATCGCATTAGCGCCGACAATCCCGCTTATTTCGGCCGTCCGAATACATGGGGTCAGCGTTATGCGAACCTCCTTTTACAGCAGGCCGACGTTCTGGTCGCGTTGGGGACGCGCCTTGGCCTACAGCAAACGGGCTTTAACTGGCAGGAATTCGTCCCCGTCGGCAAAGTCGTTCAAGTCGATTGCGATAAGGCCGAACTCGATAAAGGCCACCCGAAAGTCGATATGCCTGTCTGTGGCGACGCCAATCAGGTTCTCCAGCATCTTGCCAAGTCAGATCTTGGCACACATGAAGAATGGCTCTCTTTCTGTCGCGAGGTCAAACAAGCGTTGCCTACTTCCGAAGCCTGTAATACGACGGGGGAAGGCTTCGTCTCGCCTTTCGAATTCGCTTTGCTCCTGTCCAAAGTTGCGACAAAAGACGATCTTGTCATTCCCTGTAGCAGCGGCGGCGCGTTTACGACCATCATGCAAGCTTTTCAACAGAAGGCCGGGCAGGTTATCGTCACCAATCACGGGCTTGCGTCAATGGGCTATGGGCTTTCGGGCTCCATAGGGGCGGCCTTTGCGGGACAGGGGCGCCGCACGATCCTGATCGAAGGCGACGGCGGTTTCTCCCAGAACATTCAAGAAATCGGCACTGCAGCCATCAACAAACTCAATCTTAAAATCTTCATCTATGACGATAACGGCTATGCCTCCATCCGCATGACCCAGCGGAGCTATTTCGGGGGCCGTTATGTCGGTTGCGATATTAAAACAGGACTGGGCTTCCCGAACTGGGAGAAGCTGTTCGGGGTCTGGGATGTGCCCGTCATTCGACTGAAACCGGGTTTTGAAGAAGATCCTGCCTTCAAAAAACTGTTCGAACAACAGGGTGTTGCCGCCTTTATTGTGCCTATCGATCCACAGCAAACCTACTTCCCGAAAATTGCCAGCCGCGTGACGGCGACGGGAAGCATGGAATCTAACCCGCTCCATAAAATGTCCCCGGATTTGGACGATGCGCTCTATGCCAAAGTGGCGCGTTATTTAAAGTGATCGCCACAGAAAAAACAGGGGAAATGCCCCTAAAAAGGGGGTTTCTAATTCTTGTAGCCATGAGAACAATATCGTAAGGTTCCAGCATCGTAGAGCAGTCGCTTCAATGAATATATGAGAAAATTATGACGAAACAAAAAGGGATGAAGGCTGTCATTTTGGCGGGGGGCAAAGGAACGCGCCTCAGCGAGGAAACGGTCTTGACGCCGAAACCGCTGGTCGAAGTCGGCGGACGGCCTATTCTTTGGCACATTATGAAGCTGTATTCCAGCTTCGGCGTCAACGATTTCATCATTTGCCTTGGCTACAAGGGCTTTAAGATTAAGGAATATTTCCTGAATTACGGCCTGCATAACGTCGATATTACCATCGATACGATGAATGGCGTGCGCGTCCATCAAAAGGCGGTCGAGGATTGGCGCATAACGCTTGTCGAAACGGGTGAAGAGACGATGACGGGCGGCCGCCTTCGCCGTGCAAGCAAGTATTTAGACGATTGCGACGCTTTCTGCATGACTTACGGTGACGGCGTTAGTAACGTGGATATTGCAGCCAGCATAGACTTTCACCGCAAGCATGGAAAGCTTGCGACGGTTACTGCTGTGCGCCCCATGGCGCGTTTTGGCTCGCTTGACATAGCCAAAGGCGCTGTGCGCCGCTTTATCGAAAAACCTGCGGCAGAAGGCGGTCTAATCAATGGCGGCTTCTTCGTTCTGTCGCCAAAGGTTATCGATTTTATCGAGGGCGACGCCACGCTGTGGGAAAAGGAGCCGTTGGAACGTCTGGCCCGTGAAAAGCAATTGAGGGCGTTTGAACATCACGGTTTTTGGCAGCCGATGGATACCTTGCGGGATCGCCATAATCTTGAAGAATTATGGGCCAGCGGCAATGCGCCATGGAAATTGTGGAAAGATGTCGCGCCGCAAGAGCTGGCTGATAAAAACGGCGCGCCCTATCCGGCCATGAGGGGCAAGGCATGAGCAGCGCTTTGGTTGTGCCGATGCCCCAAAATCCTTCTCAGGATTTCTGGAAGGGCAGGCGTGTTTTCCTTACGGGCCATACCGGTTTCAAGGGCGGCTGGCTGGCTTTGTGGTTGAATAAATTGGGAGCCGTAACGTCAGGCTACTCCCTTGACCCTCTGACCGAGCCCAATCTTTTCACGACTGCAAAGGTTAAATCCGGCATAGCCCATCATCAAATCGGCGATATCCGCGATCTGCCCGCTCTTTTGGAGGCTATGCGAAAATTTAAGCCCGATATTGTTTTGCATCTTGCGGCGCAGCCTATCTTGCGCCTTTCCTATGACATGCCGGTTGAAACGTATGCAACGAATGTCATGGGCACAGTCAACGTTCTGGAGGCGGCAAGGCAAACCGGAACTTCAAAAGTCAATCTCGTGATCACAACGGATAAATGTTACGAGAACAAGGAACAGATCTGGCCCTATCGCGAAAGCGATCCCGTGGGCGGACACGATCCCTACAGCAGCAGCAAAGGCTGCGCCGAGCTTGCGGTGTCCGCATACGGGCGCTCTTTCTTCAATCAGGGCACGGCATGCGTCGCATCGGTTCGCGCGGGAAATGTGATCGGCGGAGGCGATTGGGCCAAGGATCGCCTTATGACGGATATAATCGCAGCGCTGTCTGTCAATGAGCCCCCGATCCTGCGCAATCCAAAAGCCATAAGGCCATGGCAGCATGTTCTTGAGCCGTTATCCGGCTATCTGCTCGCAGCCGAATATTTATGGCAAAAGATGCCCGACGGCCCCGAATGCTGGAACTTCGGCCCCGAAAGCGATAGCGACGTTCCTGTCGGCAGCGTTGCGGACGTTGTATGCGATCTGTGGGGCGGCGGTATTAAACCTGAAGTTGTTGCCGATGCCCGCAAGCTTCATGAAGCCAAGCTTTTGAGACTCGATTCCAGCAAAGCGAAAGCGGAATTGGGTTGGAAGCCGCGTCTGACGTTGCGGCAGGCTTTGGCAATGACCGTTGATTGGGCCAAAACGCATCTGGAAGGCAAAGACATGCAATCCATAACGATGGCGCAAATAGACGCCTATGAAACAGCCTCGTCGCATTCAACATCTTTGTAGGAGAAAACAATGAGCCAGCCGTTACCCCCGAATCTGACAGCGTCATCCCCCGAGGCTGAGAAGCTGCGCGAGAAAATACTGGGGCTTGTCGAACGCTACGCAGAGCTTGCTCATGCCCCAAAGCCCTTCGTTGCGGGTAAAAGCCCTGTTCCGGTTTCGGGTCGCGTCTATGGCGCTCCTGAAATGGTTTCCCTTGTGGACAGCGCGCTGGAATTCTGGCTCACGACGGGACGCTATAACGACGCTTTTGAAAAGCGTCTGGCCAAAGTGCTTGGCATTCACCATGTGCTGACATGCAATTCCGGCTCCTCGGCGAATTTGCTGGCCGCAACGGCTTTGACCAGCCACATGTTGGGCGACCGCGCGCTGAAAGCAGGCGATGAAGTCATTACATGCGCGACAGGTTTTCCAACGACAATCAACCCGTTAATGCAAAACGGATTGGTTCCCGTTTTTGTCGATGTTGAAATCCCGACCTATAACATCAGGGCCGATCTGATCGAAGCAGCGTTAAGCAAAAAGACCAAAGCCATTATGGTTGCGCATACCTTGGGCAATCCCTTCGATCTTGATACGGTCATGGCTGTCGCCAAAAAACATAAACTGTTCGTGATCGAAGACACCTGCGATGCTTTGGGCGCAACCTTTAAGGACAAGCCGGTAGGAACGTTCGGCGATATCGGCACTTTCAGTTTTTATCCCGCGCATCACATAACGATGGGGGAGGGCGGGGCCGTTTGTACGAATACTGCGACGATGAACCGCATTCTGGAATCCGTCCGAGACTGGGGCCGCGACTGCTGGTGTGCGCCGGGTTGTGACAACACCTGCAAAAAACGCTTCGGTTGGAAACTGGGAAGCTTGCCGGAAGGCTACGACCACAAATATACCTATTCGAACATGGGCTATAACCTCAAAATTACGGATATGCAGGCTGCAGTCGGTTATACGCAGCTGGACAAGCTCGAAGGGTTTGTCGCGCGCCGCAAGGCGAATTTCAAACGTTTCAAGGCCGCCCTAAAGAATGTTGAAGACTTTTTCATCCTGCCCGAAGCGACGCCCCAATCCGATCCCTCATGGTTTGGCTTTGTGCTGACGGTTCGCGCAGGCGCTCCGTTCAAACGCGACGATCTGCTCAAATATCTGAATGAAAAGAAAATCGCCACGCGCTTGTTGTTCGGAGGCAATTTGACGCGCCAGCCCTATATGCAGGGCCGCGCCTTTCGTGTTCACGGCAACATGACGTCCAGCGATATTGTCATGCGCGATACATTCTGGCTTGGCGTGTACCCGGGCCTCAGCGACGAAGCCATGGATTATATGGCGGAAACTATCGCCGCTTTCTGCCACAAGGATCATAAAGCCAAAGGCAAGGCATGACGGTCCAAGCTTCCCGATTCCCTGCCGTGTTGGCCGAGGCATTGAGACAAAACAAAGCGTCGCTGATCGTAACGGGAGGCGGAGGGTGGATAGGCCGGAATATTCTCGAAATTCTTGATGAGGTCTTGGGCGATGCGTTAACGGAGCGTGTCAGCGTCTATGGGTCGAAAGAAAGGCCTTTGACTCTGCGTTCGGGGCGTGTTCTTCCCTGTCGCATGATTGAGGAAATGAATAACCACGGGGGCGAAGAAAAGATATTTTTCCACTGCGCTTTTGTGACGCGCGACCGCGTCGCGAATATGAATATCGACGACTACATTAAAACGAACGAACGCCTTTCCGATATTGTCGCAAAAGCCATTTGCAACTGCACTTTGCGCGGTTTTTTCATGCCTTCATCCGGAGCGGTTTACCGAAGCGGCACGCACACGGTTGACGATGACATAAAAGCTAATCCCTACGGCGTTCTCAAACAAAAGGACGAACAGAGGTTTCTGGCACTTGCCGAAAAAGCGCCTGTCTGCATGCCCCGCCTTTTTAATTTATCTGGCGCCTTCATCAACAAGACAGAAATCTACGCCCTTGCCTCGATGATCAAAGCTGCTCTGGCGGCACAGCCCATTTCCATCCGCGCAGCGCATCGCGTCGTGCGCTCTTATATCCATGTTCTGGATTTGCTGGCGCTTGCTTTCTCGATGCTGTTGACTCCCCAAAAGGGCGATGTTGCGGTTTTTGATACGCGAGGCGCTGAAAGTCTGGAGCTGTCCGAACTTGCGGATCTCATCCGCATGGCGCTAAACGCGCCAAAGCTGCCTATTACGCGGCCCCCGATGAATCCCGCCGAGTCTGACGACATTTACGTAGGGGAGGCTCAGCCCATGATGCGGCTGCTTAAGGCGCATGGCCTTTATTTGCGCAGCATGGATGAGCAAATTCGCGACACGGCGGAACATCTTGAAAGACAGAGATAGGATTAAGAGCTGCGCGCGTGCAAGCGCTCGTCCGGCGATTTCCCTTTAATCTTTCTTTCAAGATCGAACAACGGTATGCTCCGGCGCAAAGGGTTTGTTTGCAACATCAAGAAGATCTACCGGATTTATAAGGAGGAAGGCCTGATGGTCAAACGCAGGAAAAGCCGCAAAAGAGCCGTCGGCACGCGCTTGCCTTTGCCGAAGCCGGACAGCATCAGTCAGGTCTGGAGCTTGGATTTTCTGAGCGATGCGTTGTCAGATGGTCGCCGGTTCCGTATGTTTGGCGTCATGGATCAATGCTCGCGCGAATGTGCGACTA